>JBJMWF010000234.1:0-9023 GCA_045810265.1 Vitreoscilla sp. | reverse complement strand
CCGCATTGGATAAAGCCATGAGGCCAATGCATTTGGCGCCGCGTTATCCTGCATCCACCGTCAACCCACGAGCGGCCGGGCCACAAGCCACACGCCGCCACACGAGACATGACCACTCCTGTCCAGATTCCGGCCGCACGCCCGGCCCGCCCCGCCGTTCTCGACCTCATCGGCAACACGCCGATGGTCGAGATCACGCAGTTCGACACCGGCTGCTGCCAGCTCTTCATGAAGCTGGAATCGCAGAACCCCGGCGGCTCGATCAAGGACCGCATCGGCCTGGCGATGATCGAGACGGCCGAGCGCGACGGGCGCCTGAAGCCGGGCGGCACCGTGCTCGAAGCCACGGCTGGCAACACCGGTCTCGGTCTGGCGCTGGTGGCGCGTGCCAAGGGCTACCGCGTGGTGCTGGTGGTGCCCGACAAGATGTCGTCCGAGAAGGTGCTGCACCTGAAGGCGCTCGGGGCCGAGGTGCACACCACGCGCTCGGACGTCGCCAAGGGCCATCCCGAGTACTACCAGGACATGGCTGCGCGCCTGGCCCGCGAGATGGGCGACCAGGCCTACTACATCGACCAGTTCAACAACCCCGCCAATCCGCTGGCACACGAGACCACCACCGCGCCCGAGATCTGGCAGCAGCTGGGCCATCGCGTCGATGCCATCGTCTGCGGCGTCGGTTCCGGCGGCACGCTCACGGGATTGAAGCGCTACTTCGAGCGCGTCTCGCCCGGGACCGAATTCGTGCTGGCCGACCCCAAGGGCTCGGTGCTGTGCGACTACATCGCCACCGGCAAGATCGGCGCGGCCGGCTCCTGGGCCGTCGAAGGCATCGGCGAGGACTTCATCCCGTCCATCGCCGACCTGAGGAACGTGCGCACCGCCTACACCATCGACGACGAGGAGAGCTTTCGCACGGCGCGCGAGCTGCTCAAGCGCGAAGGCATCCTGGCCGGCTCGTCGACCGGCACGCTGCTGGCCGCGGCGCTGCGCCATTGCCGCGCGCAGACCACGCCCAAGCGCGTCATGACCTTCGTCTGCGACACCGGCACGCGCTACCTGTCCAAGGTCTACAACGACAGCTGGATGTTCGACCAGGGCCTGCTGCACCGCTCCACCGTGGGCGACCTGCGCGACCTGATCTCGCGCCGCGTGGTCGACGAGGCCGTGATCAGCGTGACGCCCGATGACACCCTGCTGACCGCGTTCCAGCGCATGCGCGCGGCCGACATCTCGCAGCTGCCGGTGCTGCAGGACGGCAAGCTCGCCGGCCTGCTGGACGAGTCCGACCTGCTGCTGCACGTCAGCGGCGACTCCGAGCGCTTTCGCCAGCCGGTGCGCCAGGCGATGAACCGCCAGCTGCGCACGCTGCGCCCCGACGCCGGCCTGCAGGCATTGATCACCACGCTGCAGGAAGGCTGGGTGGCGGTGGTCGCCGACGCGAACGGTTTCTATGGTCTGATAACGCGATTCGACCTCTTGAACTACCTGCGCAAGACGCTTTCTTGACGAGACAACCATGAGCAACGACACCCAGAAGCACGGCTTCGAAACCCGCGTCATCCACGGCGGCCAGCACCCGGATCCGTCGACCGGCGCCATCATGCCGCCGATCTTCCAGACCTCGACCTACGTGCAGTCCAGCCCCGGCGTGCACAAGGGCTACGAGTATTCGCGCAGCCAGAACCCGACGCGCGAGGCGCTCGAGCGCTGCGTGGCCGACCTCGAGGGCGGCCTGCGCGGATATGCGTTCGCCTCGGGCCTGGCCGGCATGTCGACGGTGCTGGAGCTGCTCGATGCCGGCGCGCACATCATCGCCAGCGACGACCTGTACGGCGGTTCGTTCCGCCTGTTCGAGCGCGTGCGCAAGCGCAGCATGGGCCTGCAGATCAGCTTCATCGACATGTCCGATGCACAGGCCGTGCGCGCCGCCTTGCGGCCCAACACGAAGATGGTGTGGGTCGAGACGCCGTCCAACCCGCTGCTCAAGCTGATCGATCTGGAGGCTGTCGCCAAGATTGCGCGCGAGGCGAACCTGATCGCCGTCGCCGACAACACCTTTGCCAGCCCCTGGGGCCAGAACCCGCTGGCACTCGGCTTCGACATCGTCGTGCACTCGACGACCAAGTACCTCAACGGCCACTCGGACGTCGTCGGCGGCATCGCGGTGATCGGCAACGAGCCGCGCCAGGCGGCGTGGGCCGAGCAGCTGGCCTTCCTGCACAACGCCGTCGGCGCGATCGCCGGCCCGTTCGACTCCTTCCTCGCGCTGCGCGGCGTCAAGACGCTGGCCATCCGCATGGAACGCCACAACCAGAGCGCGCTCGCGCTGGCGCAGTGGCTGGAGGCGCATCCCAAGGTGGCGCGCGTGCACTACCCCGGCCTCGAGAGCCATCCGCAGTACGCGCTGGCCAGGCGCCAGATGCGTGGCGGCGGCGGCATGATCTCGATGGACCTGAAGTCCGACCTGGCGGGCTCGCGCCGCTTCCTCGAGAAGGTGCACCTGTTCGCGCTGGCCGAGAGCCTGGGCGGCGTCGAGAGCCTGATCGAGCATCCGGCCATCATGACGCACGCGTCGATCCCGGCGCAGCAGCGGGCGGCGCTGGGCATCAACGACACGCTGATCCGCTTGTCCGTCGGCATCGAGGCGCTCGACGACCTCAAGGCCGACCTGGAAGCGGGCTTCGCGGTGGTTTGACACCCCTGCCACGCTGCCGCCCTTGGCGCGGGCCTCCTGGGACGGAGGTGTCTGGCATGTTCTCGTCCGCGCTGCGAAGCCGGCCAGCGGGACCCGTTCTTCGCGGACGTGAGCGTGCCTGACGCCGATCACGAACGGAGCCGGCGTCAGGCACCGCCTCGATCGCGTTCAGTGCTGCGCACTCCGGCGACAGAGGTTCGCGATCCGAGCCGATGCCAGACACCTCCGGCACCCACCCTGCATACTCGCAGCCTCGTTTCAAGGACGTCGACGATGAATCTCTCCCGCTCCAAGCTGTCCCTGGCGCTGTGCGGCGCACTGGCGCTGCTCGCCTCCACCAGCGCCCAGGCCGCGCCCGACCCCGCGGTCACGCACCGCTTCGAGCAGGTGGTGCACGAGTTCTACGAGCACTACCTGGCCACGCATCCGGAAGAGGCCACGCAGCTGGGCGACCACCGCTTCGACCGTCGCAGCCAGGACCTGTCCGCAGCCGGCATCGCTGCCGACCGCAAGCTCTATCGCAAGACGCTGGACATCCTGCAGGCGATTCCGCCGTCGAAGCTGCCCGCCGACGATGCCGTCGATCGCCAGATCCTCGAGAACGACCTGCGCGCCCGCCTCTACGACATCGAGGTACTCAGGAGCTACACCTGGGAAGCGACCGACTACTCGCCCACCCAGGGCGTCTATGTGCTGCTGGCGCGCGACTTCGCGCCGATCAGGCAACGCCTGGCCGACGCCAACCTGCGCCTGCAGGCGCTGCCCAGGCTGCTCGCGGCGGCCAAGCAGAACCTGCAGCGGCCGCCGCGCGTGTTCACCGAAACCGCGATCGGCCAGAACAAGGGCGCGATCTCGTTCGTGCAGGACGACCTGGACGATTTCATCAAGGACGCGCCCGAGATGAAGGCCGTGCTCGCGCCCGCCCGCGCCCGCGCGATCGCCGCGCTGAAAGACTACGGCGTGTGGCTGGAAAAGACGCTGCTGCCGCGCTCGGACGGCGAGTTCCGCTTCGGCAAGGAGCACTTCGACCAGCGCCTGAAGTTCTCGCTCGATTCCGACCTGAGCGCCGACGAGATCCTCGCCCGCGCCGAAACGGACCTGAAGCTGACCCAAAAGACGATGGAGGAGACCGCGCTGCCTCTGTACAAGCGCTGGTTCCCGGACAAGCCCACCGACGGCGTCGACGGCCGCGTGATCGTGCGCGCGGTGCTCGACAAGATCGCCGACACGCATCCGAGCAACGACACTATCGTCGGCGAAGCGCGCGACGACCTCGACAAGGCCACCGCCTTCGTGCGCGAGCACAGGCTGGTGTCGCTGCCGCAGCGGCCGATCAAGGTCATCGTGATGCCCGAATTCCAGCGCGGCCAGGCGACGGCCTTCTGCGACTGGGCCGGCCCGCTGGACAAGAACGGCGAGACCTTCTATGCGATCTCGCCCACGCCGGCCGACTGGTCGCCGGCGCGCGTCGAATCGCAATACCGCGAGGACAACAGCGCCGAACTGCGCGACATCACCGCGCACGAGGCGATGCCGGGCCACTACCTGCAGGGCGCGCACGCCAGCACCGTCAAGACGCCGACGCTGGTGCGCGCGATGACCGGCTCGGGCACCTTCATCGAAGGCTGGGCTGTCTATGCGGAGCAGTTCATGGCCGAGGCCGGCTGGGGCGGCGAGGAGACGCGCATGGAGCAGCTCAAGATCCGGCTGCGCGTGGCGATCAACGCGATCCTGGACCAGAAGATCCACGCCGGCCACATGACCGAGGACGAGGCCAGGCACCTGATGATGGACACCGGCTACCAGGAAGAAGGCGAGGCCGCGGGCAAGTGGCGGCGTGCCCAGATGTCCGCCGGCCAGCTGTCGACCTACTTCGTGGGCGTGCAGGAGCAGCTCGCGCTGGCGCATGATTTGCAGGCGAAGATGGGCGGCGACATGCAGGCCGTGCGCGACCGCATGCTGTCGCACGGCTCCATCGCGACCCGCTACGTGCGGCAGCTGGAAGGCCTGCCGCCGGCCGACACGGCGATTGCGCCGAAGTGACCTACTCGATCGCGTAGACGTTCGAGTCCGCGCTGCCGATGAACACGATACCGTCGGCCACCAGCGGCGTCGCGAAGAACGAGCCGACGCTCTCCTGGCGGCGCGCGCCGTCGGCCGACACCTCGCCCCACGACGACGGGAACAACAGGCCGGCATTGAAGCGGCCGTCCGCCGACAGCACCCAATCGCGATTGGCCTTCGCGGCATCGGTGCGGAACTCCCACAGCACGCGGCCGTCGAGGCGGTCACGCGCCTGCAGCGTGCCGTTGAGCACGCCCACCAGCACGGTGTCTCCGGCGATGGTGGGCGAGCCGAAGACGTAGGCCTGGGTCGACCCCACCGCTTGCGCGGGCTGGCCGGTGGCCGCGTCGACGACCTGGTAGCGGGCGGTGTCCGAAGTCGCGAAATACACCCGGCCCTGCGCCACCGCCGGGGAGCTGTTGACCCAGCTGCCTTCGGTGTCCACGTTCCACTTGGGCGCTCCGGTGTGCAGGTCGACCGCGTACAGGTGCCCGTCGCGGCAACCCACGTAGACCACGCCGTCGGCGATGGCTGCGGAGGACTGGAAGCCCTGCTGGTTGTGGATCAAGGGATCGAGGCCAGCCTGGAAGGCCCAGCGCTGGGCGCCGGTCTTCGCGTCGAGCGCGTACAGGCGGCCGTCCCAGCTACCCACCACCACCAGCCCGTCGGCGTAGGCCGGCGACGCATGCACCACGTCGCCAGTGGCGAACTTCCAGGCCAGCTTGCCGCTGATCGCATCGACCGCATAGACGTGGCCGTCGCCGCTGCCGAAGACCACCTTGCCGTCGACCACCAGAGGGCTCGAGAGATAGACGTCGTACATGTCGGCGAAGGTCTGGGTGCGCGGTTGCATGCCGTGCAGTCCCTTGGCCTCGAAGCGGCGCTCGCCCTCGGTGGCGAACTTCCACAGCACTTCGCCGGTGTGCAGGTCGAGAGCGTAGAGCCGCCCGTCGTAGCTGACCGCGAAGACGCGGTCGGCGGACACAGCCGGCGTCGACGCCACCGGGCCGCCGGTATGCGTCATCCAGCGCTGGCGGCCACTGGCCGCCTCGACGGCGTAGACGTTGCCGTCGTCGCTGCCGAACAGCACCGTGCCATCGCGCCAGACGGCCGACGAGACGACGCGCCCGCCCGTGGGAAACACCCACTTCACACGATGGAAGGCGCGCGGCGCCGTCGCCGAGGTCGCGCCGTGATGCGCGGCATCGCCGCGGAACATTTCCTGGGCGTGAGCGGCGCTGGACGTGAACGGAAGCAGAGCCACCAGCATGAGCGCAAGGACCCTCACGATGTCTTCTCCCCCGCGGCCGCTTGGCGCCGCAACACGATCGCCGCCTCGAACGGCCCTTGCGCGATGCCGCCGTCGATCATGCCCTGCTCCGGCGAGAAGCGGCCTTCGATTCGAAAGTCCGCAGCGCTGGCACGCAGCATGACGAACTCGCGGCCTTGCGTGACCTGGTCGACCACCAGCGTGGTCGTGCGCTTGCCCACGATCACCAGTTGCCCGCCGCCCTTGCCGTCGCGGTTGCCGAGCGTGAGCGTGACCTCGCGCGGCACGCCGCCGAGCTCGTAACGACCCGTCCAGCGTCCCACAAGAGCCGGGCTGATGACGCCGCCGGCAGCGGGCCGGTCGACCTGGGCCGCGCCGCTGCGATGCAAGGCGACCGCGGTGCTGCGCCCACCCAGCGCGAAAGTGCCGGCGAGCGAGCCGTCCGCCTGGCAGGCGAGCGCCACCTTGGGCTGCAGCGTGTCGCCGCCGAGGAAGGCGGCGGTCAGCGCGAAGCGCACCTCGCAGCCGTCGACGGCGAGTGCGTCCAGCGGCGCGCCCTTGACACCGCGACCGGGCAGGATCGCCGAGCCCTGCCAGGCGCCCTGCCCGTCGCGGTCCAGATCGACGACCAGGCGCAGCGGACGGCCCGGGATGTCGGCCACCCCTTCCCACCGGCCGGACACGTCCGGCCCGGCCTGCGCCACCGCAGATGCGGCCAGGCCCATGGCCAGCAGGAGCCACTTCGAGGCGCGGCTGCGCCTGGGAACGAGAGCCGGCATGTGATCTCCGCGGTGGTCGGGATGCCGGCATCATGCGAGCCACCGGGCGGCGGCGGGCAAGCGTTGCGACGAGCTGCAGAAATGGCGCCCCGAGCGACGGCGCCCTCGCCGCTCGACGGATCAATAGTTGGCGACGGCGCGCACCGCGGTGGCGGGCTTGTCCAGATCGGCCAGCAGCTCGGGGGCCACCACGGCGAACGGCGTCGAGCCGTACGACAGCAGGCGGTCATGGAAGTCGCGCAGCGAGCCGCGCTCGCCCATGCGGTGCTGGTATTCGGACAGGAGTTGCTCCAGCTGCAGTCGGCCCACCGTGTAGGCGATGACGTAGCCCGGGCGCAGCGCATAACCGGCCACCGCCGCCTCGGACGCCGACTTGGTGAAGCCGGATTGCTCCTCGAAGAACTTCGCGGCCTGCGCCAGCGTCCATTCACCGCTGGCCAGCTTGACGTCGACCACCACGCGCGCGCCGCGCACGCGTTCCCAGCGCGCGGTGAACAGCCGCGCGTCGAGGTCGTCGCCGTACAGCCCCAGCCGCACGAACATCTCCTCGCCGTAGAAGGCCCAGCCCTCGGCGAACACGCCGGAGCCCTGGATCTTGCGGATGTAGTCCGAATGCCGGCGCGCGATCGACAGCTGCAGAAAGTGGCCGGGCATCGCCTCGTGGGCAGCGGTCGACAGGATGCGGTCGCGGTCAAAGTCCTCGTTCATGTCCAGGCGCTCGGCGGCTTCCTTCAGAGACTCCGGCGGCGTGATGAAGTAGTAGCCGTTGTTGGCCTTGGCGAACAGCCGCGGCGACTCCATCGATGCGCCCGGCGACACCGGCTGCAGGAACTTGGGCGTCTCGACGACCTGGATCGACCCCAGCCAGTCGGGCAGCGTGACGACGTCCTGGTCGGCGACGAACTGGCGCAGCTGCGCGATGCGATCGCGGTAGTAGTCGATCAACGCGGGGCCGGTCGGCGCCATGCCACCGCCGGTCTCGGGGCCGAACGAGGTCTTGCGAGTGGCCGCCAGCGACTTGAGCCACGCCTCCTCGGCCCAGCCGTGCGCCAGCTCGTCGCGCGCCATGCCCTCGACGTCGGTGGCCGTGAACGGCAGCAGTTGCTCGCGCTGCAGCATCTGCTGGTAGGCGGCGCGGCCCATGGCGAAGTTCTCGGGCCAGGCGTCGACGTGCGCCTTGATGAAGGCGTTGGTCCGGGTGAGCGACGCCAACACGGCGTCGCGCGCCGCGGTGAAGCGCTGCAACGTCGCGGGATCGCTGGCGAGCTGCTCCTTGGCGGCGTCGGTGAGCGCGCCACCGAGGAAGTCGGGCGCGCCGGCGATCTGCTTGCCGCCGGCCATGCCGTAGAGCTTGCCCGGATGCGTCACCAGCTTCTGGCCGGCCTCGATGAAGGCCGGCCCTTTCTCCAGCCGGGAGACGATGTCGATCCAGGCCTGGTGCAGATCGGCCGCAGACGCGTCGTCGCGACCGGGAATCGGCAGGTGCAGGAACTGCGTGTAGATGGCGCCGACCAGGCTCAGCGCCGGCGCCGCGTAGTCCTTGCGGTCCGTCTGGCGCACCAGCAGGCCATCCAGCTCCTCGTCGATTTGCGCGCGCAGCAGCTTGGCATCGTCGGCATCGACCAGCGAGAGGCCGGAGCCCGCGCCCGCCTTGATCGCGTCGATCTGCGTGCTCCACGTCTTGAGCCGCGCCAGATGCGCGGCGCGCGCCGCTTCGCTCGGCACGGGCAGGTCGCCGTCCATGCCCGGAATGCCCAGGTAGGTCGCCTGCATCGGGTTCTGGCGCGCGCTGGTCTGCACGATGTCCTGCGCCAGCGCCGTCAGGCGGTCATGCGTCGAGGGCGCGGCGAAGGCGTTGGCGGACAGCAGGCCCGCCAGCAGCAGGGCGAGCGAGGTCTTGGTCATGAAGGGCATGGCGATGCGGCAGGCGGGTTCGGGCCGAGCATGTTACGTCGGCCGGTGTTGGAGGTGTCTGGCATCGCATCGGATCGCCGCCACTGGTGTCACCATCGGGATCGAAGTCGGCCGGCGATTTGGTGCGGTGCCTGACACCGGCCCCGATGGGATCGGCGCCAGGCACGCTCTCGTCCGCGAAGACGGCATCTCGCTGGCTGGCATCGCAACGCGAACGAGAGCATGCCAGGCACCTTGCTCTGCCACATGCCGGCGCCGCCTGGCATAGACTCCGACCGCCAGGTAGACCACTCTGTCT
>JBJMWF010000233.1:0-7073 GCA_045810265.1 Vitreoscilla sp. | reverse complement strand
TCGCGCTCTATGAAGCCTTCGACCAGGCCGGCAAGCTGTATCGCTCGTCGGTGTGGCCGCTGTACGTCGCGCAGGAGACCGGCATTCCGCGCCAGGACGCCCAGGTCTTCTACGACCATGCCAAGTCGGCCTACTCGCTGTCGGGCTGGGTCGAGCCGGGCATGACCGGCTGGCACAAGCGCGACCCCTTGCCGCCGAACTACTTCTCGCCGGAAGCCCTGGCCGCCAGCGGGTACCGCTGAAAGCGAACCGAGCCGCGATGCGCCCTGGCCGCCCCTTCCTGCGATCACCGCTGACGGTGCTCGCCCTGTCCGGCTTGCTGGCGGCCGTAGCGTGCCTGTGCCGGCCCGCGGCGCACAACGCCTATCTCGACCCGCTCGACGCCCCGGCGCCGCTGTTGGCCTCGCCCGGTAGGCTGCCACTGTTGGCGGTGGCCCGCGCGGGCAGCCGGCTGGTCGCCGCGGGCTTGAACGGGCAGGTGCTGACCTCCGACGACCACGGCCGCCACTGGACGCCGGCGCGCGTGCCGGTGAGCACCGAGCTGGTGTCCGTGCGCTTTCCGACGCCGGCCAGCGGCTGGATCACCGCACATGGCGGCGTCGTGCTGCACAGCGACGACGCCGGCGCCAGCTGGAGCCGGCGCCTGGACGGCCGCATGGCGGCCAGGCTGCTGGCGGCGCATTTCCAGGCCCTGGTGGATGGCGGCCACAAGACGGCGCAGCCGTTCCTGGAGCAGGTGCAGCTGGACTTCGCCAACGGCCCCGAGCAGCCCTTCCTCGACGCCTGGTTCGACGACGAGCGCAGCGGCTACGTGTGCGGCCCGTTCGGCCTGCTGCTGGTCACGCACGATGGCGGCGCCAGCTGGCAATCGGCGATGGAGCAACTGGACAACCCCGAGTTCCGCCACCTGTTCGCGGTGCAGCGGATCGCCGGCGTCCTGTACATCGCCTCCGAGAAGGGCACGGTCTTCCGGTTCGACGCCGACCGCGGCCGCTTCACGGCGCTGGACACCGGCTTCAAGGGCAGCCTGTTCGGACTGGTCGGCGGCGCCGATTCGCTGATCGCCTACGGCCTGAAGGGCGCGGCCTACCGCAGCCGCGACGCCGGCCGCAGCTGGCAACGACTGGACACCGGCGTGGGCACCAGCATCACCGCCGCCACGCGCACCGACGACGGCCGCCTGCTGCTCGTCAGCCAGGGCGGCGACGTGCGCATCAGCGCCGACGACGGCACGTCGTTCCACAGCGTCGACGGCGTGCGGGCCTCCACCTTCGCCGGTGTCGCCGCGGCCGGGCGCGACATCGTGCTGGTGGGCTCGGGCGGCATCCAGACCACCGCGCTGCGCGACTAGGACCGACGACATGAAGGTCGACATCAACCCCGCGGCCGACATGCCGGTGATCCGGCAGCGCGCCGACTTCGACGCCCGCAGCGGCATCTGGCTAGAACGCGTGATCTTCAATCATCGTGGCGTGGTGCTGCTGCTGTGCGCGCTGGCCACCCTGCTGCTGGGCCTGCATGCCACCCGGCTGCGGGTCAACGCGAGCTTCGAGCGGATGATCCCGCGCTCGCAGCCCTACATCCAGAACTTCCTGCGCCACCAGCAGGCGCTGCGCGGCATGAGCAACTCGGTGCGCGTGGTGCTCGAGAACACGCGCGGCACCATCTACGACAAGGACTTCCTGGAGGCGGTGCGCAAGGCCAACGACCTCGCGTTCCTGATGCCGGGCGTCGACCGCTCGTGGATGCGCAGCCTGTGGACACCCAGCCTGCGCTGGACGGAAGTCACCGAGGAGGGCTTTCGCGGCGGCCCGGTGATGCCCGAGAGCTGGGACGGCTCGGCCGCATCGAACCAGCAGTTGAAGGCCAACATCCTGGCCGCCGGCCTGGTCGGCAGCTTCGTGGCCGACGACTTCCGCTCGACGCTGATCGCCATCCCGCTGATGGAGAAGAACCAGGAGACCGGCCAGCCGCTGGACTACGGTGACTTCTCGCGCGGGCTCGAGGCCAGGCTGCGTTCGCTGGAGAACGACCACATCAAGGTCCACATCGTCGGCTTCGCCAAGCTGGTGGGCGACCTCATCGACGGCATCGGCCGCATCGCCGGATTCTTCGCGGCGGCCGTCGCCATCGCCGCGTTGTTCGTGCTCGCCTACACACGCTGCCTGCGCAGCACCGCCTTGCTGGTGGGCGCGGCCCTGCTGGGCGTCGTCTGGCTGCTGGGGCTGCTGCAGCTGCTGGGCTACGTGCTCGATCCGTACTCGGTGCTGGTGCCGTTCCTGATCTTCTCGATCGGCCTGTCCCACGGCGCGCAGAAGATGAACGGCATCATGCAGGACATCGGCCGCGGCACCGACAAGCTGGTCGCCGCGCGCTACACCTTCCGGCGCCTGTTCATGGCCGGCCTCGCCGCGCTCATCACCAACGTGGTCGGCTTCGCGGTGCTGATGATCGTCGACATCCCGGTCATCCAGGACCTGGCCATCGCCACCAGCCTGGGGGTGGGCGTGCTGATCTTCACCAAGCTGGTGCTGGTGCCGGTGGCCTTGTCGTACACCGGCGTCAGTCCGGCCGCCGCGCGCCGCAGCATCGAGCGGGACGGCGCCGGCGCGACGCTGGGCGCGCCCTGGGAATGGCTGCTGCAGTTCACGCGCACCGGGCCGGCGGTCGCGGCGCTGCTGGTGGCGGCGCTGCTGGCGGGCGGCGGCTTCGCGATCAGCCGCCACCTGAAGATCGGCGACATCCAGGCCGGCGCCCCCGAGCTGCGCGCCGACTCGCGCTACAACCGCGATGCCGCCTTCCTGACGGCCCACTACGGCCTGTCGAACGACCAGTTCGCGGTGTTGCAGGAGACCGCCGCCGGCGGCTGCCAGACCTACGAGACCCTGGTCGAGGCCGACCGCCTGGAGCTCGCCCTGCGCCAGTTGCCGGGCGTGCAGGCCACCACCTCGGCCGCGGGCGAGGTGCGTGTCTTCCTGGCCGGCCAGAACGAAGGCAATCCGAAGTTCACCGCGCTGCCACGCAACCCGTCGGCGTTGAACACGGCGATCGACAACCTCAAGGCCTACCGCCCCGAACTGGGCGACAGCCACTGCACCCTGACCCCGGTGATCGCCAGCCTGGCCGACCATCGCGCCGAGACCCTGGAGCGCGTGGTGCAGGCCGCGGAGACCTTCGCCGGGCAGCACGACTCGGGCGACCGCCGCTTCCTGCTGGCGGCCGGCAACGCCGGCATCGAGGCGGCGACCAACATCGTCGTCAAGGGCGCCAACACCACCATGCTGATGGTGCTGTACGGTGCCGTCGTGCTGCTGTGCTTCATCACGTTCCGCAGCTGGCGCGCCGTGCTGGTGGCGCTGGTGCCGCTGGTCATCACCTCGGTGCTGTGCGAGGCGCTGATGGTGATGCTGGACATCGGCGTCAAGGTCGCCACCTTGCCCGTCATCGCACTGGGCGTCGGCGTCGGCGTGGACTACGCGCTGTACATCCTCAGCGTTCAGCTGGCCTGCCTGCGCGCCGGGTACAGCCTGCCGTCGGCCTACCGCCACGCGCTGCAGTTCACCGGCAAGGTGGTCGGCCTGGTCGGCTGCATGCTGGCAGCGGGCGTGTGCACCTGGGCCTTCTCGCCGATCAAGTTCCAGGCCGACATGGGCATCCTGCTGACCTTCATGTTCCTGTGGAACATGGTGGGCGCGCTGATCCTGATCCCGGCGCTTTCGCGCTTCCTGTTGCCAGGAGGCGAGCCGGCGTCCCGGCCGGCGCCCGCCCGCGTCCCTGCGCTGGCCGAGAGCCGTTAAGCTGGTGCCGACCTCGACCCAGCCCTTGCCCGGCATCGCCGACACCATGCCCATCACGATCCGGACCCGCACCGCCCGCAATCTGCTGACGCTCGACGTCATCGTCTCGACGTCCCTGATGCTCGTGCGCAAGGACGGCATGGCGGGGCTCTCGATGCGCCAGCTGGCGGAGGAACTGCAGGTCACCCCGACCGCGCTATACCACCACGTCAAGAACAAGGACGAACTGCTCGAGCACTGCGCCGAACGCATCCTGTCCGAGATGCCGCGGCCTGACCCGCAGCAGCCCTGGTCCTTGCAGCTGCGCAGCCTGATCCTGCGATACCAGGAGCTGTTCCTGCGCTACCCCGGCCTGGCACGCTACCTGCTGATCAAGCGCGATTCCTCGGTCGCGGCGCTGCAATGGGTCGAGTCCATCCTCGCCGTGATGCTGGGCGCCGGCTACAGCGCGGAGGCGGCCGCCGAAGTGCTGCTGTCGATGACCTTCCTGATCGATCCGATCACGCTCCTCGATGACGCACTGCACGTCAAGTCGGCCCGCGCCGCGATCCCCCGCTCACGCGTGGGCGCCGCCGTCCGCCAGTTTCCCGGGCGCTTCCCGGCCCTGAAACAGGCGCTGCCGGCGATGCGCCAGAAGGCCCACCACTCGACGTTCGAGCTGGCGCTGGACCGCGTCATCGCGGGTATCGAGCATGCGTTGCGCGAGCGCGGCGAAGCGCCGGGGACTCCCGTTTCCCCGCCGCGCTGAGGCGACAAGCATCGCAGGCGCGGACCAAGGTGCCTGGCACCTTCTCGTTCGCGCAGCGGCGCTGGCGACCGGGAAATACTCATCGCGAACGTGAAGGTGCCTGGCGCCGATCCTGATCGCGACCGGCGTCAGGCCCCACCTCGGATCGCGATCAGCGCCGCATCCTCCGGCAAGTGCCCCGACGCGATCCGAGGTGGCGCCAGACACCTCCGGCACTGGCCCGGCGTGTCAGCCGCCTTCGGCGAAGAGCCAAAGCAAAAAGCCGCCCCAAGGCGGCTCTTTCGTCACGCGGCCAAGCCGAGGATCACCACTCGCGCAGCTTGACGCGCAGGCGGGCGATCGACTGGCTGTGCAGCTGGCAGACGCGGCTCTCGGTCACCTTGAGCACCGCCGCGATTTCCTTCAGGTTCATGTCGTGCTCGTAGTACATGCTCATCACGTACTGCTCGCGCTCGGGCAGGTTCTTGATGGCCTCGACCAGCGCTTCGCGCATGCGGTGATCCTGCAGCATCGACAGCGGGTTGGCCTCTTCGTTGGACACGTGGCGGTCGAGGTAGTCGTCGCCGCCCTCGTCGCCGGACATGTCCTCGAGATAGACCAGCTGCGTGCCACGCACCTTGCCCAGCACTTCCTGGTATTGCGTCAGCGACATGCCCATGGCCTCGGCGATCTCGCTTTCCTGCGGCGCGCGGCCCAGCTTCTGTTCGAGCTTGTGCACCGCGGTCTCGATCTCGCGCTGCTGGCGGCGGCCGCCGCGGCTCATCCAGTCGCTGCCGCGCAGCTCGTCGAGCATGGCGCCGCGGATGCGCTGGGTGGCGAAGGTCTCGAACTGCACGCCCTGCTCGCTGTCGAAGCGCGACATGGCGTCGTTCAATCCGATCATGCCGACCTGGATCAGATCGTCGATCTCGACGTTGGCCGGCAGCTTGGCAATCATCTGGTGCGCGAGGCGACGCACGAGGGGACTGTATTGCTTGAGCATCGCGTTGGCGTCGAGCTGGCCTTTGGCGGTGTACATGGCGATCTCCAGATTCTTGTTCAAGCGGACAGGTAGGGATGCGACGCGGCGGCCGAACGCACAGGCGTCGAGGCAGCGGCGGGAAGCGAGGGCTCGGACGCGCGCAGCTGCGCCGCGGCCAGGCGCATCAGGTCGGGGCCGGAGCCCACGCCGAAGGCGATGTCGGGGTCGATCGCGGCCGAGTCGTGCATGGCGGCGCCCAGGAAGCGGTCGGCGCAGTCGGACACGCGACTGGTGATCTGGGCCGGCGTCGGGCCGCGGCCCTTGACCGTGGGCGTCACCAGGTCGAAGCTCATCAGGCCCAGGCGCTGCACCAGCAGCTTGAGCGCGGCGTAGGCGTGGGTCAGGCTCTCGCCGGCACCGGAGGCCAGCAGCACCGGACGCAGCTGCCGCTCGCCCAGCATGCGGGCCAGGATACGGGCCTCGGTATGGATCACGACGACGTCGACGTCGTAGACCACGTTCATCATGCGCGGGATGAAGCTGGCGCAGGAGCCGTGCGTGTCCACGTGCTGCATCGGCAGGCCGCGCGCGGCCAGGTAGGCCAGCTGCGGCGACAGCGGCTCGACGCAGGCGCCCAGATCGATGAAGGCGAGCTCGCCGGGTTCGGGCGCGGTGTCCGCGGCATCGACCACCAGCGTGTTGAGCCCCTGCTCGGCGAACACGCTCGCCAGCCGCGCCAGCACGGCACCGTGGTGCTCGACGTGCGGGTTGGCGACGACCGGCACGATCACGGCCTGGCTGGCGGCGAACATGCGCCGCAAGCCGTCGGCCTGGTCGGTCGGTGGGGGGCTGCGATGACGGGTCATGGAGGAGACTATGTCCGTGCGTGCGTGGAGGCGATCGGCTGAAAAGCGGCGTTTCGGCGAGGTGTTCAGACGCGCAGGGCCGCGGCCGACTGCTGGCTCACGCCGGCATGCGCGAAGATCAGGTGCACGTCCTGCGGATCCATGCGATAGGCCGCGCTGCCGCCGCCCTTGAGCGCGCGATGCACGAGCGCATTGGCCGACAGGTGGTGCCAGTCTTCCGGCACGCGCTGGCCGTTGGCCACGCCGATGTTCTTGAGCTTGTGGCGGATCAGCGCGTCCAGCGCCGGGGCCAGCTTCACGGCCTCGTCGATCTTGGACAGGATCACGCCGGCGCAGGCCGAGGCCTTCCAGTTGATGATGACGTCGTCGATGGTCTCGCCTTGCGACGACGCATCCACCACCAGCACCTTCTTGATCGAGCGGTGCGCCAGCATCTCCAGCAGCTCGCGGGTGCGGCCGTCGCGCTGGGCCATGCCCGCGGTGTCGATCAGCACCATCTTCTTGCCGGCCAGCAGCTCCAGCAGGTCTTCCAGCGACGCGCGGTCGTGCGCGGTGTGCACCGGCACGCCCAGGATGCGGCCGTAGGCGCGCAGCTGTTCGTGGGCGCCGACGCGGTAGGCGTCCAGCGTGATCAGGCCGAGGTTGGCGGCGCCGTGGCGCGCGGCGAAGCCGGCGGCGATCTTGGCGGTGGTCGTGGTCTT
>JBJMWF010000232.1:0-5196 GCA_045810265.1 Vitreoscilla sp. | reverse complement strand
CCTCGCCGCCTTCTTCGGCCGCTTCGCGCCGGAGCTGCGCAAGACCGAGTACGGCCCCGAGATCTGGTCGCTGTACGTGGCCGGCGCGTTGACGGTGGAGACGCCGCTCAGCGGGCACTACCACCACCAGCGCGGCGAGGTTGACCTGCGCGCGGTGATGCGCGAGATCGAGGCGACGCGTGAGGAAGAGGACGAGCGGCTGCGGCGGATGTCGGGCGACTGAGCGGCACCTGGCCGTGGCGCGGCCTTCAGTGGCTGGCGCCCACCTGCGTGACGGCATGCGTGGCCAGGTCGACCGACCACACGCGCTGGCGCTCGTCGGTGGCCAGCAAGGCATGGCCGGACTTGTCCAGCGCGAGTTCCTTGACGTAGACCTCCTGCGCGTCCTGTTCCTCGGCCGGGTCGTACTCGGTCTTGTACAGCTGGACCGACCACAGGATCTTGTCGCTCTTCTCGTCGACCGCGGCGATCACGCCACCGCCCTGCGTGAAGCCGTGATCCTTGGCCCGCCGCATCTGTTCGTAGCGGACGCCCTTGGCGACGACGGGCTTGGCGGTGGGCGCACGGCGCTTGGCGGATTCCATGGGATGTTCCTTTGTCGATGCGGACGCGGCAAGCGATTCGCTGGCTGGGGTGGGAGTCGAGACGCCGAGGCAGGCGGTCAGGGCCATCGCGGCCAGCGCCGATGCGGATCGGCGGGCGGCGGTGATCACGACAGCGCTTCCTTGACCGCCGACCTGGGCACCGCGCCCAGCACGTCGCCGCAGAAATACGCCCAGCTGTCGGCGTTGATCAGGGCCGTCGCCGGCGGGAAGGACGTGCCGGGCTTGAGCCCTTCGTAGTCATAGCGCTTGTCCTCGGTGGCCACCAGCTTGTGGCTCAGCTCGTGCACGATGGTGAGCGCGCACAGCCAGAGCTTGGGGATGTTGCCCAGCTTGTTGCGCTTGCCCGTCTTGAGGAACAGCTGGTAGATGTAGATGACCGGCATCGCATCGCGCCCGTTGACCGACGCGTAGGTGGAATCATAGTCGCCGCCCACGCGCAGCTTGGGACGGTCCGAGAAGATGACCTTGCCGGAGTTGCAGGCCGCGGTGATCTTCTTGAAGCCGGCCTGCAGGGTGGCGCGCACGCTCGCCACCTCGGCCTCGCTGGCGCCTTCGAGCAGGAACCAGCGACGAATCGCGGCGTCGACCGCGGCGGACTTTCCGCCCAGCTTCACCTCGGTGTCGGCGCTCCATTTGCGCGCCAGCTGCAGCGCGTCGGCCATCATCTTGCGGTTGGAGCCGCCGAACACTTCCTCGTTCTGCGCCAGCAGCGCCGGCAGGTCGACGGCGCTCTTGCCGCTGAACAGCTCGAAGTCCCACTCGCCGTAGCTCTTGGGCTGGTCGACGACCCAGACGCTCTGGCTGCCTTTCTTGGCGACCATGTAGAAGTGCTTCATCTGCTTGATGAGGGCGGCGCGGTCCTGGAAGTCGGTCTTGCCGGCCTGGCTCACACGCACGATCTCGTTGCCCGCGGCCTTGGCCGCCGAGCCGCCGGCCTTCCTGGCGGCGGCGGCCAGCCGGTTGCGCAGGTCGTCCAGCACCGCGCACTTGCTCGGCGTCGGGCCATCGGGCAGCAGCAGCTCGCGCAGGCCCGATTCGACGGTCGCCCAGTCGGCATGCAACTGCGGTGTCTTGAGCATCTCGACGCTCTTTTCGTAAACCTCGCTGAACACGTTCATGGACTCGTCCTCGTCTCGCGTGATGGGGATGCCGCGCCGCTGCGCCAGACTGAAAATTCTAGAGATCGGCTGCCCATCGGTCTCTCCCCAGATCGGGGCGGCGCTTCGCTCGTAAGGTGGATATCGACCGGGCCTCCTAGAATGGCATCGTCGGCTCGCAAGGCCGACAGCGTTCTCAGGGCGGGGCGAAATTCCCCACCGGCGGTATCCGCGATTCGTCGCGGGAGCCCGCGAGCGCCTTCGCGTCAGTCCGAGCGAAGGGTCAGCAGACCTGGTGCGATGCCAGGGCCGACGGTCACAGTCCGGATGAAAGAGAAACGCGACAGTGTGAGCTGCTGCATGCCTGCGTGAAACGGGAATGCGGCCGCTGCGTTTTCGCGCGCCCTGATTCTGGCAACCCACTCACTCGAGAGAGAACCATGAATCAGATGACTACCACGCATCTTTCCACCGCCGCACCGGCAAGCCTGCCGGCCCGCATCGCGGTGATCTGCTCCACCTGGCATTCGGACATCGTCGACAAGGCCAAGCAATCGCTGCTTGCCGAGTTGCACCGAAGTCCGACACCACCGGGCCAGGTCGACCAGTTCGAAGTGCCCGGCGCCTTCGAGATCCCGCTGCTGGCGCTCAAGCTCGCACGCTCGGGCCGCTACGACGCCATCGTCGCCTGCGGCCTGGTCGTCAACGGCGGCATCTACCGACACGAGTTCGTCGGCGCCGCGGTGATCGACGCGTTGATGCGGGTGCAGCTCGATACCGAGGTGCCGGTGATGTCGGCGGTGCTGACCCCGCGCGACTTCCACGAGCACGAGGAGCACCGGCGCTTCTTCAGCGAGCACTTCGTCACCAAGGGCGTCGAGGTGGCGCGGGCCTGCCTGGAGACGATTGCGGGACTGCGCCGCGTCGACCAGGCGTTCGCGCACTGAAGGCCCGGGGCGCCGGGCGGCATCGAACGCCCGGCGCAGCGTGAAACGTTCAGCCGGCCACGCGCGGCAAGGTCAGGACGATGCGCACGCCGCCCGGCACGTTCTCCGCCGCGACGGTGCCGCCCATCTTGGCCATGTAGGTCTTGGCGACGAACAGGCCCTGGCCGCGTTGCGGAGCCTGGGCATCCGCAGCCGGCTCCGCCTCGCCCGCGCCCGAGACGCCGTACTCGAAGATCCGGTCGATCAGCCCGGGCGGGATCGCGTCGCCCTCGTTGTGCAGTTCGACCGTCGCGCGCGCCTCGTCCGCGCGCAGGCGCAGCGTGATGGGCGTGCCGACGCGGCGGTGGCGTTGCGCGTTCTGCAGCACGTGCGTGATGACGTCTTCCAGTGGGTATTCATCGGCGCGCACGACCACCGCCTCGCCGGGGCCGTCGTAGCGCACGTCGGCGATGCCGGCGTGCGGCGCGTTGGCGGCCACCTCGGCGAGGAAGGCGTCCAGGTCCAGCGTCGCCAGCTGCAGCGTCGTCGACTCGAAGGCCTCGCTGGGCGAGGCGCTGCCGTACAGCACGCGGATGGCCTGCTGCATGCGCAGGATGTAGCGCCGGCTGGCGTCATCGGGCGCGCCGTGCAGCGCGATCAGCGACTGCAGCGGCGACATGATCTCGTGGCCCACGGCCATCCACTGGTCCTTCTCGCGCTCGGCGCGCAGGCGCTCGCGCTGCATGCTTTCGTCGACGCGCTGCAGCAGCTCGGCCAGGCAGGTGGCGAGCACGCCCAGCTCGTCGGGGCTGCGCAGGTCGGCGATGTCCAGCGACGACCAGCGGCTGGCCTTGTCGTCCTCCACCACGGCGGCGGTGACCGCGCGAGAGCGCTTTGTCAGCATGGTGATGCGGCGGATGATGGTCCACTCGATCGCGCCCCAGGCCAGCGCCAGCGCCAGCAGCATCGCGACCACGAACCACGATACCCGCGTGGCCACCAGCGCGAGTCCGCGATTGGCGCTGCGCTCGTCGCCGAAGCCATGCAGCTCGTAGCTGCCGGCGGCGGTGCGTATGGTCTCGGTGGCCTCGATGGGCACGTCCTCGTCCTCGATGGGCAGCCGGCGCAGCAGACCGCGCACGGCATAACCGAGGAAATCGTTGACGGCCTGCGGCACCCAGCCCGACACCGGTGGCGTGGCCGGTGCGGCGCCCTTGAGCGTGGCCAGCGGGGCGGCCGACTTGCCATCGAGCTTGCGCAGCTGCAGCGTCTCGCCGGGCAGCAGTTGCGCGCTCAGGTCGGCCAGCGAGAAAGGCGGCGTGGCGCCGGGGCGCGCGCTGTCGAACAGCGGGGCGCCGTCGCCAGGCGCCAGCCATTGCACGTGCACGTCGATGCGGTTCATGTCGGCCGGCGGCCACACGGGATGCGGCGACGCGATGACGTCCTCGTGCAGCACCTCCACTGGCAGCCGCACCGAGTAGAAGGCGCGTCGCGCGCAGATGGCCACGTCCTGGCCGCCGTCCAGGCAGGGGCCGCCTTGCCACAGCCAGCCGCGGAAGTCGCGCACCGGACGCGGCAGCACGAGGCCATCGGCATCCTCGGCGAAGCCGGTGAGGCGGCCGCGCACGACGTTGACGGCGGTGGCCGGCTCCGGCTCGAACGGCGCGATCCAGGCCAGGTGGCGGCCGCGCAGCGTGACGTCCACGCGCAGGCGGCTGGCCAGCGTCAGATCGTGCTCGCCGGTGGGATGCGCCGCGGGCGGCGGGCTGGGCGCATGCCCGACGACGTAGACGAAGCCGCCCGCATACGGATTGCTGCCGACCGCCACGCACAGCGCGGCGTCGTCCGGATACTGGCGCGCGCAGCCGGCCATCTCGACGGCCTGTTCGACCTTGTTGTGGTCGTCGAAGTCGAGTGCGGCGAAGGGCAGCACCAGCGGATGCACCGCACCGGCGGCCGGCGAGGCCGCGGGATTGAGCAGCGCGAGCTGGCCGGCCGGATGGCGCAGCTGCGCGGCCACCTGGCCCATGGTCTTGGCAAAGCCCTGGCGGTAGTTGCGGTGGCTCAGCTCCTTCTCGTCCTGCAGCACCAACAGCGCGATCGCCACCGTGGCCAGCGCGAGCAGCAGGAACACGCCCCGGAAGAACAGCCGCAGCCGGAAGAAGGCGATGCCGGGCCAGCGCCAGGCGGCGATGCGGGCGCGCCAGCTCATGCCATGCCATCCTGCGCGCAGCCGCGGGATCCATTGGGTCCGACCCGTCTCACGCCCTTGTCATCCTGCGCGAAGTCGCAGGATCCCCGCACGCCGACGCCGCTTGCCTGGCCGCCGGACGACACTATGTGGCCAACCAGCGGAAGCCGCGCATCGGGACACTTTCAATCCCCTCGAACGCCGGCTCGATGTCGCGGAACGCCTCGCGGATGGTGCTGATGTGCTTGCGCACGTTGTCGCGGTTGCGGCCGGTCTTGACGACCTGGAACAGCTCGTCGTACGACACCACCTCGCCGCGCCGCGCATGCAGCGCCGCCAGGATGCGCTGGGCGGTCAGCGGCAGGTTGACGCGGTGG
>JBJMWF010000231.1:0-8580 GCA_045810265.1 Vitreoscilla sp. | reverse complement strand
GCGGACGGTTCGGGACTGCCGGGCGATCGGCGCACGCGCAGCTGGCCGCGGCGGCCCAGGCGCCGCTCCAGCCAGTGCGCGAAGCGCGAGAGCCCGAAGCACAGGAGAAAGTAGGTCACGCTCAGCAGCAGGTAGACCTGCGTCGCGTGCGTGAAGACCTGCGTGTTGATCTGCGTGGCGATGAACGATACCTCGGTCAGCCCGATGATGTAGCCCAGCGACGTGGCCTTGATGGTCGAGACGAACTGGTTGACGAGCGAGGGCAGCATGCTGGCCAGCGCCTGCGGCAGCACCACGTGGCCCAGCGCGCGGCCGTAGCCCAGGCCCAGCGCCCGCGCCGTCTCGTACTGCCCCCCAGGCACGCCGTGGATGCCGGCGCGCACGATCTCGGCCAGGTACACGCCGTCGAACAGCACCAGCGCGATCAGCATGGTGCCGAACTGCTCCGTCTTGTGGCCGGTGAGGCTGGGCAGGAAGAAGTAGGCCCAGAAGATCACCATCAAAAGCGGGATCGCGCGCACGACGTAGACCAGCGCGGTGATCGGCCAGCGGATGATCCGGAACGGGCTGACGCGTGCCAGCCCCAGCGACAGGCCCAGCGGCATGGCCAGCACCAGGGCCAGGGCCGACAGCAGCAGCGTCAGGGCCAGACCGCCCAGCGGCCCTTGCGGGTACTGCCCGACCAGGAAGTAGAGCCAGTAGGTCTTGATCAGGTCGATCATCGGGCCACCCTCACAGCGTGCGCACCGGCCAGCGCCGATGCACCCACGCGCCCAGGCCGGTGATGGCCAGCGATATCGACAGGTAGGTCACGGTCGCGAACGTGAAGGCCTCGCTGCTGCGAAAGCTCGCCGACTCGACCCGCGCCGCCTGGTACATCAGCTCGCCCACGCCGATCACGGTGGCGATGCTGGTGTCCTTCCACAGGTTGAGCGTCTGCGAAAGCAGCGGCGGCGCCGTGATGCGCAGGGCCTGCGGCAGCACGACGTGGCGCATGGTCGCGCCGAAGCCCAGGCCCAGCGCGCGCCCGGCCTCGAACTGCACCGCCGGGATGGCGCGGATGCCGCTGCGGATGTCCTCGGCCATGAAGGCCGCGGCGTACAGGGTCAGCGCGATCGCGCCCGCGATGAATTCGAAATTGCCGTCGTACAGCCGTTGCTTCAAGCCTTCGGGCAGCAGCTCGGGCGCCCCGAAGTACCAGAACAACAGGTGCGCGATCAGCGGGACGTTGCGAATGCCCTCGACGTAGACCGCGCCCAGCGCCCGCAGTCCCCACAGCGGCGCGAGGCGCAGCAACGCGATCACGATGGCCAGCGGCAGCGCCAAGAGGAAGACGACGCCGGCCAGCTTCAGGGAAACGAGCAGGCCGGCGATCAGCCAGTCGTGGTACTGGCCGTGCAGCAGCAGCGCAAGGTCGAAACCGGGCATCTTGGGAGTTGGAAAGGCCGGCCATGCGCGCCGGACGGTGGGTGCGCATGGCCGGCCGGAAACGCGCCTGCGATCAGATCTTGTCGGAGTCGATCTTGAAGCTGCGCTTGTCAAATTGCAGCTTGGTCGTCGGGCCGTACCACTTGATGAACAGCTTGTCGGCGTTGCCGGAGCTCTCGAGCTCGCGCAGCGTGTCGTCGACCACCTTCTTGAGCGCCGGCTCGTTCTTGCGCAGCCCCAGCGCCAGCGGCTCGACGCTGATGCTGGTGGGCAGGATGCGGTATTCGGCCTTGGCCGGACCCAGCTTGGCGTAGTCGTTGATGATCGAGGCCTCGTCGTTGACATAGCCCACGCCCTTGCCCTGCTGCAGCGCCAGGAACGCCTGCTGCGTGGTCTCGAACGTGACGACGTCGACGTTGGGCACCGCCTTGCGGATGTTGGGCTCCTGCGTGCCACCCTTGACGGTCAGCACCTTCTTGCCCGCCAGCTGCGGCACGTCGGCGATGCCGCTGCTGGCCTTGACCAGCACCTTCTGGCCGGTGACGAAGGTGGTCAGCGAGAAGTCGATCTGCGACTCGCGCTCCTTGTTGTGCGTCAGCGACGCGGCAAGCACGTCGACCCGGCCCTGTTGCAGCTCGGGAATGCGCGCGGCCACCGCCACCTGCTTGAACACCGGCTTGACGCCGATCTTCTGGGCGATCGCCTTGGCGATGTCGACCTCGTAGCCCACGATCTCGCGCGTCTTCGGGTCGACGAAGCTGTTGGGTTCGTCGGTGCCCAGCACGCCGAACACGATCTCGCCCTTCTTCTTGATGTCGTCCAGCTGGTCGGCATGGGCGGCGGAGGCGAACGCCGTGGCGGCGATCAGGAGGGCGAGGAGCTTGCGGAGTCGGTTTTGCATCGTCATTTCGGCGTCGTTGTCGAGTAGCCGCAGGTTACGGGCCATCGAGTATGCGACGAAGCGCCAAAAATGAATATCGATGCGCTTGCACGCCATAACTACATTGCGGGAATGGACATGTCCAAGCGGCCCGGAGTCACTCGGCCGACCGCGCGCTCATCGTGACGCGTCCGCGCCTGGCGAGCGTTGGGCGAGCCCGCGCAAGCGCTGCCGGTTCGTGCGCGTCCAGCCCAGGAGCTCGCCGGGCGGCATCGGACGCGCCAGCAGGTAACCCTGGGCGATGTCGCAACCCAGTTCTCGCAGCAGGTCCCAGTCGGCCACGGTCTCGACGCCCTCGGCCACGGTGCTGATGCCCAGGCGCCGTCCCAGGTCGAGCGAGCTGTCAAGCATGGCGCGCCGGTTGACGCGTTCGGAGGCGCCGTCCACGAAGATGCGGTCGATCTTCAACTCGGTGAACGGGCTGCGCGACAAGGTCTGCATCGACGAGTAGCCGATGCCGTAGTCGTCCATCGCCAGGCCGAAGCCGCGCAGGCCCAGCCGCGCAAGGTTGGCGAGCGATGAGCTGCCCATGAGCATCGTCTCGGTCACCTCCCAGATCAGCGAGGACGGGGCGATCTCGTGGCGTTGCACCAGTGCCACGAGACGATCGACGAAGTCCTGGTCGGCGAGGTCGTCGGCCGACAGGTTCAGCGACAGCGTCAGCGCCGGCATGGCGCGCAGCCACTCGCGCAGCCAGCGCAGCGACTGCTCCACCATCGACAGCGTCAGCTGCGCCATCAGCGCGGTGCCCTCGATCTGCGGAATGAAGCTGCCCGGATAGACGAGGCCGCGCTCGGGATGGCGCCAGCGGGCGAGTGCCTCGACCCCCTTGAGCACGCCGGTGCGTATGGCGATCTTCGGCTGGACGAACGGTTCGAACTGGCCGGCTTCGATCGCCGCACCGAGTTCGTCGGTGCCCGGCGCCGCCTGGTCCGCATGCACCGCGGCGACGCGCTTGCGGCCTTCGGCCGTCGACAGCAGGCGCGTCAGCGACGCCTGGGTGACCGGCTTGGTCAGCGTGCCCAGCAACTGCAGCCGCGCATTGTCGGCAGCCAGGCTCTCCACCGTCTCGAGCAGGCGCGGATCGCGCGCGCTCATGACGATCAGGTGCTCCACGCGCCCGCGCTCGGCGAGACGGCCGATCAGTTCGATGCCGTCCATGCGCGGCATGTCGATGTCGGTGACCACCAGGTAGATCGACTCGCGGCCGGCCGCCTCGATCGCATTCAGGGCTTCGAAACCATCTTCGGCCTGCAGCACGGTCCCGAAGGCCAGGGCCTGCATCAGGTCGACGAGATGGGCCCGCTGCAGCGCGCTGTCCTCCACCACCAGCACCACCTTGTCACCGAGGGCACCCGGCGTGGTGGACGGGTCGCGCACGGCGGCGCCGCCGGCCGCGTTCATCGCGCACCCCGCGCGAGTTGCGCCACGATCTCGCAGCCGATCGTGTCGAGCGGCACCACCTTGGCCGCGGCGCCGCGCTTGATCGCCTCCTTGGGCATGCCGAAGACGACGCAGCTCTGCTCGTCCTGGGCGAGCGTCTGCGCCCCGGCACTGCGCATCTCGAGCAGTCCGGCCGCGCCGTCGTCGCCCATGCCGGTCATGATGATGCCCAGCGCGTTGGCGCCGGCGCAGCGGGCCACGGAGCGGAACAGCACATCGACCGACGGTCGATGCCGGTTCACCAGCGGGCCGTCGACCACCTCGACGAAGTACTGGGCGCCGTTGCGCCGCAGCAGCAGATGACGTCCCCCCGGCGCGATCAACGCCCGGCCCGGCACGACGCGGTCGCCGTTGGCGGCTTCCTTGACCGAGATCTCGCTGAGCTGGTCCAGCCGCGCCGCGAAGGCCGCCGTGAATTGCTCGGGCATGTGCTGCACGATGACGAGGCCGGGACACACGCGCGGCAGCGCGGTCAGCACCTCCTCGAGGGCCTGGGTGCCGCCGGTGGACGTGCCGATGGCGACGACCTGCTCGGTCGTCTGCAGCATCGCGCGCCCGTCGCCCGGAGGCGGCAGGATCGCGTCCGCGCTCAGCTTGGCGCGGACCGGCGGCAGCGCAGGCGCGGCCCGTGCACCGAGACGCGACACGTTGGCCGTCGCCGCCATCCGCACGGCCGCGACCAGTTCGGCAGCGTTCGACTGCAGGAAATTCCTCAGATCGAGGCGCGGCTTGGTCACGATGGCGACGGCGCCCGCGGCCATCGCCTCGACCGAGGTCTGCGCGCCCTTCTCCGTCAGCGTCGAACAGATCACCACCGGCGTCGGCCGCTCGGCCATGATGCGGCGCAGGAAGGTGATGCCGTCCATGCGCGGCATCTCCACGTCCAGCACGATCACGTCGGGCCAGTCGGTCTTCATGCGCTCGATGGCCAGCAGCGGATCGGAGACGGCATGCGTGACCTGGATGCCCGGTGCGGCGCCGAGCAGCGCGCCCAGCACCTGGCGCACCACCGCGGAGTCATCCACGATCATCACGTTGATCGGTCGGCTCATGATTGGAGTCTTCCCTGCAGGTCCAGGCGCGCGTGGCGCACGCGCACCTCGCCGCTGCGAACGTCGAACGCGATGCGCCGATGGCCGGCGTCGAACAGGCTCTCGGAGGCGATCCGGATATGCCGGTCCAGCAGCATGGCGCGCGCCGCCAGGCCGTTCTTGCGCCCGATGTCGAGCCCGGCGCGTGCAGCGCGGGTATCGAACATCGCGCCGCCACCGAAGATCTTGGCCTGGCAGTCGCCCGGGCTTGCACCCAGCTCCTCGAGGGCCCGCAGCATCAGCTGCAGGGAATCCTCGCCGTAGCGGCCGCTCGGGATGCCGTCCTGCCGGCTGCCCGGCAGCAGGAAATGAGACATCGCGCCGACCTGCAGCCGCGGCTCCCACAACGCGATGGACACGCAAGAGCCCAGCAGCGTCGTGATGCAATGGCGCGCGTCGCCGGCCCAGTGCTCGCCTGGCAGCAGGAAGACGTGGATCGTGGCGTCGGGCATGGCGGCCTCAGGGCTTGCGGTAGACCGAGGGGCGCACGGCCTGGACGGCGTCCGAGATGTCGCCGAGCGTCTCCGAATGCCCGACCACCAGGTGCCCGCCAGGAGCCAGCTGGCCCAGCAGGCGCGCCACGACCTGCCGCTTGGTCTGGGCATTGAAATAGATCATCACGTTGCGCAGGAAGATCAGGTCGAACTCGCCGACGGGCGGCAGCGGGCGATCGAGGTTGATCTGCGCGAACTGCACCCGCTCGCGCAGGGCGCGCTGCACCAGCAGGGTGCCGGCGTGTTCGCCCGTTCCCTTCAGGCAGAAACGATGTCGATAGGACGGCGGCAGATGGTCGGTGCGCGAGTCCGGGTAGTGGCCGGTGCGCGCCCGCGCCAGCACCTTGCTGCTGATGTCGGAGGCCAGGATCTCCCACGGCAGGTCGGGCTGCTTGTCGGCCAGCACCATCGCGATGCTGTAGGGCTCCTCGCCGGTGGACGACGCCGCGCTCCAGACACGCAGTGCCCGGCGCTCGCGCGTCGCCGCCACGGCGAGCTCGGACAGCAGCTCGAAGTGCCGCTGCTCGCGAAAAAAGTAGGTCTCGTTGGTCGTGAGCAGGTCGACGGCCACCTGCCGCTCCTCCGGCACCGAACGCCCCTGGACCAGCGCCAGATACTCGCTGAAAGTGGCCAGGTGGTAGTGGCGCAGCCGCTTCTCGAGCCGCCCGCTGACCATCGCCTTCTTGGTGGCTGCCAGCGTGATGCCGGCCGCCTCGAAGATGAAGGCCTGGAAGCGCGCGAACTCCTGGTCGCTGAGTGCCGTCGACATGGCCGCGACTCAGGCCAATGCCGGTGCCGGCAGCGCGCCGAGCTCGTCGAGCGCCAGCACCTGCTGCACGTTGAGCACGATGACGAAGCGGCCGGCCACCTTGCCGATGCCTGCGACGAACTCGCTGGCGATCTTCAGGCCGAAGGTCGGCGCCGGCTCGATGTCGGCCGCCGCGATGTCCTGCACCGCGTTGACCGCATCGACGACGATGCCGATCACCTGGCGCCGCCCATCGAGCTCCATCTCGACGATCACGATGCACGTGCGGCGCCCCACCGGGTTCGCCGCCCGGCCGAAGCGGGCGGCCAGGTCCATGACGGGCACCACCGCGCCGCGCAGGTTGATCACCCCGCGGATGGTCGACGACATCATCGGCACGGCCGTGATGCCCCCGTATTCGATGATCTCCTTGATCGACAGGATGCCGACCGCGTACACCTCGTCGCCCAGCGTGAAGGTGAGGTATTGCGCCGTCTGCGGATGCACCGCAGCGGCGACGACGGGAATGAGTGCGCTCATCTCCGCTCCCGTTCAATACGTGGTGAACAAGGCTTCGTTGGGCGCGCTCTCGGCGAACGCGAGCTTCGCGCCCGCGGCCGCGGGACGCTTGCCGCGCGCTGCAGGCACGGGGCGCACTTCGCGCCGCGCCACGTCGTGTCCCTTGACCTTGAAGAACGCGATCGTCGCCTGCAGTTCCTCGGCCTGGCTGCTCATCTCCTCGGCGGTGGCGGCCAGCTCCTCGGAGCCCGCGGCGTTCTGCTGCGTGGTCTGGCTCAGTTGGCCGACGGCGGCATTGATCTGGGCCACGCCGCTGCTCTGTTCCTCCGAGGCGGCGGTGATCTCCTGCACCAGGTCCGAGGTCTTCTTGATGTTGGGCACGATGGCGTCCAGCAGGGTGCCGGCGCGCTCGGCCAGTTCGACGCTGTTGCTGGCGACCTCGCCGATCTCCTGCGCGGCGATCTGGCTGCGCTCGGCCAGCTTGCGCACCTCGGCGGCCACCACGGCGAAGCCCTTGCCATGCTCGCCGGCGCGCGCCGCCTCGATGGCCGCGTTCAGCGCCAGCAGGTTGGTCTGGTAGGCGATGTCGTCGATGATGACGATCTTCCTGGCGATCTGCTTCATCGCCGTCACGGTGGACTTGACGGCCTCGCCGCCTTCGACCGCCTCGGTGGCCGCCTTGCTGGCCATCGCGTCGGTCACCTTCGCGTTCTCGGTGTTCTGCGAGATCGATGCGGTCATCTGCTCGACCGATGCGCTGGTCTCCTCGACGCCCGCGGCCTGCTCGTTGCTGGCCTGCGAAAGCGACTGGGCCGTCGCACTGACCTGTTCGGCCGCGCCGGTGATGCCCTCGGCACCGTTGCTCACTTCGGCGACCACCTGCGACAGCTTGTCGACCATGCTCTTCATGGCGAACAGCAGGCTGGAGCGGTCGCCGGACTCCAGCGCGATGTCGGCAGTCAGGTCGCCCTGGGCAACCGCCTGCACCACTTCCAGCGCATAGGCCGGGTCACCGCCCAGCTGGCGCAGGACGGCCACCAGGATCATCACTCCGAGCGACAGCAGCGCCACCAGGGAGATGCCGGCGACCGTGTAGATCTGTGCCAACGCATGGGCCGAGAACTGGTCCGCCTCCTTGACAGCCCGATCCCCGTATTGCGTATTGAGGTCGACCAGCTTGCCCAGGCCGGCTTCGGCCGGGTCGAACAGCGCCCGGCTCTCGAACAGCCCCTTGTGCAGATCCTCGAACAGGCCCTTGCGCCGCTCGAGGTTCTCGGTGTGGGAGATCTCGCTGGCGATGTCCGTCAACCTGGCGTCCGCGGCTCTCCAGGCGGCCCAGTCCTTCTCGAACTGCTTCCACACGGTGGCTTCCTCCGGCTCCTGCGCCAGCGGCTGGTAGACCTTCCAGGCCGCGTCGACGCGCGCCCATGCGCCGGCCTTGGTCTTGAGAAGATTGGCGATCTCCTTGTGTTCCTCCGGGTAGCTGGCGCGCGAATCGATGGCGCGCATGGCGGAGCGGATCGCTGACTGGCCTTCGTTGATCACCTGCAGGCTGACGACCGAGGGCAGGCGATTTGCGCCCACTTCCGCCAGCATCACGGCGTCCTGCTTCATGCCCTGGACGGCAATGAAGATGTTGATGCCAAGGGACAGGACGCTGACCGCCAGCAAGGCGATGAGCTTGGCTCTGAGGGAGACTTTGGAGAACATGATGTGTTCCTGGTTGTGTCGTTGGTTCGCCGACCGTTCGCGCGGTCGATGTCTTGTCAGGATTGACGATCGAGCGCATGCTCGTTGCGAGGGGCGGGGTTGGCGACGCCGGCGAGCAGCGCGCCGACATCGAGGATCAAGGCCACCGCTCCGCTGCCGAGGATGGTCGAGCCGCTGATGGCCTTGACCTGGTCGAAGACCTGGCTC
>JBJMWF010000230.1:0-4634 GCA_045810265.1 Vitreoscilla sp. | reverse complement strand
GCTGGAGCAGGCCCTGGCGACGCTCGATTCGCTGGTCGCCAGGTATCCGCAGACGCGCTACCGCGACGAGGCCCAGTTCCGCCGCGGCGAACTGCTGTTCACGCTGCGCCAGTACCCGAAGGCCGAACAGGCCTACGCGATGGTCCTGACCGGCGACAAGCTCGGCCCGTTCCGCGAACGTGCGCTGTACATGCAGGGCTGGTCCCGGTTCAAGCAGGGCAATCTCGAGGAGGCGCTGAGCTCGTTCTTCGGGGTGCTCGATGGCAAGATCGTGGGCATCCGCGACGACGACCTCGACAAGTCGGAGGCACTGTCGCGCGCCGACAAGGAGCTGGTCGACGACACGCTGCGCGTGATCGGCATCGCGCTGGCCAACCTCAAGGGCGCGGAGTCGATTCCGGCCTACATCACCAGCAACGATCGCCGCTCCTACGAATTCCGCGTCTACCAGCAGCTCGGGCAGCTGTATCTGAAGCAGGAACGTCCGAAGGACGCCGCCGATACCTACGCCGGCTTCGCGCGCCTGAACCCGCTCGACGCGCAGGCGCCGGCCATGCAGGCGCAGGTGATCGCGATCGACCAGGAGGCCGGCTTCGACCAGCTGGCGCTGGCCGCCAAGAAGGACTACGTCGCGCAGTACGGCCTGGACGGCGAGTTCCGCAAGGCCAATCCCGAAGGCTGGGAGCACGCGCAGCCGCTGGTCAAGACCGCGCTGGCGGAGCTGGCGCAGCGCTATCACTCTCAGGCGCAGAAGACCAAGGCGCAGGCCGACTACGTCGAGGCCGCGAAGTGGTACCGCGCCTGGCTGGCCGAATTCGGCAGCGATCCGGACTCGCCGGAGAACGACTTCCTGCTGGCCGAGGTGCTCTACGAGAGCGGCCAGTACGCCGCCTCGGCCGTCGAATACGAGAAGACCGCGTACGAGTATCCGGCGCATGCGCACAGCGCCGACGCGGGCTATGCCGCGCTGCTGGCGCATGCCGCCGAGCAGAAGGGCATCACCGGCGACGCGCTGGTGCCGATGCAGCGCAGCGGCGTCGACAGCGAGCTGCGTTTCGCGGCGGCCTTCCCGGCCGACGCGCGCACGCCGGCCGTGCTCACGAATGCGGCCGACACGCTGTTCAAGCTGCACGACAACGAGCGCGCCGCGGGCGTCGCCGAGCAGGAGCTCGCGCTGCAGCCGCCCGCCACGCCCGCGCAGCGCCGCGTCGCCTGGACGCTGGTGGCGCACACGTCGTTCGAAGCGGGCCAGTTCGATCGCGCCGAGAAGGCCTACGGCGAGGTGCTGGCGCTGGTGCCGGCCAACGACGCCGCGCGCGGCGAGTTCACCGAGCGCCTGGCTGCCTCGATCTACAAGCAGGGCGAACAGGCGCGCGCCGCCGGCGACAACCGCGCCGCGGCCGAGAACTTCGCGCGCGTCGCGATCGCCGCGCCGGCGTCCACCGTGCGTGCGAACGCCGAGTACGACGCCGCCGCCTCGCTGATCGCGCTGAAGGACTGGCCCGCCGCCGCGCGCACGCTGGAGGCCTTCCGCCAGCGCTATCCCAACCATCCGCTGCAGCCGGAAGTCACCGCCCGCCTGGCGCTGGCCTACAGCGAGCAGCAGCAATGGGCACCGGCGGCCGCGCAGTACGAGCGCATCGCGTCCGCGCCCACCACCACGCCGGAGGGCGCGACGCGTGCCCGCGCGGCGCTGTGGCAGGCTGCGACGCTGTACGAGAAGGCCGCGGCCAGCGACGCCGAGAGCGTCAAGGCCGGCAAGCCGCGCCCGGCCGATGCGGCGGCCAACCGCGCGCTTGCCGCCAAGGCCTACGACCGCTACCTCAAGCAATATCCGACGCCGCTGGAGCCCGCCGTCGAGGCCCACTGGCGCCTGGCGCAACTGGCGCACGTCGACGGCAATGCCGGCGCCGAAAGCGCGCACATGCATGCGATCTTCGTGGCCGACCAGAACGGCGGCGCGGCGCGCACCGACCGCACCCGCACGCTGGGCGCGATGGCGGCGCTGGCGGCCGCCGAACCGGCGTTCGAGGCCTACCAGAAGGTGCCGCTGGTCGAACCGCTGGCCAAGAACCTCAAGCTCAAGAAGGCCAAGATGGAGGATGCGCTGAAGGCCTACGCCGTGGCCAGCAACTACGGCGTCGCAGAGGCCACCACGGCCGCCACCTTCCATGTCGCGGCGCTGTACCAGGATTTCGCCAAGGCGCTGGTCGGCTCGCAACGGCCCAAGAAGCTGTCCAAGCTGGAGCTCGAGCAGTACAACGAGCTGCTGGAGGAGCAGGCCGATCCGTACGTCGAGAAGGCGATCGAACTGCATGGCGTCAACGCCCGCCGCACCACGCAAGGCATCTACGACGAGTGGGTGCAGAAGAGCTTTGCTGCGCTCAAGACGTTGCAGCCGGCGCGCTACAACAAGACCGAACACAGCGAGGCGACCGTCGATGCGATCCGCTGAACGTCTCCCGCACGCCCTGCTGGCGCTGGCCGCCGGCGCGCTGCTCGCCGGTTGCGGCTCGGTCGGCTTCCGGATGCCGGGATCGTCGGCACCGGCTGCCGCGTCGGCGAGCGCCTCGGCGCCTTCAACGGGCGGCGCCGCGTCCGCCGCCTCGGTCACGACCGCTGCCGCGCCGAAGGCCGCCTCCACCGGCCCCATCGCGCCGGCCACGCAGCGCGCCTACGACGACGCCTTGGCCTTGATGCGCGCCGGCCACGCCGCCGACGCGGAACGCGGCTTGCGCACGCTGACCCAGTCCAACCCCGAGCTCGCCGGCCCGCACGCCAACCTGGGCCTGCTGGCGCGGCAGGCGGGGCACCTGCCCGAAGCCGTCAAGGAACTGGAGAAGGCCACCGAGCTCGCGCCCGGCCTGGCCACCGCCTGGAACCAGCTGGGGTTGGCCTACCGCCAGAGCGGCGACTTCACCAAGGCGCGCGACGCCTACGAGCACGCGATCGCACTCGATCCGAACTACGCCAGCGCGGTGCTGAACCTGGGCGTGCTCGACGACCTGTACCTGGGCGACGGCGCGCACGCGCTGGAGCTCTACACGCGCTACCTCGCGCTGACGCCGGCGGGCGACCCCGTCGTCGCCAAGTGGGTGGCCGAAGTCAAGAACCGCAAGCCCGCCGGCGCTGCGCCCGCAGCCTCGGCGCCCGCCGCGAAGGAAAAGTCATGAACTCGCTGCATCGTCTCTGTGCGCTGCTTACGATCGGTTGCCTTGTCGCCCCTGCCTTTGGCCAGGATCGCGCCGAAATCGATCCTACGAAGATCATCGGCAACCGAGAATTGCCGAAGGTGCTCTACATCGTGCCCTGGAAGAAGCCCTTGCCGGGCGATCTGGCCGGGCGGCCGCCGGTGAGCGTCGTCGACGAGGCGCTGGCGCCAGTCGATCGTGATGTCTTCCGGCGCCAGGTGCGTTACGACGCACTCGAACAGGCGCACGCAGCCGCGGCCGCGCCTCCCGCTCCGCCCGCGGCGCATTGATTCCGAACCGCATCCAGTTCTCTTCTTTTTTCCCGATCCAGCTTCCCGGAGATTTCCATGAATTCCTTTGAGTCCGTCATCAAGTTCTTCCAGGACTGTGGTCTGTTCATCTTCCCGAGCCTGGCCATCATGGCGACCGGCCTGGCGATCGCGATCGAGCGCTTCGTGTTCCTGCAGAAGGCACGCGTGGCCAACCGCAAGGACTGGTCGAAGGTGCTGCCGCTGCTGCAGGGCGGCCAGTGGAAGGAAGTGCTGGGCCAGACGGCGTCGTCCGATTCGGCCATCGGCAAGATCGTGCACAACGGCCTGACGCGCCTGCAATCCTCGCGCCGGCGCGACGACATCGACGCCGCGATGGAGGAAGGCATGATGGAGATCGTGCCGCGCCTGGAAAAGCGCACGCACTACATCGCCGTGTTCGCCAACGTCATCACGCTGGTGGGCCTGCTGGGCACCATCACCGGCCTGATCCATGCGTTCACCGCCGTGTCGCAGGTCAATCCGGCCGAGAAGGCGGCGCTGCTGTCGGCGTCGATCTCCATCGCGATGAACAACACCGCGTTCGCGCTGATGGTCGCCATCCCGTTCCTGCTGGTGCATGCCTTCCTGCAGGCGCGCACGGCCGACATCGTCGACGGCCTGGAGGCCGCCAAGATCAGCTTCCTGAACCTCGTGCAGCGCCTGGCTCCGGAACACAAGGCGGCCTGAGATGAGCCGCCTCAACCACCCGGATCCGCGGGGGTGCTGCGATGCGCACTAGACGCCTGAAGAAGGGCTCGGAGGCGCTGGAGGTCAGCGCCTTCATCAACCTGATCGTCGTGCTGGTGCCGTTTCTTTTGTCGACGGCCGTGTTCTCGCGCATGGCGGTGGTCGACCTGACGCTGCCCGCCAAGTCGGCCAACTACGAAGGCCTGAAGGCCAACGACCTGAAGCTGGAGGTGGTGGTGCGCCACGACGCCATCGAGGTCGGCGACAAGATCGGCGGCCTGATCTCGCGCATTCCCAACAGCGCCGACGGCGCCGCCGACACGGCCTCGTTGAACGCGCTGATGCTGCAGGTCAAGCAGAAGTTCCCGGACACGACCTCGGCGTCGGTGCTGCCCGAGCCCAACATCCCGTACGACACGATGATCCACGTGATGGACGCGATGCG
>JBJMWF010000229.1:0-17182 GCA_045810265.1 Vitreoscilla sp. | reverse complement strand
GGTAGCCGGCCGCGATCGAGTCGATGAAGTTGCCGCGCGTCCACGGGAAGCTGTAGGCCTGCACCTCGATGGCCAGGACGGCGTCGAGTTGGCCCACCGTCATGACGCGCAGCGACGGCGTGCCGCCGCCGCGGGGCGCGAGCTCGGAGCGAACCGCGCTCATCGCGGCGCCCCCGCTGCGTGGCGCAAGGCCTTGGCGGCTTCGCGTTCGGCCGTGGTCTGGGCGACCTTGTCGCGCAGGTACACGGGCAAGGCCTGGTCGGCCGGCACCGCGTCGCCGCGCGCGAAGCCGGCGGCGGCGAGCCAGCCCAGCGCCGCGGCGCGGTGATGTTCGTGCGGCGCGCGCTGTGCGGCACCGGTTTGCAGGCGATCGCCGAAGGCCGGCAAGGCCGAGCCCGCGACGAACGCCGGTGGCGCGGCACGCCACTGCGCATGCAGGGCGTCGGGCGTCGTCAACGACGGTTCGACCACCGCCCGCCAGCCGGCGTCGCCGTCGTCGCGATAGCAGCCGGCGTAGATCTCGTCCATGCGCGCGTCCATCGCGACCCAGACCAGCGCGCCGGCGTCGAGTCCGGCGGCTCGCGCGGCGTCCTCGGCGACGATCGCCAGGCTGTCCACCGGGACCACCGGCAGCCCCTGGCCGTAGGCCAGCCCCTGCGCGACGGCGCACGCCGTGCGCAGACCCGTGAAGCCGCCCGGCCCGCGGCCAAACGCGATGGCATCGAGGTCGGCGAAGCGCCATCCCACGCGCTGCAACAGCGCCATCGACATCGGCAGTGCCTGCGCGGAGGCGGCGGCGCCGCCGTCCAGATCGAGGTGCTCGATGCGGCATGCCGCGCGCGCCAGTGCGGCGCCCGGCGCACGGGCGTCGTCGACGACGGCGAGCGCCAGCCGCTCGGTGGCACTGTCGATGGCCAGCAGCTTCACGCGCGCGTCCCTGCCCGAGCGGATGCGAGCGACAGGCGCGACGCGAAGGCGCCGCCGGGAACGGCGAGGGGGACGGGCCGGAGCATGGCAGGAAGTGTAGCCGTGCGATCATGGTCCCGCCCCGGCGCGCCAGCCCTGCGCGGGCGCCAATGACGCCTCAAGACATGTCCCTGCCCCTGAAGACCCGGCTTGCCGCCCTCGCCCTGCTGGGCACCGTCTTGGCCGCCGACGCGGCACCCACCACCCCCTGGATCCTGCCGCCAACGATCGCCGCGGCGCTGGCCAAGGCCAACGTGCCTCCCAGTGCGCTGGCGCTGTGGGTGCAGCCGGTGGACGCACCGTCGCCCTCCTGGGGCTGGAATCCCGATTTTGGCGTCAATCCGGCGTCGGTGTTCAAGCTCGCCACCACCAGCGCGGCGCTGGACATGCTGGGCCCCGGCTGGACATGGAAGACCGGTGTCTTGGTCACCGGACCGATCCGCAACGGCGTGCTGGACGGCTCCGTGGTGATCGTCGGCAGCGGCGACCCCAGCCTGGTGATGGAGCGCGTGTGGCTGCTGCTGCGCCAGTTGCGCGATGCGGGTGTGCACGACATCCATGGCGACATCGTGCTCGACCACGGCGGCTTCGCGCCCAGCGCCCGCTCGGCGGCCGACTTCGACAATGCGCCGTCCGAGCCCTACAACGTGCTGCCGGACGCGCTGCTGATGAACTTCCGCGCGGTCACGCTGAGCTTCCAGCCCGACCCCAAGTCCCATGTGGCGCGCGTCAGCGCCGAGCCCCGGCTGGCCGGGCTGACGATCGACGCGACCGTGCCGCTGTCCAAGGGAAGTTGCGAGGACTGGCACGGCACGCTCCGGCTGGCCGCCGCCGACCCGGCGCGCTGGCACTTCGCTGGCACTTACCCGGCCGCCTGCGGCGCGCGCAACTGGCCGCTGGCCTATTCCGATCCGGCCAGCTACGAACGCCGGCTGGTGACGGCGTTGTGGCGCGAGGCCGGCGGCAAGCTCACCGGCCAGGTGCGCGACGGCCGGGTGCCCGAGGGGGCGACGCCGGCCTTCACGTTCGAGTCGCCGCCGCTCGCCCAGATCGTGCGCGACATCAACAAGTACAGCAACAACACGATGGCCGAGCAGCTGTTCCTGACGCTGGCGGCGAACGCGTCCGCGCCGATGCCGGCGGCGGCGGCCGACGGGGTGGGGCAGGAGCAGGCGCGCGCAGTGCTCATGCAGTGGCTGCACGAGCACCTGGGCAGCGCGGCCGACGGCATCGTCGTCGCCAACGGCTCGGGGCTGTCGCGCGAGACGCGCATCAGCGTTCGCACGCTGGCGCAGTTGCTGCAGTCCGACTGGAACAGCCCCATCATGCCGGAGCTGGTCAGCTCGCTGCCCCTGAATGGCGTCGACGGCACCCTGCGCCGGAGCACCGCGATGGCCGGCCGCGCGCACCTGAAGACCGGCTCGATGCGCGACGTGGTCGCCCTGGCCGGCTTCGTGCAGGCCGACAGCGGACGCCGCTACATCCTGGTGGCCGTCGTCAACGATCCCAATGCCGCGGCCGCCCGGCCGGCGCTCGATGCGGCCATCGACTGGGTGGAACGCGACCCTGCCAAGGCGCCATGAAAAAACCCGCGGGCATCGCTGCGCGCGGGTTGTTCGGCAGGCCGCAAGCGGCCGGCGCTCACCTGCTCAGAAGGTGTAGCCGATCGATGCGTTGATCGACACCGGATTGAGCTTGGCCGAAGTGCTCTGGCCGGTCGACAGCGTGGCCTTGGTGCTGATGAAGGTCTTGAGCACCGAGGCGTCGAGGAACCAGTGCTTGTCGATCTTGTAGTTCGCGCCGGCCTGGATCGTGGTGCCCCATTCGGTGTCGCCGCCGATGGTGGTCGGCGGGCCGCCCGGGTTGGTGACCGCGGTCAGCGCGCCCGAGCCCTTGGTGCCGTAGAACTTCGCGAACGTGGGGCCGGCGCCGACATACGGACGGAACGGGCCGTCCGCCGCCAGGAAGCGGTACTGCAACAGCACCGTCGGCGAGATCTGGTGGATGCTGCCGATCTTGCCGACGCCAGAGACCGCGCCCGCACCCACGATGTCGTGCTTGTACGGCAAGCCGCCCAGTGCCTCGACCGAGATGTCGTTCGTGATCATGTACGTGGCGGTGATGAACAACGCGCTCGCGGACTTGATGTCGATCTTGGAGCCCGGCAGCGACGGCGCGCTCAGGTCGCTGCTCTTGACCTTGGGCATGATCTTGTTCCAGCCGATCTGGATCATCACGTCACCGGCGGCCTGGGCATGTGCTGCGCCGGCGCCGCACGCAGCGGCCGCGGCGACGAGAGCGGATGCAATGGATTGCTTCTTCATGAATGTGTCCTTGCGTTTGTCTCGACCGCCGGCTTACAGCCAGCCCTTGATGGCCATCTGCTCGCTGACCAGCTCGGCCAGCAGGCGGTATGCGTAGGGCGTCGGGTGCACCGTGTCCGCGAACTCGTAGTGCAGCAGGCCGGTGGGGTCCGTCGACGTGGCGTTGGCCGTGTCGGGGGCGATCAGCGTGTTGGCCGTGCAGAACAGCGAGCTGGCGAGCGGCACGAAGGTGGTCGTCGTGGCGCTGGTGGGCACCGTCAGGCCGGTCGATCCGGCCGTGCCGTCCAGCTTGCAGGCCGGCGTGGTGACGTTGGTCAGGCCATAGGCCGCCGGGTTGGTGGACTGATCCGTGTTGGCGGTGTAGGCGTCTACCCAGGCGACCTCGGGCAGCGAGCTCGTCTGGATGCCGCTGGCCGACGTGGTGACGCTCAGGCCGCTGGACAGCGCGGTGTTGAACGCGTTGGTCATGTCCAGCGTCAGGTGCGGGTGCACCGGCTCGACGTACTTGCCGGCGCCGGTGGAGACCCACAGCGCGTTGTCGGGCGTCAGCGAGACGTTGGGCAGGTTGACCACGACCACGTGGGTGCCGCCGTTGGCGATGATCTGGTCCTTGACCAGGGTGGCCAGCTGCTGGCCCGCCAGGGTCATCTGGTCGACGGCGGCCTTGGCGGCCGCCGCGATCATCGTGCCGGCCGTCGTCGCGTCGATCGACCCGGCCTGCTCGGCCTGCAGGATGGCCTGGACGTGGGCATCGACCGTCAGCGCGCGGTCGATGAACAGGTCGTTGCCGCCCGCCAGCACGGTGATGAGCTGTGAATCGGTGAACTTGGTGTGCGCCGCCAGGTAGGTGGCGATCTGGTCGTGCACCGGCTTGGTCAGCTGGCCCAGCTGGCCGCTGGAGGACCCATAGGCGGTGTAGAGGAAGGCGTTGCCCGGCCCGTGCGGATCGGTCACCTCGGCACCACCCTGCGCGTAACTCAGGCAGGTGGTGGAGTCGACCGTCGCCTGCGCGAGGAACGACAGCGCGCCGACCGAGGCCAGGCCGACTTCGGCCGGGCAGGGCTGGTCCAGATCCAGCTGGGCGGCCAGGTACTCCGTCCAGTTGGTGTACAGCAGGCCAGCGGACGAGAAGTCGCCGTTGATCGAGTAGTGGCCGCCACCGTTGGCGCCGACGATGGTCGTCTTGTAGCTGCCGACGTCGCTCAGGCTGTCGCCGAAATTGACCATCTGCGTGAAAGCAAACCGCGGCGACTGGTCGCCGGCGTCATTGCCGCCGCAGCCAGCCAGGAAAGCCGCGGCCGCGAGGGCCGTGGTCAGGACGTGTAATTTCTTCATGTGCACCTCGCCAAACGAAGAGTCAAAGACATTTATCGAACGGTCGTTCGATTTCAACAAAAACTATACGCAAGCGAGATGGCGCGGCCCCTGGGGGCTAACCCTGTCGGCATGACGCAAAACAACACAACGAGTGCGCGCCGGTGACGTCAGATCGCGGCCGACGGCGTCGGAAAGAAAAAAGCCCTCGTGCGACGCGAGCGTCGTGCGAGGGCCACATGCTGCAATGCAGCAGCAATTTCATGTCGCATCGGAGCGGAAAATGCCTGTGCGCGCCTCGCGGGGCGCGCCGGCTCCGCTGCGATCAGAACGGGTTCGAATGCGCGCGGCCGACCGCCTGGCTGCCGATCTGGGCCTGCATCACCGAGCCGAGGTGAGTCGGGTCGGCCCACAGGAAGCCGGCGTTCGCCACCTGGCCGGTCGAGGGATCGTTGCGCAGGGTGTCGCTGGTGCAGGTGGGCAGCGGGGCACTGTCCAGGCACCCGTAGCTCTGGTTGTCCAGCGCGATCAGGCCGAACGAGCCGGGACTGCGCACGGCGTTGCGCACCAGGTCGTCGGCCAGCACGAGCCCGATCCTGCTGCCGTCGTTGACGATGTTGCTGCGCAGGCCCACGTTGAACTGCGTGCTCATGTCCGACAGCAGCTTGATGCGATCGAAGTCCCCGCGCGCCGATTCGGCGTAGGCGAACGGCGAGTCGCTCATGTCGGGCACCGTCACGATGATCACCTTGGCGCCGGCGTTGGCGATGTCGTTGACGACGCCGGCCAGGGTCGCGCCCTGCTGCTTCATGTCGGCCAGAAGCACCGTCTCGTCGCCGGTGGCGTTGGCCCGGTAGTCGTTGAGGATGTCGTGCATGCCGACCCAGATCGTCACGAGGTCGTTGCCGTTGAAGGTATCGCCAGCCTTGAACGCAGCCACCTGGTGCACGACGTCGTCCACCGTGCCGTTGACGGTGGTGTTGTCGATCGCCAGGGTCTGGAACGAGGCGTTCGGATTGCAGTTGGCGAAGGTCAGGCCGTAGGAATTGGCGAGCGCCTGCGTCCAGATCGGCTTGACGGTGCAGTCGGTCTGCGGGCCGATGGCGGAGATGCCGTTGATGCTGTACTTCAAGCCCTGCGGGCCCTCCAGGCGGCTGCTCTCGTCGCCGAAGACGAGCAGGCGCGCCGGCACGAAAGCCTGTTGCTGGTAGGTGCCACCACCGCAGGACGCGAGCACGGCCAGTGCGCCGGCTGCGGCCATTCCCGAGACCGCTCGCATCGCGATGCGGCCCAGGCGTTCTTTGAAAAGCATTCGTTCTCCTAGTGGATTCGGCTGGACTCCGGCGCCTGCCCTCGCAGACCCGGAACCCTGAGGATGTCTATGCAGCGGCCGCGCGCTGCAAGCGGTCGCGAACGCCCTCCCACGCCGGAGCGTCGGGAGGCGTCTCGACCCAGATCAGACTGGCACCGCTGGCGTCGAGTTCACGCAGCGCAGCGAAAAGTTCGTGCGCCGCGGCGATCGGATTGTCCGGCATCGCGCGGTAGGCGCGCACCGAGCGATCGGGCGTGACGGTGCGGAAATATACCGCCACCGGGTTAACGCTCGATTTCGCCAGCACGCCAAGGGCGACGCGCAACTGGTCGGCCGGCATCAGGCGCAGCTTCGCGCGCGGCGCGTAGTGAGCCTCGAGGGTGCCCGAGGCGCGTGGTGCGTCCAGGCCCGCCTCGCGCAGCGGCTGGCCGAGCGCGGCCTCCAGTTGCTCGCGCGTGAGCACGCCCGGGCGCAGCAGCGCCGGCACGCCACGGCTGCAGTCGACGATGGCCGACTCGATGCCGGCGTCGCATTCGCCGCCGTCGATGATGGTGAAGTCGTCGCCGAAATCCTCGTGCACATGCGCCGCCGTCGTCGGACTGATGCGCCCGAAGCGGTTGGCGCTGGGGCCCGAAACGCCGGCCACGCCCAGCGCCGCGGTGGCCGCCAGCAGGGCGCGCGCCACCGGATGGGCCGGGCAGCGCAGGCCGATGCTGGTCTGGCCCGCGGCCGAGGCGGTGCCCATGCCCGAGCGGCGCGGCACGATCACCGTCAGCGGGCCGGGCCAGAAGGCGTCGGCCAGCTTCTGCGCCGCGGCGGGCCACTCGCCGGCGAACGCGCGCGCCGCGGCCACGTCGACCACATGCACGATCAACGGATGGTCGGCCGGCCGGCCCTTGGCGGCGAAGATCCTGCCGACGGCCGCGTCGTCGTCGGCGCGCGCGCCCAGGCCGTAGACGGTCTCGGTAGGGAACGCCACCAGCTGGCCGGCGGCCAGCTCGGCCGCGGCGCTCTGCACTGCCGCCGTGTCGTTGCCGTCGACGATGGCCATCTAGAAGCCTTGCAGGCCCAGTACCGCGGCAGCCGCGTTCGCGCGCTCGCGCGCGAGTGCCGGCGTGGCGGCGGTGACGGTCAGGTGGCCCATCTTGCGGCCAGGCCGCGCCTGCGTCTTGCCATACAGGTGCAGGTGCATGCCCGGCAGCGCCAGCAGCGCCTTCCAGTCGGGCTCGCGCTCGTGGCCGTTGTCGAACCACAGGTCGCCCAGCAGGTTGACCATCTCGCACGGCGAATGCTGGCGCGGCGTGACCAGCGGCAGGCCGGCCAGCGTACGCACCTGCAGCTCGAACTGCGACAGGTCGCAGGCGTCGATGCTGTAGTGGCCCGAGTTGTGCGGGCGCGGCGCCATCTCGTTGGCGACCAGCCCGCCGTCCTCCAGCACGAAGAACTCGATGCACAGCACGCCCACGTAGTCCATCGACTCGGCGATGGCCGTCGCGCGCGCGATCGCCTGGTCGGACTGCGACTGCGTGACGTCGGGCGCCGGCACCGTGGTGAGGGCGAGAATGCCCGAGCGATGCAGGTTCTGCTGCACCGGCAGGTTGACCAGCGCGCCATCGGCACCGCGCGCCACGATGATGCTCAGCTCGTACTTCAGCGGCAGGCGCTTCTCGAGCACGCAGGACACCTGGCGCAGCTGCGCCCACGCGGCGGCCAGCGCGGCGCGGTCGGCGACGACCACCTGGCCCTTGCCGTCGTAGCCCAGCCGGGACGTCTTGAGAATGCCTGGCAGCAGGTCGTCGGGTACGGCCGCGAGTTGCTCGGTCGTCTCGATGACCGCGTAGGGCGCGCAGGGCACGCCGGCGCGCTCGAAGTGCGCCTTCTCGGTGGCGCGATCCTGGCAGATCGCCACGGCGGCCGCGGCCGGCGCGACGGGGATGTCCTGCGCCAGCGAGGCCAGCGACGGCGCCGGCACGTTCTCGAATTCGGTGGTGACCGCATCGCAGCGGCCGGCCATCTCGGCCAGGGCGCGCGGGTCGTCGTAGGGCGCGCACAGCTGGTAGTGCGCGGCCACGCCGGCCGGGCTGTGCTTGTCGGGGTCGAGCACCAGCGTGTCGAAGCCCAGCGTCTGCGCGGCGTGCACGAACATGCGGCCGAGCTGGCCGCCGCCGAGCACGCCCAGCGTCGCGCCGGGCGGGAGGGGGCGTCGCAACGTCACTTGAGCTCCTGGGACATCGCCCGCGCCGCCTCGGTCTGGCGCGCCCGGAAGGCCTCGAGCCTGCCGCGCAGCGCGGCGTCGCGGCTGGCCAGCATGGCCACGGCGAACAGCGCGGCGTTGGCCGCGCCGGCGACGCCGATGGCGAAGGTGGCCACCGGAATGCCCTTGGGCATCTGGACGATCGAGTGCAGCGAGTCGACACCACTCAGGTGCCTGCTCGCGACCGGCACGCCCAGCACCGGCACGACCGTCTTGGCGGCCAGCATGCCCGGCAGGTGCGCGGCGCCGCCGGCGCCGGCGATGATGGCCTGCAGCCCGCGCGCGACAGCGCCTTCGGCGTACGCGAACATGTCGTCGGGCATGCGGTGTGCAGAGACGACGCGCGCTTCGAAGGGAATGGCGAACTCGGCGAGAATGTCGGCAGCCGCCTTCATCGTTTCCCAGTCGCTGGCCGACCCCATGACGACGCCGACCACAGGCGAGGCACTATTCAAGATCACTCCCGGTAAAACGACGATTTTAGCCGGGGGCACAGGCAGACCCGCACATGATAGACATCACCCTCCAGAATTTCGAGAACGACCTGCTGCACGATTCGATGCAGCAGCCCATTCTTCTGGACATCTGGGCACCGTGGTGCGGCCCGTGCCGCAGCCTGGGCCCGATGCTGGAAAAGCTCGAGACGGCATATGAAGGCCGCTTCAAGCTGGCCAAGCTCAACAGCGACGAGCAGCCGGAGATCGCCGGCCAGCTGAGCCAGGCCTTCGGCGTGCGCTCGATCCCGTTCTGCGTCATGTTCCACCAGGGCCAGCCGGTCGACGGCTTCGTCGGCGCGATTCCCGAAAGCGAGATTCGCGCCTTCCTCGACAAGCACGTGCCCGGCGCCGACGAGTTCGCGGCCGGGCAGGACGCCGAAGCCGCCGAGGCCATGCTGGCCGAAGGCGACACCGACTCGGCGCTGACCAAGCTGCAGGAGGCCGTGGCCATCGACCCGGCCAACGAATCGGCCCGCTTCGACTACCTGCGCCTGCTGATCGAGACCAGCCGGAGCAACCCCGAGCTGCTGGTGCAGGCGCGCCAGGCCTACCAGCCGGTGGCCCAGCGCGTGCTGCCCAATGCGCGCTTCGACGCCATCGGCCACTGGCTGGACGCCTGCGAGAAGGCGGCCACGGCGCGCTCGCACGACGAACTGAGCGCCGCGATCGCCGCCAACAAGCGCGACTTCGACGCCCGCTTCGAGCTCGCCCAGTCGTACTTCGCGGCCGGCGCGTTCACGCAGGCGCTCGACGAGCTGCTGGAGATCCTGATGCGCGACAAGTCGTGGAACGACGAGCTGGCGCGCAAGGTCTACGTGGGCATCCTCGAGCTCATGACCAAGCCGACGCCCAAGCCCCCCGCCGAAAAGGCCTCGGCCGACAAGCCCAAGCTGGAACTGACCGGGCACTCGACGGCCGTCGGCGCGGATCCGGTCATCGACCAGTACCGACGCCGGCTCAGCATGACCGTGCTCAGCTGAGCGGCCGGCCCCCGGGGCGCTACGAGAAGTCCACCGCCGCCAGGGCCTCGGCCCAGCGGCGCTGCTCGGCGCGGTGCAGCTCGAGCGCGGCTTGCGCCTGCGTCGCGTGCGCGTCCGCCTGCTCGTGACGCCCGAGCGCGCGCGTGGTCACGGCCAGGCGCGCGTGCGTCGCGGCGATGTCGTCGTGCTCGGTCATCAGCGGCAGCACCGCAGTGATCGCGCGCAGGCGCTTGACGGCTTCGTCGAGCCGGTTCAGCTTCACCTCGGCGAACGCGGCGTCTGCCAGGAAGCGCGCCTCGCGGTGCACCTGGCCTTCGGCGCGGGCGCGCGACAACTGTGAATCGAACAGCGAGATCGCCGCGTCGTACTGCCCCAGCACCGTCATCAGCTGCGCGCGCAGCAGCGGCACTTCCGCCATCAGCTGGCCGTTGCCCACGCCCGCGTCGTAGTTGCCCGTGGACTCGGCTTCAAGCAGCACGCGTTGGGCGTCGGCCAGATCGGCGCGGTCGAACGCACCCTCCAGGCTGATGCGGCCGGCCTGGAAGGCGGCCATGTTGTGCAGCAGCACGCTGACCAGCGAGACGTCGCCCTCGGTGGCCGCATGCTGCCGCGCGACCTTGTACCAGGGGATGGCCCGCTCGTCGTTGCCGGCAACGCGCCAGGCGCTTGCCACGACCAGCGCGGCGCGGGCGCGCGCGGCGTGGCTGTCGGCCGGCGCGACGCGCAGCGCCTCCTGCGTGTGGGCCACGGTGGCCTCGACGTCGCTCGCGTTGAAATCGGCCATCGCCAGCCAGGCCGCGCTCAGCGAGTGCAGCTCTGCGTCGCCGGCGGTGGACGCGAGGTCGTAGGCGCGCTGGAACTTCGAGCGCGCTGCCGGCGAAAGGGACTCGCAATGCTCGATCAGCCCGTCGACGAAGGCGACCCAGGCCGACAGCACCTGGTTGCGCAGCCGCTGGCTCTGCGAGCGCAAGCCGGCCAGCGCGAAGCGCGCCTCGGCGAACTGGCCGTGGCGCGCCAGCACCGCCGCCCGCCTCGACTTGAGGCACTCGCGCTCGAAGACACCTTCGGCCTGGGCGATCTTCGCGTCGAGTCGGTCGATCAGGCGGGACATGTGCTGCAGCAACTTGGTGTGGCGGCTCTAGCCAGCGAGCCGCTCGAACGCTTCGCGGTACTTGGCCGCCGTGCGTTCGCCGACTTCGGCGGGCATCGCCGGCGCCGGCGCCTTCTTGTTCCAGGGCTGGCCGTCGATGCGCACCGACTCGAGCCAGTCGCGCACGAACTGCTTGTCGAAGCTGGGTGGGTTCTGGCCCTCGACATAGCCTTCCACCGGCCAGTAGCGCGACGAGTCGGGCGTCAGCACCTCGTCCATCAGCGTCAGCGTGCCCTGGTCGTCGAGGCCGAACTCGAACTTGGTGTCGGCGATGATGATGCCCTTGGTCAGCGCGTATTCGGCGGCACGCTGGTACAGCGCGATCGAGGCGTCGCGCACCTTGTTGGCGAGCTCGTTGCCGATCATGGCGGAGGCCACCTTGAACGAGATGTTCTCGTCATGCGCGCCGGCCTCGGCCTTGGTGGCAGGCGTGAAGATGGGCTCGGGCAGCTTGGAGGCGTTCTTCAGGCCGGCAGGCAGGTGCACGCCGCAGACCGATCCGCTGTCCTGGTATTCCTTCCAGCCGGAGCCGGCAAGGTAGCCGCGCACGACCGCCTCGATGGGAAGCGGCTTCAGGCGCTTGACCAGCATCGCGCGTTCCAGCACCTGCGGCACTTCATCGGGCTGCACCACCGACTCCGGCGACTGGCCGGTGAGGTGGTTGGGAACGATGCCTTCGAGCTTGCCGAACCAGAACAGCGCCATCTGCGTCAGCAGCGCGCCCTTGCCGGGAATGGGCTCACCGAGGATGACGTCGAAGGCCGACAGGCGATCGGTGGCCACCATCAGGATGCGGTCGTCGCCGACGGCGTAGTTGTCGCGCACCTTGCCGCGCGCGAGCAGCGGCAGGGAGTGGATGGACGTGGTGAGCAGCGCGGCGGTCATGGCAGGCGGTATCGGGAAAAGCCGTATTGTGCCTGCGGGGCGCCCGAGACGCCGCAGTTCCCGACCCGGTCGCTGGCCGCTTCCGTGAGAAGTTCCAAGGGGCCGAGCGGGTCGGGCGTTGCTCAGCCGTCGCCGAGCGCGCCCCCGCCGTCATCCTGCGCGGAGCGAAGCGGAGTCGCAGGATCCACCCCCGGGCAAGCGCCTGGGCATGCGTGGATCCTGCGATTGCGCGCAGGATGACACGCATGGGTGGCAGTCAATTTACTGTTTGCGCCAGCTCGCCCTTGGCGTACTTGGCCGCGACGACCTGCAGCGTGTCCGCCTTGATCTTGGCGGCCTGGCCTTCGCAGCCGAACTCCATGTAGCGCTGGCGGCAGATCTGCTTGGCGGCCTCGCGCGCCGGCTTCAGGTAGTCGCGCGGGTCGAACTTGTCCGGATTCTCGAACAGGTACTTGCGGATCGCACCGGTCATCGCCAGGCGGATGTCGGTGTCGATGTTGATCTTGCGCACGCCGTGCTTGATGGCTTCCTGGATCTCCTCGACGGGCACGCCGTAGGTCTCCTTCATGTCACCGCCGAACTGGCGGATGATGGCCAGCAGCTCCTGCGGCACCGAGGACGAGCCATGCATCACCAGATGGGTGTTGGGAATGCGGCGGTGGATTTCCTTGATGCGGCCGATCGCCAGGATGTCGCCCGTGGGCTTGCGCGTGAACTTGTAGGCGCCGTGACTGGTGCCGATGGCAATCGCCAGTGCGTCGAGCTGGGTGCGCTTGACGAAGTCGGCGGCCTGCTCGGGGTCGGTCAGCAGCTGCTCCATCGTCATCGTGGCGTCGGTGCCGTGGCCGTCTTCCTTGTCGCCCTTCATGGTCTCGAGCGAGCCCAGGCAGCCGAGCTCGCCTTCGACCGTGATGCCGCGCGCGTGCGCCATGTCGACCACGGTGCGCGTGACGTCGACGTTGTAGTCGTAGCTGGCGATCGTCTTGCCGTCGGCCTGCAGCGATCCGTCCATCATCACCGAGCTGAAGCCCAGGTCCATCGCGCCGCGGCAGATCTCCGGGTTCTGGCCGTGATCCTGGTGCATCACCAGCGGGATCTGCGGCCAGCTCTCGGTGGCGGCCTGGATCAGGTGCTTGATGAACGGTTCGCCGGCGTACTTGCGGGCACCGGCCGAGGCCTGCAGGATGACAGGCGCGCCGACTTCGGCGGCCGCCGTCATCACCGCCTGCACCTGCTCGAGGTTGTTGACGTTGAATGCGGGGATACCGTAGCCGTTCTCGGCGGCGTGGTCCAGCAGCTGGCGCATGGAAACGACGGGCATGGGAAGTCCTTTGGAGGAAGTTGCGAATGGCGTCTCGGCACGGCGAACGGTGCCACGAAATCTGGCGGCGCGGTGATGTAACCGCGTCGTAACTTGCCCATTTTAAGGGGTGGGATACGGGACCGCACATCGCGCCTTGTTCGAAATGGCAACGACGGGGCTGCGATGGTCTCTTGACGGTTCAAGACGGACGTTGCCGCGGTGCCTTGGGGAGGACTCGCCATTCCCGGGGCCGGCGCCCGCGCAGGCCGCCTGATCGTTCGCGGAACTCGGCCGGTTTTCCGGCCTTGTTCGGCCGCTTCGCCCGCGACAGTTCCTGGAAACTGTGCCGAAGTGAGCCGCCGTCCCGACGCGGCCGGAGACCCTTGATGGCACGCCTCGAACTCTCGACCCTGACCCGCACGATCACCGCCGACGTCCTGGCCCACCCGACCGATCTGGGCCCGACGCTGGCCAAGCGCCATTCCGTCTCGCGCGGCACGATGACCAAGCAGCTCAAGCGACTGGTCGCAAGCGGCTGGCTCGAGCGGACGGGCATCACGCGCCCGCACTTCAAACCCGGCGTGCAGCGCGAAGTCACGACGGAGTACACGGTTGCCGGCCTCGACGAGCACACGCCCTGGCTGCGCGACGTGCACCCGGTCCTGCAGCTGACCCCGGCGGTCGCCCGCGTCGCCCAGCACGTGTTCGGCGAACTGCTCAACAACGCGATCGACCACGCGGCCGCCACGCGAGTGACGGTCTCGGTGCGCCAGACGCCGACCCACCTGCACATCCTGATCGGCGACGACGGGCTGGGCGTCTTCAACCAGCTGGCCGCCAAGGCCGACCTGCCCGACGCCCAGCGCGCCGCGCTGGAGATCTCCAAGGGCCGCCTGACGACGCAGCCGGAATGCCACGGCGGCCGCGGCCTGTTCTTCGTCGCGCGCATGGTCGACGCGATGAACCTTCAGTCCAACGGCCAGGTGCTGCAGTGGCGCCACCGCGGAGAGTCGGTGCAGTTCCGCAGCCACCCGCTCAACCGCTCCGGCACCACGGTGTTCGTGAGCCTGGCGCTCGACTCGAACGTGCGCCCGACCGACACGTACAGCGCCTTTGGTTCCGAGGACGCGCCGCTGGACTTCAGCCGCACGCAAGTGCCGCTGCGCCTGCTGACGGACAACGGCCTGACGCTGGACTCGCGCGCCCAGGCCCGCTGGGTCGTCTCGCGCCTGGAGCTGTTCGCCACGGCGGAACTCGACTTCGAAGGCGTCGACGACGTCGGCCCCAGCTTCATCGACGAGGTCTTCCGCGTCTATGCCAAGGCCCACCCCGAAGTGGCCCTGCAGCCGACCAAGGCCAGCATGCGCGTCGAGAAGTTGCTCAAGGGCGCCATTCACTGAGGCGGACGTACCGGCGTCGAGCCGGGCACGCCGTCCGGCCCGTCATCCTGCGCGCAGTCGCAGTGTGGGCCGCTTCTGCTAGCCCACCCTGCAAATCTTGAGCATGTTGGTACCACCGGGGTACCCCATCGGTTCGCCGCACGTGATCGCGTACGTATCGCCCGGACGCAGCACCCCGCGCGCCACCAGCAGGCGCTCGGCCTCGGCCAGCGCGGTGTCGCGGTCGTCGTAGGTCGGCATCATCAGCGGCGTGACGTTGCGGTACAGCGCCATGCGGCGCAGTGACGTCGGCTGCGAGGTCAGCGCGAAGATCGGCACCTGCGAGCGCTGGCGGCTGATCCACAGCGCGGTGGATCCGGACTCGGTCAGTGCGACGATCGCCTTGCAGCCCAGGTGCTGCGCCGTGAACAGCGCGCCCATCGCGATCGACTGGTCGATGCGGCCGAACTTCTTGTTCAGGAAGGTTGCCTCGATCAGCTGGACGTCGTCCGCGCGCTCCGCCTCGAGCGCGATCGCGGCCATGGTCTCGACAGTCTCGATCGGATACCGGCCGGCAGCCGTCTCGGCGCTGAGCATCACGGCGTCGGTGCCGTCCAGCACCGCGTTGGCGACGTCGCTGACCTCGGCGCGCGTGGGCACCGGCGCCAGGATCATGCTTTCCATCATCTGCGTGGCGGTGATGACGACCTTGTCCATCTCGCGGGCCATGCGGATCATGCGCTTCTGCAGCGCCGGCACCGACGCGTTGCCGACCTCCACGGCCAGGTCGCCGCGCGCCACCATGATGCCGTCGCTGGCCTTGAGGATGGACTCCAGGTTGGGGATCGCCTCGGTGCGCTCGATCTTGGCGATCATCGCCGGCTTGTGGCGCTGCGACTCGCCGGCCACGTTGGCCAGCTGGCGCGCCATCTCCATGTCGGTGGCGTTCTTCGGAAAGCTCACCGCCAGGTAGTCGCAGCGAAAGCTCGCGGCGGTGCGGATGTCGTCCATGTCCTTGGCGGTCAACGCCGGCGCCGTCAAGCCGCCGCCCTGCTTGTTGATGCCCTTGTTGTTGGACAGCTCGCCCTCGACCTTGACGATGGTGTGCACCTTGTCGCCCTTGACCTCCTCGACCGTCAGCACGATCAAGCCGTCGTTGAGCAGCAAGGTGTCGCCCGGCTTGACGTCGCGCGGCAGCTCCTTGTAGTCGAGGCCGACGCCGTCGATGTCGCCCGGCTCGGTGCGCGAGGCGTCGAGCACGAAGCGACCGCCCTTGACCAGCATCACCTTGCCGTCGATGAACTTGCCGACGCGGATCTTGGGGCCCTGCAGGTCGGCCATCAACGCCACGGTGCGGCCGACGCGCTCGGCGATCTCGCGCACCAGGTTCGCGCGGTCGATGTGGTCCTGCGCCTTGCCGTGGCTGAAGTTCAGCCGCACCACGTCGACGCCGGCGCGGATCAGGCGCTCGAGCACCTCCGGGTCGCTGGTGGCGGGGCCGAGGGTCGCGACGATCTTGGTACCACGGGTCATGACGGGATGTCTCCTGAGCGCTCGCGCGCTTCTGCAACGAAGTAACTTGATAACGCGATTATGGGCGTGCGTCGCGGGCGGTGGTTACATGCCGATTACAGCATCGCCGCGACGCCGCGGGCGGTCAACAACGGCCCCTTGGACGACGCGGCGGGCGCGCCGGCGCCGCCCCGCCGCCTCGCGTTCGTGCTACCGGTCAGGCGGCGCGCCTTTCCAGGATCTCGAAGGCCGGCAGCTTCTTGCCTTCGAGGATCTCCAGGAACGCACCGCCGCCGGTGGAGATGTAGCCCACGTCCTTCTCGATGCCGTACTTGGCAATGGCGGCCAGCGTGTCGCCACCGCCCGCGATGCTGAACGCCGGGCTGGCCGCGATGGCGCGCGCCAGCGTCTCCGTGCCGTGCGCGAAGGCGTCGAACTCGAACACGCCGACGGGGCCGTTCCAGACGATGGTGCCGGCGGCCTTGAGCTGTTCGGCCAGCTTCGCGGCGGTCTGCGGGCCGATGTCCAGGATCAGGTCGTCGTCGGCGACGTCCGCGGCGGCCTTCACGGTGGCCGGTGCGTCGGCGGCGAAGGCCTTGGCGGTGACGACGTCGGTCGGGATCGGCACCGCGGCGCCGCGCGCCTTCATCGACTCGATGACGCCCCGGGCGTCGGCCACGAGGTCGGGCTCGGCCAGGCTCTTGCCGATCTTCAGGCCGGCCGCCAGCATGAAGGTGTTGGCGATCCCGCCGCCCACGATCAGTCCGTCGACCTTGGCCGACAGCGCCTGCAGGATGGTCAGCTTGGTCGAGACCTTGCTGCCCGCGACGATGGCCACCAGGGGCCGCTTCGGGTTGGCCAGCGCCTGCGTGATGGCGTCGATCTCGGCGGCCAGCAGCGGGCCGGCGCAGGCGATCGGCGCGTACTCGGCGATGCCGTAGGTGGAGGCCTCGGCGCGGTGGGCGGTGCCGAAGGCGTCGTTGACGAAGATGTCGCACAGCGCGGCCATCTTCCTGGCCAGCTCGGGGTTGTTCTTCTTCTCGCCCTTGTTGACGCGCACGTTCTCCAGCAGCACGACGCTGCCGGGCTTGACGTCGACGCCGTCGACCCAATTGGCCACCAGCGGCACCTCGCGGCCCAGCAGTTCCGAGAGGCGGCGGGCGACGGGCGCCAGCGAATCCTCGGGCTTGAACTCGCCTTCGGTCGGCCGACCCAGGTGGCTGGTGACCATCACCGCGGCGCCGGCATCGAGCGCCATGCGGATGCACGGCACGGAGGCGCGCACGCGGGTGTCTTCGGTGATGTT
>JBJMWF010000228.1:0-8365 GCA_045810265.1 Vitreoscilla sp. | reverse complement strand
CGGCGCGAGCGGATTGCGGATTTCATGAGCCAGCGTGGCCAGGAATTCGTCCTTGCGCCGGTCGGCGCGGCGCAGCTCGTCCTCCGCGCGGTGACGTTCGGCCATCTCGCGATTGAGCTCGAGCGTGGTCGTCTCCATCTCCTGCAGCATGCGGTTGAAGGCCCCCACCAGCGTGGCGATGTCGCGGCTGCCCGAGGTAGGGGCACGCAATCCCCACTCGCGCCGCTGCACCACTTCCTGCGCCACTTCCGCGATGCGCGCGACCGGGCCGGTGATGGACTTCTGCAGGCGGCCGAACAGGAAGATGGCCAGCGCCATCGACAGCGTGATGACGACCACCTCGATCAGCGCGTACGACTCCAGGCGCCGGCCCACGTCGTAGCTCGCCTGCAGGTAGACGCGCCCCACCAGTTCGCCGTCGTGAAGGATGTCCTGCGTCAACTCCAGGGTGCCGCCGGAGAAGCGGTGTCCGGGCTGCGGCAGCGGATTGGCCGTCGCGGCGGTGCCGTCTTTCGGATCGGCGACGTAGCGCGCGAACAGCGTGCCGTCCGCACGGAACACCGCCGCCGCCCGCACATCGCGCTTCTGGCTCAGCGGAGACAACTGCTGCCGCGCCGCCTCCGGGTCGTCGAAGACCAGCGCCGGCGCGATCGACTGCTTGAGGATCTCGGCCTGCGTCTGCAGGTCGCTCGCCCGGGCATCGCGATAGCGCCCGAACTCATACGCCAGCACCAGGGCCGCGTTGAGCAGCAAGGCGGCCAGCGTCGTCGCCAGGGCCGCCCGGGCGAGCTGGGTGCGCAGCGTCAGGGCCTTCATGGCTGGGCCTCCACCACGCGCGTGGCAACGCCCAGCAGGCGCGAGCTCAGGCGCAGGTCGGCCGCGCGGGCCGACGCCAGCGAGGCCTCGAACCGCACGCGCCCGTCCTGCTCCACGAAATTGAGCGTCGCGCCGGCAGCCAGCCCGGACGGCGCCTCGGTGACGACCAGCACGTGATCGCTTCGCACGTCCGCCAGCAGTGCCGCGGCGTCCCGCATGGCGCCGCGTCCGATGAACAGCACGTTGGCGTCGTGCGGCACGTCGCCGGGCGCGGCCGGAACGACGGAGACCGGCCGGCCCTGCACCAGGCGTCCGCGCGCAATCCGGCGCAACTCCTCGAGCACCTGCTGGTCGCCCGCCACCGCCACCACGTAAGGCGAGCTCGGACTGCGGAACCGGTCGGCCGGCCACTCCACGAAGCCCGCGAACTTGTGCAGGTAGGCCGCCTTGACTTCGGCCTCGGAGGCGCTCGCCTGCGCCAGTACCGGCCTGTGCGCCAACAGCAGCGCCAGCACGATGGCGCGCACGAGAAAACTCGCGGCGGCGGTCCGGGAACTCATCTTCGAACTCGCTGACTCCATGGATGAGGACGAGGTGCGATGGCTTGGCCGCTCTGGCAAACTGCCGGCCCGCAGCCTGCCAGGGTGGCCGATCGAGCATATCCGCCCTGGGCGGATTCGGCTCAGTATCGTTCCAGCCGATGGCGCTGGAACAACGTCCCTGAGAACGGCGCGGTGACCGTCTGCGTCTGGGCGAAGCCGGCCGCCAGGAAGACCGGCCGGCTGAAGGGCGTGGCCCAGGCGGCGAAGCGGGCGGCTCCGCCGGCGCCGGCGCGTTCCAGGGTGCGGCGCAGCATCTCGCTGCCGATACCCCTGCGGGTAAGCGGCGGGGTCACGTACAGCGAATGCACCTCGCGCGGGTCGCCATGCACGGCGACTCCGCAGAAGCCCAGTACCCGGCCATCGCCGGGGCGCTCCGCGATCCAGGTGTCGGCCTCCAGCACGTACTTGCGAAACGCCGGTTCGTCGTCCGCGAACGAGGCCCAGGCGCCGGTCTGCTCCGGCGTGTAGACAAGCGGGCCCAGGCGACGTGCGGCGTCGCGATACAGGGCGGCCAGGGCGAACAGGTCGTCGCCGGAGGCTCGGCGCCAGTCGAAGGCGACGGAAGTCATCGCGGCAGGCTCGCGCCTCAGCTGAACAACCGGCGCGCGCCCGGCGAGCCGGCGGCCAGGTCGTGGGCCATCAGCGCCTCGTACAGGCGGGTCAGCTCGGCGTGGATCGCCGAGAACGCGTGCAGCGTGATCGCCTGGCCCTGGTCGTCGACGATCGCGGCGTCCAGGTCGTCGGCCAGCTTGCGCGCCGCGCCGTGCCAGGCGGCGAAAGGCTCGGCGAGTTCCTCGGTCTGGGCGACGTCCAGGCCCAGCGACAGCTCGCGCACCGCGGCCTGGCCCGGGTCGTCGGCCAGCGCGGCCTGGGCGTCGAAGCCCAGTACCAGCACCGGCGGCGCGCCCTCCTCGATGGCGGGCAGCACCAGGCGGCCCGGCACCGCCCCCGGCACGAAGCCGTGGCGCTGGGCGACCTGCGTCAGGTAGCCGACCGACCAGGCCACCGAGTTGGCGCGCAGCAGCGCCACCAGCTGGGCGTCGTGCTGGCCCGCGAAGGCATCGAGCTCGCGGGCGCGGGCGACGGTCTCCAGCATGTCGGGCAGGTCGGTCGAGGCGCCGATCGCCTGCGCGAAGGTCTCGAGCTTCTGCACGAATTCGGAGAACTCGATCTCGTTCAACGCGCCGTTGCGGTTGGCCATCTGCACGCCGGCCTGCAGTTCGCTGTAGCGCGCATTCGGGACGATGCTTTCCCACTCGCCCGTCTCGCTGTTCAGGCCTTCGATGAAGAACGGCTTGGTGCCGACGCGGTTGGCGCCAGGCAGGTGCGGCAGCACGCGTTCGCCGGCGATCGGCGCGTCCACGCTCAGGGTGGCGATGGCATCGATCAAGGCGTCCAGGCGCACGCTGCGCCGCACGGGGGCCAGGCGGCTGTCGGGCCGGGCCGCCGCGGCCCCGGGCAGTCCGGCTTCGACCGGCGGCGGCAGCTCGTCGCCCATCGCGGGCTCGCGCCGCGCGCCGGGCTCGTCGCCCACCACGATGTTCAGGCCGGCGGGGCGTCCCTTGAGCCGGCGCGCCTTCCACAGGCCCTGCGCGACGATGCCGGCGAGCACCAGCACGGCCAGGACGATCAAGGCGGTGGTCAGGTTCAACGGCATCGCGACAGCGCCCTCAAGCGATTTCGGCCATGGACAGCGCGGCCTCCATGTCGACGGCGACGATGCGCGAGACGCCCTGCTCCTGCATCGTCACGCCGATCAGCTGTTCAGCCATTTCCATGGCGATCTTGTTGTGCGAGATGAACAGGAACTGCGTGCCCTTGAACGACATCTCGTTGACCAGCTTGGCGTAGCGCTCGGTGTTGGCGTCGTCCAGCGGCGCGTCGACTTCGTCGAGCAGGCAGAACGGCGCCGGGTTGAGCATGAAGATGGCGAACACCAGCGCGATGGCGGTGAGCGCCTTCTCGCCGCCGGACAAGAGGTGGATCGTGGAGTTCTTCTTGCCCGGGGGCTGCGCCATCACCTGCACGCCGGCATCGAGGATCTCGTCGCCGGTCATGACCAGCTTGGCCTGGCCGCCGCCGAACAGGCTGGGGAACATTCGCCCGAACTGCTCGTTGACGAGGTTGAAGGTCTTCATCAGCAGGTCGCGCGTCTCCAGGTCGATCTTGTGGATCGCGCCTTCGAGCGTGCCGATGGCGTCGTTCAGGTCGGCGGTCTGGGCGTCGAGGAAGGTCTTGCGCTCGCGCGCCGAGACGAGTTCGTCGAGCGCGGCCAGGTTGACGGCGCCGAGCGCGTTCACCTCGCGGCCGATGCGGTCGATCTCGGTCTGCAGGCCGTGCAGCTTGACGCCGCCGTCCTCGATGCTCTTTCCCAGCAGCTCGAGGTCGACCTCGGCAGCCACCAGCTGTTCCATGTACTGGGCGCCTCCGAGCTGCGCGGCCTGTTCTTCCAGCTGCAGCTTGGTGATGGAGTCGCGCAGCGGCTGCAGGCTGCGTTCGAACTCGAGGCGCTGTTCGTCGGCCTTGCGCAACTGCATCGACAGCTCGTCGTACTCGGTACGCACCGCGGCCAGCGCCGCCTCGCGCTCGGAGCGGATCGCCAGCGCGTCCTGCAGACCCACTTGCGCAGCCTGGTCGTTGAAGCTGTCGAGCTCCAGCGTCAGCTGCTCGCCGGCCTGCGTGTTGGTCTGCACCTGCTGCGCCGCGGTCTCGATCGCGCGCTGCAGCTCGCCCTGTCGCGCGGACAGGGCGCGGGTGTGGAACTGCGCCTCCTGCGCGCGCCGCTCGAGCGCGCGCAATTGCTCGCGCGCATCGGACAGCTTGCGTTCGGCGGTGATCACGCCTTCTTCCAGATCGGCCTGGCGTTCCTGCGTCTCGGCCAGTTGCAGGTCGAGCTCCTCGAAGCGCGCCTCGCCGGTCATGCGGCGCTCGATCAGCCCTTCGTCCTGCGCGTCGATCTCGGCGAGTTCGTCCTCCAGCTGCGTGCGGCGCGTGGTGGCGGCTTCGGCCTGCGAGGACAACCGCAGCAGCTCGACGTGCAGTTCGTGCGCGCGCGTCTGGGCGTCGGACGCCTCGCGCCGCACCGACTGCAGTCGCTGCGCCGCGTCGGTGTAGGCGGCTTCCATGCGAATCAGCGCCGCGCGCGATTCGTCGGTGATCATCGCCTGCGCCTTGGATTCGCGCTCCAGGTGCTCGATCTCCTGCGCGCGGCCCAGCATGCCGGCCTGCTCGGAATCGGGCGCATAGAAGGCAACGGCAAACTGCGAGACGGCGTGGCCGTCCCGGGTCATGATGACCTCGCCGTGCGTCAGCTGGCTGCGCTGCGCCAGCGCCTCGTCCATGCCGGGTGCGGTGTAGACGCCTTCCAGCCAGTCGTTGAGCAAGGCCTGCAGGCCGGCGTCGTTCAGCTTGAGCAGGTCGGACAGCCGCGGCAGCGTGCGGTGCGTGTTGGCGATCGCGCCTTGCGGCGGCGAGTAGAACGCCAGCTTGGCGGGCGGCGCGTCGCCGACGAAGGCGCGCACGATGTCCAGGCGGCCGACCGACAACGCATTGAGGCGTTCGCGCAGCGCCGACTCCAGCGCCGTCTCCCAGCCGCTCTCGATGTGCACCTTGGTCCACAGGCCGGCCAGGCCGTCCAGGCCGTGCTTGGCGAGCCAGGGCTTGAGCTTGCCCTCGGTCTGCACCTTTTCCTGCAGTGCGCGCAGCGCTTCCAGGCGTGCCGTGAGATCGGCGTGGCGCGACGTGTCGCGATTGAGCACTTCCTGCTGCGCGCGGCGTTGCTCGTCGAGCTCTGGCACCGCTTCGCTGACTTCGGCCAGGCGCGCCTCGATCTCGTCCTTGGACTCGTCGGCCTGGGCGGTGCGTTGCTTGAGGTCGGCCAGCTTGTCCATGTCCGGCGTGGCGAGCTGCTGGCGTTCGGCCGCCAGGCGCTCGCGCCGGCTGCGCAGCGCGCGGGCCTGCTCCTCGATGCTGCGACTCTCGGCCGCCAGCACCTGGATCTGCTGCTGCACCTGCGTGACCTCGCCGCGCTGGCCGCTGGCGCGCGTCTGTGCCATGCGCACGGCTTCCTCGAAATCCGGCAGGCGCAGGCCTTCTTCCTCGGCCTGCGCCGCCAGCAGCTCGGCCTGTTCGGCGGCTCCGGCGATCTCCTCGGCGTTGCGCTCGAGTTCCAGCTTCGCCTGCTCCTGGCGGTCGACCCACTGCGCGTTCTGCGCCTGCAGCTCGGCCAGCCGCGCCTGGGCGCGCTGGCGCCCTTCGACGACATAGCGGATGCGCTCCTCGAGCCGGCTGACTTCCAGCTGCGCCTGCGCCAACTCGCCCTGCGAGGCATGCAGGCGATCGGACGACGCGTAGTGCGCGACGCGCACCTCTTCCAGCTGCGCCTCGACATGGCGCAGGTCCGCCATGCGCGATTCGAGGCCGTTGGTGGCCTCCAGCACGGCGAGCTTGACGCGCTCGGCCTCCGTCGAGGCGTCGCGGTGCTTCAGGAACCAGAGCTGATGCAGCTTGGTGGTGCCCTGCTCCTGCAGCGTCTTGTACTTGGTGGCGACTTCGGCCTGGCGCTCGAGCTTCTCGAGGTTGTTGTTCAACTCGCGCAGGATGTCGTCGACGCGCAGCAGGTTGTCGCGCGTGTCCTTGAGGCGGTTCTCGGTCTCGCGGCGGCGTTCCTTGTACTTGGAGACGCCCGCCGCCTCCTCCAGGAACAGCCGCAGTTCTTCCGGCCGCGATTCGATGATGCGCGAGATCGTGCCCTGGCCGATGATGGCGTAGGCGCGCGGCCCCAGGCCCGTGCCCAGGAACACGTCCTGCACGTCGCGCCGGCGCACCGGCTGGTTGTTGATGTAGTAGCTGGAGGCGCCTTCACGCGTCAGCACGCGCTTGACGGCGATCTCGGAGAACTGGTTCCAGGGGCCGCCGGCGCGCGCCGACTCGTTGTTGAAGACCAGTTCGACGCTGGCGCGCGCGGCCGGCTTGCGCGAGCCCGAGCCGTTGAAGATGACGTCCTGCATCGACTCGCCGCGCAGCTCGCTGGCCTTGCTCTCGCCCAGCACCCAGCGCACCGCATCCATGATGTTGGACTTGCCGCAGCCGTTGGGCCCGACGACGCCGACGCGTTGGCCGGGCAGCTGGAAGGTGGTCGGATCCGCGAAGGACTTGAACCCGGAAAGCTTGATCGAATTGAGCCGCATGAACGGTGGTGCGCCTGCTGGGCACGTCGAGGAGCGGTTGTCAGTCCAGCCGTCGGGAGGCGCTCCCGGCAGCGGCTTTGATGTGCGCTAACGTGTTGATTTATAAGGCTTTTCGTCGCATCCACAGAAGGCCGGCGAGCACCCCTGCGGAGACGGGAAAAGGCCCGGGATGATACCATCGCGCCCCTGCCCTTCCGCAGACTGGCGACCAGTCGCGCGCCCCCAAGAAACACGCATTGCCGACCGGCATGCCCCAAGGCAACCCATGGCCAAGAAGACCCCCGCCTCTCCGATTCCCAAGACGCCTGCCAAGGCCGGCAAGGCCGCCCTGCAGGTCGGCGCCCGCGGCATGCCGCCCAATCCGCCGACCGCTCCGAGCAAGGAACTGCACGTCTTCGCCAACCCGTCGTCGGGCCGCGACTACGTGATCCAGTTCCAGATCCCCGAGTTCACGTGCAACTGCCCGCTGACGGGCCAGCCCGACTTCGCGCACTTCACGATCGACATGATCTGCGACGACCTGTGCATCGAGCTCAAGAGCCTGAAGATGTACATGTGGAGCTACCGCAACGAGGGCTCGTTCCACGAGAAGGTCACCAACACCATCCTGGACGACATCGTCGCCGCGACCAGCCCGCGCTTCGTGCGCATCACGGCCAAGTGGTACGTGCGTGGCGGCATCTACACCAACGTCGTCGCCGAGCACCGCAAGAAGGGCTGGACGCCGCAGCCGCGCGTGGAGCTGCCGGCCGTCGCATCGCTGGGCCACGCGGTCGGCCTGCTGTAGGCGCTGCATGTCCAGGCACGCCGCAGAACCGGTCGTCGTCCGCGCGCCGTACCAGAAGTTCGACGTCATCGTCCGCAAGAGCCAGATCGACGGCCACGGCGTGTTCGCGGCGGAGATGATCCCGCCGCGCCTGAAGATCGGCGAGATCCGCGGCGAGGCGATCAGCTGCGCCGAAGGCCGGCGCCGGGCGGCGTCGCTGCAGCGGATCATGATCGTGGAGGTGTCGTCGCGCACCGCCATCGATGCGTCGAAGTCGACCGACCCGATGCGCTTCACCAACCACTCGTGCCAGGCCAACGCCCGGCTGGCCATCATCGCCGGCCGCATCGAGTTCTATTCGCTGCGCGCCATCGAGCCCGGCGAGGAGATCACGGTCAACTACGGCCAGACGCACCACGAAGGCAAGCTGCGCTGCCGCTGCGGCGCGCCGAACTGCATCGGCGCGCTTTGACGCGCTGACGGGCTCGGCGACGACGACCGAAGGTGCCTGGCATCCGTCGTCCGCGCAAGAATGCCGGCGACCGCCGAGGCGTGAACCGCGGATGATGGGTGCCTGGCACCGATCCCTTGGCACCGATCCGAGCCAGGCCGGGCCGGCATCAGGCACGCCCTCGCATCGCGACAAGCGCAACTGCCATCGCCGAACGGTCAGCGCGATCCGAGGGCATGCCAGACACCTGCGGGCAGCCAGCCAGTTCGCCGACCGCCGCTTCACCGCGCTGATCAGAGCGGCATCTTGGCGATCGCGCGCAGTTGCTTGGCGAGCCGCTTCTTGTCGATGCCGCCGCCGGCGTGCGACAGCAGCAGCGAGTGCAGCTCCGGGATGGTGCCGGCGCGGGGCGCGCAGCGCATCAGGATCTCGGGCGCCATCTCGCCGAAGTGGGCGGAGAGCACGCGCGTCAGGCGGCGCAGCGCTTCGGCGGGGATGCCGACGCCATCGCCGGCCAGGGGCAGGTCCAGGTGGTCGGTCT
>JBJMWF010000227.1:0-8457 GCA_045810265.1 Vitreoscilla sp. | reverse complement strand
GCGGCCAGCTTCTCGAGCAGCACCGCAGTCGGGCTGCTCTCGCCGCGTTCGATCAGCGAGATCATCGAGCGGCTGATGCCGCTCTGCGCAGCCAGCGCCTCGAGCGACAGGCCGCTGGAGGCACGCAGGTCGCGCACGCGCTGGGCGATGCGGGCGTTGAGGGAGTCTGGCGGATCGTCTTTCATGGTGGAGCAAGTGTCCAACATGATGGATGAGGCGTCAAGCAGCCAGGCCTTGTGGTGAGTTGTCGATTGCCGGCGTAGTGAACCCTGGATACGCGTATCGGTATTTCGGGATGCGACGCGTAGTGACTCCTCGAGTGCGGATGTAGGGATGTCTGTATACGGTGGTGGGGTATACGCGAACGTTCACCCGGAGAGAGCGGGAATGCGCCTGGAACCGGCGGGTATTCGAACCTTCCCGGCGCTCGAGCCGATCCAACAATCGGTCATCGTCACCACGGACTGGCGGCCTTCAGCACGCGAGCTGCCGGTCGAAAACCTGCCCATGTCAACCTCCCTGCATGCCCAGTCCAATGCCCCGGTGTCCGGCGGGGCGCCATTCATGCAGCGCTGGCAATCGACGGCCTTCGCGCTCGTCACCAGTGCCGCCGCTGTTGCATCGAGCCGCGGCCTGGTCAGCATCCTCGTCGCGGTCGCTATGGTGGCCGCCGGCGCGTTGCTTGACCGCAGGCGGCGGGCGCGCGATGCCCATGCGCGCCAGGCGAACTCCGCTTTCCTTGCGAGTGCCGACCAGCTTGGCCGCGACGTGCTGCCCGTCTGGGCCGCGCACATCGAGAACTCGCGCCAGCAGATGGAATCCGCGGTTGCCGCGTTGACCCAGCGCTTCGCGGGCATCGTCGACCGACTCGACCAGACCCTGCGCACGTCCGGCCAGGGCGACGACCAGGGCCTTGCAGCCGCGTTCGCGCACAGCAACGAGGAGCTGCGCGGCGTGCTCGATTCGCTCAAGGAGGCGATGGCCAGCAATGCCGCGATGCATTCGGAGGTGCAGAACCTGAGCCGCTTCGTCGCCGAGCTGCAGCAGATGGCGGCCGAGGTGGCCGACATCGCCCAGCAGACCAACCTGCTGGCGATCAATGCGGCGATCGAGGCGGCGCATGCGGGCGCCGAGGGCCGCGGCTTCGCGGTGCTCGCGCAGGAGGTGCGCAAGCTGTCCGCGCTGTCCGGCGCGACGGGCCAGCGCATGGCCGACAAGGTCGGCGTGATCGGCGACGCGATTCGCGTCGCACGCGATGCCGCCCAGGCCTCGGCCCGGCGCGAGGCCGCCTCGGCGCAGGCATCCGAGGGCGCGATCAACGGCGTGCTGGATCGCTTCCGCGGCGTGACCGAGGCCATGGAGGCTTCGACCGCGGCACTCAAGCAGGAGAGCGCGGGTATCCAGGTCGAGATCGTCGAGGCGCTCGTGCAGCTGCAGTTCCAGGATCGCGTCAGCCAGCGCATGACGCACGTGCGCCACAACATCGAGCGCCTGCCCGACCTGCTGTCCGACAGCCGCCGCAGCTTCGACACCTCGGGCGCACTGGCGCCGGTTGACGCCCAGGTGCTGCTCGACGAGCTGGAAGGCAGCTATGCGATGGCCGACGAGCGCGCGACGCATGTGGGCGGTGCGTCGCAGGCCGCACCCGACTCGGCCGTCGCCGAGCTCGAGGAAGTCACCTTCTTCTGAATCCGTTCTTCAAAGACCACCCAGGGAAAAACAGACATGGCCAAGACCATCATGATCGTCGACGACTCCGCCTCGCTGCGGCAGGTCGTGGGAATTTCGCTGCGCAGCGCCGGCTACGACGTCCTCGAGGGAAGCGACGGCGCCGATGCGCTCAAGAAGCTCACGGGGCAGAAGGTGCACCTGATCATCAGCGACGTGAACATGCCCAACATGGACGGCATCTCCATGGTCAAGGAGATCAAGAAGCTGCCGGCCTACAAGTTCACGCCCATCGTGATGCTGACCACCGAGTCGGCCGACGGCAAGAAGGCCGAAGGCCAGGCCGCCGGCGCCAAGGCGTGGATGCTCAAGCCGTTCAATCCGCCGCAACTGCTGGCGGTGGTCCAGAAGCTCGTGCTGCCTTGACGCCACGCCGGGCGGAGCGATGCGCCGCGCGTGAGCGTGGCCAACCAATGATTGCAACGGAGAGCCGATGAGAACCCCCGCAAGCTGTCTTCGAATCGAAGGCGAACTGACGATCTACCGCGCCGCCGAACTGGCCGAGGCCATGAAGGCGTCGCTGGCGCAGGTCCCCACCGGCGGCTCGTTCGAGGTCGACCTGTCCGGCGTCACCGAGATGGACTCCGCCGGCGTGCAGCTCCTGATGGCTGCCAAGCGCAGCACCGACGAATCGGGTCGGGTGCTGCGCCTGGCCGGCAGCAGTCCCGCAGTCGCCGAAGTCTTTCGAACCCTGCAGCTGGCGTCGCACTTCGGCGGCATGCACTGAGGAACACGATGGCCAATGACATCAACCTGGACCAGGTCCTCCACACCTTCATCCTCGAGGCCAGGGAACTGCTCGAGGACATGGAAGCCGCCTTGCTGCGCATCGCCGACGAGGCCGATCCGCGCGAGAGCATCAACGCGATCTTCCGCGCAGCGCACACCATCAAGGGCTCGTCCGGGCTGTTCGGCCTGGACGCCGTCGTCACCTTCACCCACGTCGTCGAGAGCGTTCTGGACCGCGTGCGCGACGGCGCCGTGAGCCTGGACGAATCCCTGGTCGCGCTGATGCTGGCCAGCGGCGACTACATCGGCCGACTGGTCGACGCCGTCGAACGCGGCGAGCCGCAGTGCGATCCCAGGACCGAGCCTGAAGGCGCCGCCTTGCTCGCGCGCCTGCACACGTACCTGGCCCAGCCGGAGGCGCACCCGCACCCGGCGCAGGCGACGGCGGCGCCGAGCGCCGCCGTGTCCGGCGGCCCTGCGCACTGGCACCTGTCGCTTCGCTTCGGGCCCGACGTCCTGCGCAACGGCATGGATCCGCTGTCCTTCATCCGCTACCTGGCCACGCTCGGCCAGATCCAGCACATCGTCACGCTGCCCGATGCCGTGCCTGGCCTGGGCGCGCTGGATCCGGAAGGCTGCTGCCTCGGCTTCGAGATCGGTTTCCTGACCAGCGCCGACAAGGCCGCGATCGAAAACGTCTTCGAGTTCGTGATCGACGACTGCAGCTTGCGCATCGTGCCGCCGGGAAGCCGGATCGAGCAGTACATCGAGCTGATCCGCAGCCATCCCGAAGGGCCGAGCCCACTGGGCGAGATCCTGGTGCGCTGCGGCAGCATCACGCCGCACGAGCTCGAGGCGGCGCTGCGGATGCAGGCGGAAGTCGCGCCGACGCGCAAGATCGGCGCCATCCTCGCCGATCAGGGCAACGTCGCGCCGCAGGTCGTCGAAGCGGCGCTGGCCAAGCAGAAGCAGGTCAGGGAGTCGCGCGGCACCGAGAGCCAGTCGGTGCGCGTCGATGCGGACAAGCTGGATCGCCTGATCAACCTGGTCGGCGAGCTGATCATCGCCACCGCCGGCGCGAACCTGGTGGCCAAGCGCACGCGCAACCTCGAACTGATGGAACGCAACTCCACGCTGTCGGACCTGGTCGAGGAAGTGCGTGACAGCGCGCTGCAGCTGCGCATGGTCAAGATCGGTGGCACCTTCGCCCGCTTCAAGCGCGTGGTGCACGATGTCGCGCGCGAACTGGGCAAGGACATCGAACTGGCCGTCAGCGGCGAGGACACGGAGCTCGACAAGACGGTCGTCGAAAAGATCGGCGACCCGCTGATGCACCTCGTTCGCAACGCGATGGACCACGGCATCGATTCGGCCGAACTGCGTGCCGCGCGCGGCAAGCCGCCCACCGGCACGGTGTCCCTCAACGCGTTCCACGACTCTGGCAGCATCGTCATCCAGGTGAGCGATGACGGTGGCGGCCTGGACCGCGACAGGATCCTGGCCAAGGGCATCGAGCGCGGCCTGGTCGAGCCGGGCCGCGTGCTGAGCGACGCGGAGGTCTATGCGCTGATCTTCGAGCCGGGCTTCTCGACCGCCGAGCAGATCACCAACCTGTCCGGCCGCGGCGTGGGCATGGACGTCGTCAAGCGCAACATCACGGCGCTGCGCGGTGGCGTCGCCATCGCCAGCGAACCGGGCCGCGGCACCACCGTCACCGTGCGCCTGCCGCTCACGCTGGCCATCATCAACGGCTTCCAGGTGGCGGTCGGCAAGTCCGTGTTCGTCGTTCCGATGGACATGGTCGACGAGTGCGTCGAATTCTCGGCCGAGCCGGGCCACGACTACACCGACCTGCGCGGCCAGGTGCTGCCCTTCGTGCGCCTGCGCCAGCTGTTCGACGTGCCCGGCGCCGCCGCGGCGCGCCAGAACATCGTCGTCGTCAAGCACGCCGGACAGAAGTTCGGCCTGGTCGTCGACGCCTTGCTGGGCGAGGCCCAGACCGTCATCAAGCCGTTGTCGCGCATGTTCGCGCAGGTGCGGGGCATCAGCGGCTCCAGCATCCTGGGCAGCGGCGACGTCGCCCTCATCCTCGACGTGCCGCTGCTGATGCAGCAGGCCCACGAAAACCGAACCCATGTGGCGCGTGAGGCCGAGAGCCTCGCAGCCGGCCAATGAAAACCCCTCACGCTCACACATTCAATCCAGGGAAGACTTCCATGTTCGCAAACCTCAAACTCGCCACGAAGCTTTTCGGCTCGTTCCTCGTCGTGCTCGCGCTGATGGCCGGGCTGGGCGTCTTCGCGCTGTCGCGCCTGGCCGTCGTCAACAACTCGGCGGTGGATCTGGCCACCAGCTGGATGCCCAGCGTGCGCACCGCCTTGTCGATGAAGGCGACCCTGAACCGGATCCGGGTGCTCGAATTCAAGGTTCTGATGGTGACGGACGCCGACCTGATCGCCGCGGTGGAGAAGGAATCCGCCGACAAGACTGCCGAACTGCAGAAGGACATCGTCGACTACGCCAAGCTGGTGACCTCGCCGGAAGAGCGCGCGCTGTACGAATCCTTCAAGGCGGATGCCGAGGTCTACTTCGCCGAGCATGCCAAGGTGGTCGCCCTCGTGCGCCAGAACAAGGATGCGGAAGCCAAGACCGTCATTCTGGGCGAAAGCGTGCGCCGCTACGACGCACTGCGGGTGACGGCCGACAAGCTGTCCGACCTCAACGTGGCGGGCGGCAACAAGGCGGCCGACGAAGCGCAGCTCACCTACGCCTCCGCGCGCAGCTGGATCATCAGCATCATCGTGGGCTGCACGGCACTGGCGCTGCTGATGGCGTTCGCCATCACCCGCGGCATCACGGTGCCGGTGCGCAAGGCGGTGGATGCGGCCAACCGGCTGGCCGAAGGGGACCTGACCGTCAGCATCGACGTCAGGGCCAAGGATGAGATCGGCCAGCTGATGGCGGCCATGCAGCACATGGTCGAGCGCCTGTCGCAGGTCGTGACGGAAGTCAACGGCGGTGCCGAAGCGCTGGCCGGTGCGTCGGAAGAAGTCAGCGCGACGGCGCAGTCGCTGTCGCAGGCGGCCAGCGAGCAGGCCGCCGGCGTCGAGGAGACCAGCGCCTCGATGGAGCAGATGACCGCCTCGATCTCGCAGAACACCGAGAACGCCAAGGTCACCGACGGCATGGCCACCAAGGCGGCCAGCGAAGCCAGCGAAGGCGGCGAGGCGGTCAAGGCCACGGTCGTCGCGATGAAGCAGATCGCGCAGAAGATCGGCATCATCGACGACATCGCCTACCAGACCAACCTGCTGGCGCTGAATGCGGCCATCGAGGCGGCACGTGCCGGCGAGCACGGCAAGGGCTTTGCGGTGGTGGCGGCGGAAGTGCGCAAGCTGGCCGAGCGCAGCCAGGTGGCGGCCGAGGAGATCGCCAACGTCGCCAGCTCCAGCGTGGAACTGGCCGAGAAGGCGGGCCACCTGCTCGACACCATCGTGCCCAACATCCGCAAGACCTCGGACCTGGTGCAGGAGATCACGGCGGCGTCGGAGGAACAGTCCTCGGGCGTGGGCCAGATCAATTCGGCCATCGTGCAACTGAGCCAGACCACGCAGCAGAACTCGTCCAGCTCCGAGGAACTGGCCGCGACGGCCGAGGAGATGAGCTCGCAGGCCGAGCAACTGCAGCAGACGATGTCGTTCTTCAAGCTCGCGCGCGACGCCGGCGTCGCGCACGTGCGGGTGGCCAATGCCACCATCGCGACGGCGCGCAGGTCGGCGGCGCGCGGCAAGGCCACGGCGGTGCGCCCGAACGCGTCGTCGGCGCGCCCGTCCGCCACGGTCGGCGGCGACAGCGCCGACGTCGACGAGTCGAACTTCGCCCGCTTCTGAAGGAGCCGCCATGAACGCCAACGTTTCCCGCGCGGCGGAGACCGAACCCGCGCAATACCTGACCTTCATGCTCGCCCAGGAGCAGTTCGCCATCGGCATCCTGGGCATCAAGGAAATCATCGAGTACCAGGGCGTCACCGAGGTGCCCATGATGCCGCCTTGCGTGCGCGGCGTGATCAACCTGCGCGGCGCCGTGGTGCCGGTGGTCGACTTGCTGGCGCGCTTCGGCCGCCCGTCGAGCCCGGTGACCAAGCGCACCTGCGTGGTGATCGTCGAGGCCGCCTGCGGTGCCGACGAGCGCCAGGTCATGGGCCTGCTCGTCGACGCGGTCAACGAGGTGCTGGACATCGCGGCCGCCGACATCGAACCGCCGCCGGCGTTCGGCGCGCGCATGCGCAGTGATTTCATCCAGGGCGTGGGCAAGGTGCGCGGCAAGTTCGTGCTGCTGCTCGACGTCGATCGGGCGCTGTCCATCGACGAGCTCGCCGGCATCGGCAACGGCGTCGAGGAATCCGTCGAGTCGCTCGCGGCCTGACCTCTTTCGAAACTCAAAGGACTCGACATGTTCGCCAACCTCAAGGTCGGAACCCGCCTCGCGCTGGGCTTCGGCGCGGTCGTCCTGCTGCTGCTCGTGATCTCGATCACCAGCGTGCTGCGGCTGGGCACGCTCAACCAGGCCTCCGTCTCCATCACGGAAGACATCTATCCTGAAGTGGCGCTGAGCGCCGAAGCGGTGAGCGGGGCCCTCGAGGATGGCCGCCAGTTGCGAGAGATGCTGCTCTCGACGAACGAGTCCGCTTTCGAGCAGGCATGGCAAGCCGTCGCCAGCTCGCGTGCGCACAACACCGAGGTGATCAAGAAGCTCGAGCACGAGATCGATACCGACAAGGGCAAGGAGCTGCTCAAGGCTGCCAGCGAGCGCGAAGCCGCGCTGGCGCCGGAGTACGAGCGCCTGCACGAGCTGGCGCGCAGCGACAAGCCCAAGGCCGTCGAATACCTGCATTCGACCTTCTCGCCGGCCAACCAGGCGTATCGGACGGCGCTGGGCGAGCTGCAGAAATACGAGGTCTCGCGCATGGAGGAAGCCTCGCGCAACGGCAGCGAGGTCTACGCGTCCACGCGCCTGATCGTGATCGGGCTGGCTGCCGCGGCCATGCTGCTTGCGGTGCTCATCGCGGTCACGATCACGCGCAACCTGATGAAAGTGCTGGGCGGCGAACCGGCCTATGCGGCGGACGTCATGCGCAAGGTGGCGGTCGGCGATTTCACGGTCGAGGTCGAGGTGCGCCAGAACGACACCAGCAGCCTGCTGTACACGACGCGCCAGATGGTGCAGTCGGCGGGCGACAGCATCAACGACGTCGTGCGGGTGATGGGCGCGATGGCCTCTGGCGACCTGACGCAGAGCATCTCCAAGCCTTACAGCGGGTCATTCGGCGAGATGAAGGATTACGTCAACGAGACCGTCAACCGGCTCTCGCTGGTGGTGACCGAGGTCAACGGCGGCGCCGAGGCGCTGGCTGGGGCGTCGGAGGAAGTGAGCGCGACGGCGCAGTCGTTGTCGCAGGCGGCCAGCGAGCAGGCCGCGGGCGTCGAGGAGACGAGCGCCTCGATGGAGCAGATGACGGCCTCGATCTCGCAGAACACCGAGAACGCCAAGATCACCGACGGCATGGCCACCAAGGCGGCCAGCGAAGCCAGCGAAGGCGGCGAGGCGGTCCGGGCCACCGTCGTGGCGATGAAGCAGATCGCACAGAAGATCGGCATCATCGACGACATCGCCTACCAGACCAACCTGCTGGCGCTGAACGCGGCCATCGAGGCGGCGCGCGCGGGTGAGCATGGCAAGGGCTTCGCGGTGGTCGCCGCGGAAGTGCGCAAGCTGGCCGAGCGCAGCCAGGTGGCGGCCGAGGAGATCGCCAACGTCGCCAGCTCCAGCGTCGAACTGGCCGAGAAGGCCGGGCGCCTGCTCGATACCATCGTGCCCAACATCCGCAAGACCTCCGACCTGGTGCAGGAGATCACGGCGGCGTCGGAGGAGCAGTCCTCGGGCGTGGGCCAGATCAATTCGGCCATCGTGCAACTGAGCCAGACCACGCAGCAGAACTCG
>JBJMWF010000226.1:0-21866 GCA_045810265.1 Vitreoscilla sp. | reverse complement strand
TCGCCGCCGCCGCCCTGTTCGCCGCCAGCCTGGCCGCCCAGGCCGCCCCGGTCACGTACAACATCGACCCGCAGCACACCTTCCCCAGCTTCGAGGCCGACCACATGGGCATCTCCACGTGGCGCGGCAAGTTCGATCGCACGTCGGGCACGGTGACGATGGACCGCGAGGCGGGCACCGGCAGCGTGACCATCGTCGTCGACATGAAGAGCGGCGACTTCGGCCTGGAGGCGCTGAACAAGGCCGCCCGCACGAAGGAGCTGTTCGAGTCGGACAAGTACCCGAAAGCGATCTTCAAGGGCACGCTGGAAGGCTTCGCCGACGGCGCCCCCACCCGCGCGGTCGGCACCCTCGAGATGCACGGCAAGACCAACCCGGTGACGCTGGACATCAAGAAGTTCAAGTGCATCCAGCACCCGATGTACAAGCGTGAGGCCTGCGGCGCCGACATCTACGCGACGCTGGACCGCGAGCAGTTCGGCATGGACGCCGGCAAGCCCTACGGCTTCAGCATGGCCGTCGACCTGCGCATCCAGGTCGAGGCGATCGCGACCAAGTAGGCCTCAGGCGCCCGGGCCCTGTTCCGCCGTGGGCTGCAGCTCGATCTTGAGCCAGCCCGGCAGGAACAGGTCGCCGCGGTAACGCATGTTGGCATCCTCCGCGCCGATCGAGCGCGACGATTCCTCGGCCCATGGCACCACCTGCATCGGCGCGTCGGCCGGCGGCGGACGCCCGATGTCGACGGCGGCATTGTTGCGATTGACGAGCGGGTTCATGCGGACTCCTTTGCCGCGCGAAGCGGCCTTCGGACCTGGCGGCAACCGTCGTTCCCGGGCCGGGCCTAGACGCGCCGATAGGTGAGCATGCGCCCGCGGTAGGCGGCGATGCCATCCCTTTCTTCGTGATCCAGCCGGGCCTCTTCCATGCGAAAGCCGTGGCGTGCCATGTTGCGGTTGAAGTGGCTGCGGTTGGGGCGATTGGGGTCGACGATCCAGACCTCGGCCACCGGCGCCGCCAGTCGGGCGATGAAATCGGCCAGCTGGCCGCGCTCGTCGCGCTCGTAGAGCACGTCGCTGCCGATGATCAGGTCGAACTGGCCGTGCACGACGGCCGGTGCTCGCTCGTCGATCGCGTCGCGCGGCAGCACCACGCCGGGCCATTGGCCGTGGCGGTACTTCATCGGCCCGAGGTCGTTGAGCATCAGGTTGTGCGCCAGGAAGCGGCCGGCCAGGGGATGGCAGTCGCTGGCGGTCATGTCGGCGCCGGCGCGGTGCCCGACCAGGCTGGCCAGCCCCAGGCCGCAGCCGATCTCCAGGATGCGATCGGTGTGGACGACGCTGCGCGCGCCCAGCCGGGCCGCCAGGTGGCTGCCCGAGGGCCACAGCAGCCCGAACAGCGGCCACAGCGACGACGAGATGCCCAGGCGCTCGGCGTCTCCCTGCGGATCGGCGAACTGCTGCTTGTCGAGCAGCGAGCGGATGACGAGGTCGTCGACGCCGGGGATGGCGATGCGTTGCTGCTTGACTTGGTAACCGGGCATGGCCGTGTGGCGAAGCCCGCGCAAAGCGCTTCGGAAACGAATGAACGAGCTTGAGTATGCGCCTGATCAGAAGATCACGACGGCCACGACGACGATGGCCAGCACTGCCCAGGCGGCGGGGGACATCCGGAAGCCGGGCGCCGCATCCGTCTCGGTCTCGGGCGCCGCCGGCTCCGCGTCGTCCGGCAGCTCGTCGATGGCGAGTGCGCCGCGATCGAACGCGTCCACGGTCTGGCGCGCGGCGTCGGCAAAGGACGAGGGCACCATCACGCGGATGCCGCCGAGCGCGACGGTCAGCAGGGTGTCGGTCTGGATGGTCTGCGCATCGCCCAGCGTCGCGGGGATGCCCTCGGCCTGCAGGCAGCCGCGCAGCATCTCGGCCTCCAGCGAGTTGAAGACCCGCGTGATGGTGACGAGCTCGCCGTGCGGCGGCTCCGCGTCCTCCTGCGTGTCCGACGCCGCGCGGGCGTTGGCGGGAAACGGCAGCGAGGACGAGGAATTCATGCCCCCATTCTGAACCTAGTTCCTCGCCTTGCCGCTGGCGACGAGCGCGTTCCACTCCGCCTCCTCGTAGAAGCGCGAACGCGTGAGAAAGCGCCGCCCCGTCGGGCCTTCGAGCGAGAACATGCCGCCGCGCCCCGGCACGACGTCGATGATCAGCTGCGTGTGGCACCAGTATTCGTACTGGGACTCGCTGATGTAGAAGGGCACGCCGCCGATGTCGCCGAGGTGCACGTCGTTGTCGCCGACGATGAACTCGCCCAGCGCAAAGCACATCGGCGCGCTGCCGTCGCAGCAGCCGCCGGACTGGTGGAACATCAGGTCGCCGTGGCGCTCGCGCAGTTCCTGGATCAGGGCCAGCGCGGCGTCGGTGGCGACGACCTGGGCGACGGTGTCAGTCGTGATGTCGGTCATCCTTGCCTCCGTGAGGGCGCTCGCCGCAGCCGAACAGGTGTCTGGCATCTTCCCGTTCGCGCTGGATTTTTCAAACAAGCGCGATCCCGTCGTCGCGGACGGGAAGGTGCCTGACGCCGATCTCGAGCGGGAGCGGCGTCAGGCACCCCCTCGAATCGCGATCAGCCGCGCGCTCTCCGTCGACCGCCTGGCGCGATACGAGGCGATGCCAGACACCTTCCGGCACCGCCTCGGCGTTCGGGCCGCTCAGAAGAAGCCCAGGGCCTTGTCGCTGTAGCTGACCAGCAGGTTCTTGGTCTGCTGGTAGTGATCCAGCATCATCTTGTGGTTCTCGCGCCCGATGCCCGATTGCTTGTAGCCGCCGAAGGCCGCGTGCGCCGGGTACGCGTGATAGCAGTTCGTCCAGACGCGGCCGGCCTGGATGCCGCGGCCCATGCGGAAGGCGGTGTTCATGTCGCGCGACCAGACGCCCGCACCCAGTCCGTACAGCGTGTCGTTGGCGATGGACAGCGCCTCCTCCTCGTCCTTGAACGTCGTCACGGAGACGACCGGGCCGAAGATCTCCTCCTGGAAGATGCGCATCTTGTTGTGGCCCTTGAAGACGGTGGGCTGGACGTAGAAACCGCCTTCGAGATCGTCCTTGAGCATGTTGCGCTCGCCGCCGATCAGGCACTGCGCACCCTCCTGCTTGCCCAGGTCGAGGTAGCTGAGGATCTTCTCCAGCTGCTCGCTCGAGGCCTGCGCCCCGATCATGGTCGACATCTCCAGCGGGTTGCCCTGCTTGATGGCGGCCACGCGCTTGATGGCCTTGTCGATGAACTGGTCGTAGATGGACTCCTGGATCAGCACGCGCGACGGACAGGTGCAGACCTCGCCCTGGTTCAGCGCGAACATCGCGAAGCCTTCCAGCGCCTTGTCGACGAACGCGTCGTCCTTGCTCATCACGTCGGCAAAGAAGATGTTGGGCGACTTGCCGCCCAGCTCCAGCGTCACCGGGATCAGGTTCTGGCTGGCGTACTGGCTGATCAGGCGGCCCGTCGTCGTCTCGCCGGTGAAGGCGATCTTGGCGATGCGCTTGCTCGAGGCCAGCGGCTTGCCGGCTTCCAGGCCGAAGCCGTTGACGATGTTGAGCACGCCCTTGGGCAGCAGGTCGCCCACCAGCTCGGCGAGCACGAGGATGGACGCCGGCGTCTGCTCGGCCGGCTTGATCACCACGCAGTTGCCGGCGGCCAGGGCCGGCGCGAGCTTCCACACGGCCATCAGGATCGGGAAGTTCCACGGGATGATCTGGCCGACCACGCCCAGCGGCTCGTGGAAGTGGTACGCGTAGGTGGTGTCGTCGATCTCGCTGATGCCACCTTCCTGGCCACGCACGCAGCCGGCGAAATAGCGGAAGTGGTCGATCGCCAGCGGCAGGTCGGCCGCCATCGTCTCGCGCAGCGGCTTGCCGTTGTCCCAGGTCTCGGCGTTGGCCAGCAGCTCCAGGTTCTGCTCCATGCGGTCGGCGATCCGGTTGAGGATGTTGGCGCGTTCCGTCGGCGAGGTCTTGCCCCAGGCGACCTTGGCCGCATGCGCGGCGTCGAGCGCGCGCTCGATGTCCTCGGCCGTGGAGCGCGGGATCTCGCAGAAGGCACGGCCGGTGATCGGCGTGATGTTCTCGAAGTACTCGCCCTTGACCGGCGGCACCCACTCGCCCCCGATGTAGTTGCCATAGCGCTTCTTGAAGTTGACGGCGTAGCCGAAGCGGCCGGGTTCTAGCATGTCCATTGCTGTCTCCATGGGTGGTTGACGTGCGGAATGCAGCCCGCCGCATCGTGGGCGGCGAGCACTGGCGACCGCGACATTGCGAGCCCCGTGGCAGCCTGTCAAGGCCGCGTGCAAAGGCCGCATCGGCGTCATGCCGTCAACGTGAACGGCGACGGCCGGCGCGCGCCAGGCGCATCATGTCGCGCCGCCGCGGGCCGCCTGTCGGAGCCATGTTGCGGCGCATCATGAACGGCCCGGCCGCGGGCGTCGTCGACAATGCGGCGTCCAGAACGCCCCTGCCCGATGCGCCGCATGCTGACCCTGATCCTCCTGACCGTGGCCGTTGCCTACATCGGCCTGTGCGCCGCGCTGTACAGCAAGCAGCGCTCGTTCCAATACTTCCCCACGCCTCGCCGGCTGGGGCCGACGCAGATGGCCGGCACCTTTCGCAACGGCGATACCTTGCTGCAGCTGACCGTGCGGCCGCACGAGGGGCCGGGTGCGGTGCTGTACTTCGGTGGCAATGGCGAGGACGTCTCCAGCAGCGTCGCGCCCCTGATGGCGGCGTTTCCCGAGCGCGAGATCGTCATGCTGCACTACCGCGGCTACGGCGGCAGCGCCGGGCGTCCGACCGAGGCTGACATCGCCGCCGACGCTGCGGGCCTGTTCGACCAGGTGCATGCGAAGCACCCGGACGTGATCGTGATCGGCCGCAGCCTGGGTTCGGGCGTCGCGGCGCGGCTGGCGAGCGCGCGACCGGTCTCCAAGCTGGTGCTGGTCACGCCCTACGACAGCTTGCTGGCCATCGCCCAGCGCCAGTTCTGGTTCGCGCCGGTGCGCTGGCTGCTGATCGACAAGTACGAGTCCTGGCGCTACGTGCCGCGCATCACGGCGCCGGTGCTGATCCTGCGCGCCGAGCGCGACGAGCTGATTCCGGCCGCCAGCACCGAGGCACTGCGCGCGCGTTTCCCGTCCGGCCAGGCGCAGTACGCGGTCATCGCCGGCGCCAGCCACAACACCATCATCGACGACCCCGCGTACGTGCGTTCGCTGGCGGCGTTCGACGGGCGGCCCTGATGGTCGCCAGGTATGCGGCGTTCCTGCGCAACGTCAATCTGGGCCGGCCGCTGAGCCCCAGCCGCGAGCAACTGGAGTCGGCCTTCCTGGCCGCCGGGGCAGACGTGGCGCAATCGTTCCAGGTCAACGGCACGCTGGTCTTCACGCTCGCGGGCGGCACGCGCCCGCGCGCGGTCGCGGCGCGTGCCTGCGCGGCGCTGGCCGCCAGCTGCGGCATGCGCGAACCGGTGTTCGTGCGAAGCGTCGACGAGTTGCGCGCGCTGGTCCAGAGCGATCCGTTCGCGGGCCGCGTTGCCGAGGGGCGCGACGCCTGCTGCATCAGTTTCCTGGGCGCGCCGCGCAAGCCGCTGCCCGCGTTGCCGCTGGTGACGGCGCGCGGCGACCTCGAGCTGCTGCGCGCCGAGGACACGCATGTGCTGAGCATCAGTCGCTGGGTCGGCGCCTCGGCCGGATCGCCTAACGCCTGGCTCGAGCGGCAGCTGGGCGAGCCGGCCACCACGCGCAACTGGCGCACCGTGCTGCGGCTGGTCGAAAAATATTCTTGAAACGACGGAATCTTTTCTGTCGAGCTGCGCTCAGACCCCCGCCATGACGATTCCAACATCCCGCAATCCGGGCCTCGACACCTTGCGCGCCAGCGCCATCGCGTTGGTGTTCATGTACCACTACAGCCTGTTCGTGCCGGGGCCCAACCCGTTTGGCGCGGTGGCCTGGATCGGCTGGACGGGCGTCGACCTGTTCTTCGTGCTGAGCGGCTACCTGATCTCGAACCAGTTGTTCTCCGGGTGGGGGCGCGGGCAGGAACTGTCGGTCGCACGGTTCTATGCGCGACGCGCCTTTCGCACGCTGCCGATCTTCTGGCTGGTGCTGGCCGCCTTCGCAGCGTTTCCCACCGTGATGGGCGGCAAGCCGCCGGTGGCGTGGTGGCGCTTCCTGACCTTCACCCAGAACCTCGGGCTGCAACCGGGCACCGCGTTCTCGCACGCCTGGTCGCTGTGCGTGGAGGAGCAGTTCTACCTGGTGCTGCCGCTCGTGCTGGCCGCCGCGGCCTGGCTCGTGCGCCGGCGCGTGAGGCTCACGCGCACGCACGGGTGGCTGCTGATGGGCGCGCTGGTGACGGTGGGCATCGTGGCGCGCGGCGTGCTGTGGCAACGCTACGGGCGTGAGGCTGACGGCCACACCGACGGCTACATGCCCTGGATCTATTACGCGACGCTGTGCCGTTTCGACGAGTTCGTCCCGGGCATCGCGGTGGCGATGCTGAAGAACTTCCATCGACCAACCTGGGAACAGCTGATGGCGCGCGGCGGCCTGTTGAGCACGCTCGGGGCCATGGCAGTCGCGACGATGTTGACGCTCGCGCACTTCTTTTACGACATCCGCGGCTACGGCTGGGGCTTCTTCATGACGACGTTCGGCTACTCGCTGGTGGCGCTGTCGTTCTCGCTGCTGGTGGCCGCGGCCTTGAGTCCGACGGCGCGCGTCCTGCAGTGGCGAATTCCGGGCGCCGGGCACATCGCGATGTGGTCGTACGCGATCTACCTGTCGCACAAGCCGCTGGCGATGTTCCTCGGTCGCCAGCTGGCGCCGCTGGAGATCTCCAGCGCCGCGCAGGTGGCCATCATCACGCTGGCCTGCATCGCCGTCGGCGGCCTGCTGCACAAGCTGGTCGAAGCGCCGTTCATGGCCTTGCGCGACCGGCTCGTGCCGTCGAACTTCCGTGACGGCACGCAGCCTGCGTTGCCGCAGGCCGCTGCGCAAGCACTCAGTCCCTAAAGCCGGCTCATCTCCATCACCCAGTTGGTTTCCCACGGGCCGTCCGGCTGGCCGTCCTGGCCGATCAAGGCGAAGTCCTGCGTCCAGCGCGCACGGTCGGCGCCCAGGCGCTCCCACAGGAAGCGCACGCGCACCGGGCGGCCGTCGTCCTCGTCGTCGCCGAAGAACTCGCCGCGGTCGCCGTTCCAGCCGCCGTGCACCGGCGGCTGAACGCGGCCGTCGCGGCTGTTGATCCAGTAGATCGCCCAGCGCCGCGCGGCGACGTCCAGCGTCCGGAACGTGACGCCGGTAAAGCCCATGCCGGCGAAGACGTTCTCGTCGACCGACACCTGGCCGTCCATCATCGTGACTGCGGTGCAGGTGTGCTCGAAGGTCGTCCAGTCGCCGCCGCCGCGCAGGCGCTGGAGCAGGCGGCGATTGGCCACGTGCCAGGTGCCGCCGACGAGGAAGTCGAAGTCGTGCGGGCGGCCGATGAAGTCAGAAGGAGTGGTCATGGTCTCGGCTTTCGATGCTGTGCCGGCGACGCAGCGCCGAGCGGGGGGTGGGTACGAGGCGCAGCTGCGTCGCCTCGCTGGAAAGATGGGCGCGCCACTCGGCGCGTTCGAGACAGCCCGAGCTGCGCAGCAACGCGGCGTGGCGCAGCTGCGCGGCCTCGTCGTCGAAGCGGGTGAGCCAGGCGATGACCGGCTCGTTCTCGCGCACTGGCAGGCGCGGGAAGTTGTTGGGCGCCAACTCGGTGACCCAGCAGGCAAGCAGGTCGCCGCCGACGCCGACCCACCACGGGTGGACGCACTGGTCGAAGGCGTGCACCAGCGTCTTGTCGGCCGGCCGCAGCAGCGGGCAGACCGTGATGGTGAAGACGCCGCCCGCCGCGGGCGCCGACTGCACGGGCGGCCGAGGCTGCAACGCCGCCCGCAGTGCCTGCTCGCCACCGAGCGGGCGCAGCAACCGCACGTCGTCGCTATCGATCATCGTGGCGTTGGCCGCATTCCGGTGCGCCTGCCAGACCGGGCCGCCGTAGAACGCGGCGAGCGCGTCGGCTCTCGCGGCCATGTCGGCGAAGCCGCGCAGCCAGACGAAACGGTCGGGGTCGTCGAGGTCGTGGAAGGTGCCCAGCACGTGGGAGCCCACGTCCTGCTGCGATTCGACGAACTCACGTTCGAACAGGGCGATCAGCTCGTCGCGCCGGCCAGGATGCAGCGTGTACTGGCGCAGCTCGAGCACGCTGAGCGCCTCGGGAATGACGGGGGAAGACATGGCGGGGACTCCTGCGGTTTTGACCATGGCCTCATGTTCCTCCCGGATATGTGACAAGGCATGTCATGTATTTCGGGCAAACTTCCGTCCATGCGTGCCAGCCGCCTCCTGTCGCTCCTGATGCTTCTGCAGACGCGCGGGCGTGTCAGCGCTCAGGCGCTGTCCGAGGCGCTGGAGGTGTCCGTGCGCACCATCCATCGCGATGTCGACGAGCTCAGCGCCGCGGGCGTGCCGATCTGGGCCGACCGCGGGCGGCTCGGCGGCTTCCAGCTGCAGCCGGGCTGGCGCACCAAGGTCGACGGCCTGACGGCGCCCGAGGCGCAGGCCATGTTCCTGGGCGGCCTGCCCGGCCCCGCGTCGGAGCTGGGTCTGGGCGAGGCGATGGCGTCGGCGCAGTTGAAGCTGCTGGCCGCCTTGCCGGACGGCTGGCGCGAGGACGCGCGCCGAGTCAGCGCGCGCTTCCACCTCGATCCCATCGACTGGTACCGCGGCCCGTCGGCCACCGACCACCTGCCGGCGATCGCGCAGGCGGTGTGGAGCGAGCGCCGCGTCGCGATGCGCTACGAGAGCTGGAAGGGGGAGGTCTCGCGCCGCGTCGATCCGCTGGGGCTGGTGCTCAAGGCGGGCATCTGGTACCTGGCCGCGCAGGTGGGCAACGGGGTGCGCACGTATCGGCTCTCCAACATCCTGGACCTGCAGGTCACCGACGAGGCGTTCGAGCGGCCAGCGAACTTCGAGCTCGCCGCGTGGTGGCAGGCGTCGACCAAGCGGTTCGAGAAGGAGTTGGCGGTGGACACGGCGCAGCTGCGCGTGTCGCCGTCAGGCCTGAAGGCGCTGCGCGATCTGGGCAGCGCGGTGGCGCAGGCGGCCGAAGCATCGGCGTCGGAGCCGGACGAGACGGGCTGGCGGCGCGTGACGATTCCGATCGAATCCATCACCCACGCGGCCGGCCAGGTGTTGCGCCTGGGCGTTCAGGCGCAGGTGCTCAAGCCCGCGGCGTTGCGCCGCGAGCTGTTGGAACGCATCAGCGCCATTGCGGCAGTCTATGCGGACTGACGTACGGCGTCAGTTGCCTCCGGTCCCGCTGCCGCCGTTCTTGATCTCGGGATCGACGCTGTATTCCTGGCCCGTGGTGGTGTTCACGACGGTCACGGTGTAGTCGATCGTATCGGCGACCTTGTTGCAGTCGTACAGCGCAGCCTGCGTGTCGCTGATGGTCCACGAGGGGTACGGGAAGTCGTCCACGGCCTTGTCCAGCGTGATGGCGTGCGCAGTACGGAAGCGGTAGCCCGTCGTGTTCAGCGTGAAGACGAGCAGCGCATGACTGGTGCCCTTGATGATGTCGGCCGGGCTCGGGCTGCAATCGATGGTGACGGTGCCGTCGGCGGCCGCAGTGACGTCGACCGCTACCGGGACGACGCGCTTGGGGGTATGTGGCATGGTGGTTCCCTTGATCAGGGCCTTCGCGCTTCCCCCGCCTGTTGCGCCGGCCCGAGTCGTTGTTGAAGATCGGCGAAGGCGGGGTGCCGATATGTCGTGCGCAAGACTCTATCGGCCCAGGCACGCGCATCTTGAGCGCTGCCAAGCCGCAGATCGAGTTGCCCAAGTTGCACCATCGCCGCTGGAACAAGCCGTTCGGCGATTGGACGCACGCGGCTGGCCGCGGACTGCCACGCTTCGCGTGCCTCGACGGCCCGACCGGCGCGTGTCAGCAGGTCACCTTCTGCCAGGCCGGCGCTGGCAATGAGGATGGCGTCGTTTTGCGGCACTACGCCGCCTTTCGATTCGTACGAGCGCACATCGGCCGTGAAGGTCGCCAGGGCGGCGCTCGCCGCGGAACGCTCCTGGTCGTTGTCCACAAGGCGCGCGCGAAGCTCGAGGACGTGTGCCGTTTGCGCAAGACGCCAGATCCGCTTGGGGGTCGGACGTGCCATCAGCGCGGTCAAGCGGGAACTCGCCTCGCGAAGTGCGTCGCGTGCGCCATTGTGGTCGGCTGTCGTCGCCAGCAACTCGGCGAGCGAGATCTGTGCGCCGACGATCTCGCCGACGTTGTCCACGTTCGCGGGGTCGCGGGCATTCAGTGCCCGAAGCTCGCCCAGCGCACGGTGGGAATATTGGATCGCCTCGTCCAGGCGGCCGAGGTTGCGCAGGCCGTTCGCGATCTCGTCGTGCGCATTGGCCACCAGGAATTGGGCGTCTTGGTCCTTGTCCGCATTGGGAGAGCGCAGCGCCGCGGCGATCTTGTCGTTCTCGGCGCGTATACCCTCCTCGTCGCGTCCGAGCATGATGTAGGCGAAGGCGTTCCAGCCAATGGTGTTGCCTTCGCTGACCGAGTCCTCCGGATGAGTGCGCGCGATCTCTGCAATCTCGGCGCGAGCCTGCGAGAGCAGCGGCAAGGCCTCGTCCGCGCGGCCCAGCTCGGTTAGCACGACGCCCAGGTTGGTCTTGGAGAACACGGCCTCGAGCTGCCAGTCGTGGTCGCCGGGCTTGGCGGCGTTCATGCGCCGGGCCATCTCGTCGTAGCGCCGGAACGCAGCCTCGGCATCATGCAGCCGGCCACGATACCACTGCACGTATCCGACGTAGTACTCGCTCTGCGACTGGTCGAAGATGCGTTGCGGATCGCCAGGATGCGCCGCGAGCAGACGGCTGGTGGTGTCGGCGGCCTGCTGGAAGTCGCGCTCCGCCTCGTCGAACTTGCCGCGCTGCTGCGCCAGGTCACCGATCATGTGCAGCGCCCGGGCGCGGCGGCCCAGCGAATCGGCGTCCAGGCTGCCCGGATCCTGCGCGGCGTAGTAGTCGAGCGCCTTCAGCCCGACGCCATCGAGCACGTCGAGCCGCCCCACCGGCTGCAGCTTCTTGCGCAGGTCGCCGATCATGTATTCGATCAGGCCTTCGGCCTGCACCCGCTGCGCGCGCGCTTCGCGCGCCTGCCACAGCGCCACGCCCACGCCCACGCCCAACGCCAGCACCGCCGTGGTGGCCATCGCCACGCCGGCGCGGTGGCGCTGCACGAACCTGGTCGCACGATAGAGCGTCGAGTCCGGCCGCGCCGCGATCGGCTCGTGGGCGAGATAGCGCCGCACGTCGTCGGCCAGTTCGGCGGCGTTGGCGTAGCGCTCGGACGGCGATTTCTTCAAGGCCTTGGCGACGATGGTCTCGATGTCGCCCTTGACCTCGCCGGACAGCTTGCGCGATTCCGACGAGAAGCGCGTCGTCGGCCCGCCGCGGCGCAGCACGGCCTCGGACAGGCGCCGCGGCACCGTCTCGATGACCGAACGCATGCGATCGAGCGGCGCGCCGGTGGGGGCTGCGGTCGGGTGGTCGCCGCCCAGCAGCAGGTACATCAGCACGCCCAGCGCGTAGACGTCGGTGGCGGTCGTCACGTCGCCGCCCTGCAACTGCTCGGGCGCCGCGAACTCCGGCGTGAAGGCGTTGCCCACGCGCGCGGTCAAGGCCGTCTGGTCGGCACCGGCGTCGTCCAGCAGCTTGGCGATGCCGAAGTCGAGCAGCTTGACGTCACCGGCCTGCGTCACCAGGATGTTGGTGGGCTTCAGGTCGCGGTGCAGCACCAGGCGGTTGTGCGCCTGCGCCACGGCGGCGAGCACGTCCAGCATCAGGCGCAGGCGGGCGTCGACCGGCAGGGCCAGGCGCTGGCAGTACTGGTCGATGGGCTCCCCGTCGATGTACTCCAGTACCAGGTAGGGCTGCGCGCCGTCGACCATCACGCCGGCGTCCAGCAGGCGCGCGATGTGCGGGTGCGACAGGCGCGCGAGGATGCTGCCTTCGCGCTGGAAGCGGGCCGCGTCGCCATGGCCGAACAGGCCCGAGCGCAGGAACTTGATCGCGACCTCGCCCTCATAGCGGCCATCGGTGCGGCGCGCCAGCCAGACGGTGCCCATGCCGCCGTGGCCGATCTCGCGCACCAGCGTGTAGGGCCCGATCGCCTGGCCGCCGAGGCCGCCGGGCTTGGGCAGCGCCGACGCGGGCATGAAGTCGCCGCGCTCGATCGCGGGCAGGTGCTGCAGCATCGCGCCGACCGCATCGGCCAGCGCCGGATCCTGCGCGCGCAGCGCTGCCAGGCGGGCCTCGCGCTCGTCGTCGGGCAGGTCGAGCAATTCGTCGAGCAGCGGCGACAGCCGGCCCCAGGTCTCCTTGCCGACGGACATCAGCAGTTCCCCATGCTGCGCGCCGCTGCGGACGGCCGGCCGCCGTTCATGCGTTCAACGCCGACGAGAGAAACAGGCGGGCCTTGGCCCAATCGCGCTGCACGGTGCGTTCGGTGACGCCCAGGATGGCCGCGATCTCGGCTTCCGACAGCCCGCCGAAGTAGCGCAGTTCGACCACGTCGTGCAAGCGGCGGTCGGCGACCGCGAGCTGCTGCATCGCTTCGTCCACCCGCAGGATCTCGTCGTCGTGGTGCGACAGCGCGTCGCCGATCGCGGTGTTGAGCGTCACGTGTTCGACGCCGCCGCCATGCCGGGCGGCGCGACGCGCGCGCACGAAGTCGACCACCACGGAATGCATCACGCGCGCCGCATACCCCATGAAGTGCTGCTTGTCGGCGAAGACGGCCTGGCCGGCACCCTGGAAGCGCAGCCAGCTCTCGTGAACCAGCGCCGTGGTGTCCAGCATCGTCATGTTGCCGGAGCGGTTCATGCGGCTGTGGGCCAGGCGCTGCAGGTCGGCATACAGCAACGCGAACGCCTGGTCGGCCGCCTGGCGGTCGCCCTGGGCCGCGGACTTCAGCAGGGAGGTGATGTCGGACATCGGCTTTTACGTTTCGGGCTGGTCGGCCCGCATGCCCCACTCTAACCCGCCGTTACACATTTTTTCCAACTGAGGATGTCGTGTTTGGTGATCGCTTCGCGTTTTCTTGATGGAGGAGCGGTGTTCGGGGAGGAAGGGAGGCCGGAGGGCCGACCCGCGATACCGCTTCTCACCCAAGGAGGAGCCCGCATGATGTCGCCCACCCGTCCCGAGCGCGAGGAAGACACCCGGCCGCCTAGCGTGCCGGATCGACCGGCGGATCGCGCCACGCCGGTGTCGGGCGCGGCGGAGGTCCAGGCGCGGCTGGATCTGCACCTGTCGCAATGCCGCCGCCGCGGCGGCGTGCTGGCCTTGCTGTGCGTCAGCGTCGACGCGGTGTCCCTGACTGACGGCGAAGCCGGTGCCAACCTGGAACAGCGCGTACGGCAGGAGGTATCCAACCGGATCGGCAACGCGGTGCGTGCCAGCGACGCGATCCTGCGCGAGAGCGATCGCGATACCTGCGTCGTGCTGCCTGGTGCCGACGCTGCCGTCGCCGGGCGCGTCGGCCGGCGCCTGGAGCGCCTGGTCAATGGCGACTACCGCGTGGCAGGAAAGCTGCTGCAGGTCGCCGTGCACATCGGCACGGCCATGCATCCTCAGGATGGGCTGCGCGCCGCGGAACTGTTGCGCAAGGCGGGCGAGCGCGGCTGAGCGAGGGCTCGATGCGTGCCGGGAGCATGGCCGGCTGGGCGCAAGCCTTGCCGGGTCTGGCCAGGCCCGCGGCGCCGCCGCGGACGAACACCCCAAAGGAGATCTCCATGGCCAGCCCCAAGCATTCCGACCGCACCGGCAACCAGGCCCCCGACGGCGGCGACGCCTCCGCCCGCAGCCAGCAGGAGCTCTACAGCCGGGCCGAACCGCAGGATCTGGACGAAGGTCGCATCGGCCGCGATGACCCGTCGGACGTCGAGAATCCGGATCCGGGCCGGGACGTCGACGGTACCGGCCAGCCCAGCACCGCGCGGGCCAACGCCAACACGACGACCTGACTTCGGCTAGCGTGGCGGCCGGCTGACGATCCCGCGCAGCGAGCCTTCGAAGAACGGCTTGCTGCGCCACGCGCCGTGGCGGCTGTCCCATTGGCCGGACGCGAGGTCGGCGCCGAGCCGGGCGACGATGCGCGCCTGCACGTCGTCGGGCAGGAAGCTCCAGGCCGACTGCGAGCGCCGCACGGCGGGGTCGAGAAAGGCCTCGGGCCGGGCATAGAACGCCTCCGAAAATCCATCGACGCAGTCGTTGGGAATCGGCAGCGTGTGCACCTCGCAGGTGCCGCCCAGCCCGTCGACCAGACGCGCGATGGGCGGCAGGCGGCGGCGTTCGACGGCCAGCATCTCGGGGGCGTAGTCGGCCATCCAGTAGCGATCCAGCGCGTCGCCGTCGAAGGTCAGCACGACGATGGGGCCGCGTGTCACGCGGCGCAATTCGCGCAGGCCCTGCCCGAGGTCCGGCCACTGGTGCACGGTGACCAGCGCCATCGCGGCATCGAAGCTCTGGTCGTCCAGCGGCAGCTTCTCGGCGATGGCATCGACCGCCGGCGTCAGGTGCGCGGGGCGTTGCGCGCGCATCGCGGCCGAGGGCTCGATCGCGAGCACGTGGCGATCGGTCGGCTCGTAGGAGCCGGCGCCGGCGCCCACGTTCAGCACGGTGCGCGCATCGCCGAGCGCCGCATGCACCCAGGCGGCGAGCCGCGGGTCGGTGCGGCGCTGGCGGCCGTAGCCGATACCGTGGGCGGCATAGTCGACGTCGCCGGCGATGGGGGCGCTGTTCAGCATGACAGATCCTCCGTGAAACGGGCGTCGTCGGACAGGGTCGAGGCGAGCGAGCGCCCGTGCGCCGTCAGCAGCGTGCCATTGGCGAACCGCAGCGTCAGTTCGAGGGCGCCCGTGAGCGTGCCGGGAAGGGCAGGGCGGACGACGTCGCGCCCGTCCTGGCGCAGGCGGCCCTCGCTGAGCCTGCCCAAGGCATGCGCGGGGTCGCCGGCCAGCGTCGCGTCGGCCAACGCGAGCGTGACGCCTGTCAGCCAGCCGCGGTTGCCGTGCGGGTCGCGGACGCAGGCGGCCGCGAAACGCACTCGCAAGGCGGCGGTGGTGGCCAGCACGTCGCGGATCTCCGAGTCGTGGAATTCGAGGGCGAAGCGCATGCGATCGATTCTGCCTGAGGCCTTCGCCCGCGAACTCGCGCGGCCGGGCGTGCCGCTTCAGTCGCCTGTGCGATGTATTCTGCGGCGGCGGACACGAAGGGATGAACGGTCACCTCGTCGTCCAGGCGCGATTTTCGACGATGCAAGACGATGGCCACGCGCGCTTTGCCGCGTCCGTGTTGCCGCACCTGGATGCGGCCTACAACCTCGCGCGCTGGCTGGTGCGCGACGGGCACGATGCGCAGGACGTCGTGCAGGACGCGCTCGTGCGTGCGCTGCGCCATTTCGACGGCTTTCGCGGTGGCGACCCGCGGCCGTGGCTGCTGGCCATCGTGCGCAATGTCGCGTTCGCCTGGCTGGGCGCGCGGCGGCCGAACGAGATCGAAGTGCCTGACGACGAACTCGACGCCGCGCTGGCTACCGGTGCGCCGCCCGGCGATCCCGAATCGCTGGCGATCCGCCACGCGCAGCGGCGCGAGATCGACGCCGCGATCGCCGCGTTGCCGATCGCTTTGCGCGAAGCGCTGGTGCTGCGCGAGCTCGAGGAGCTGTCGTATCGCCAGATCGCGCGCATCACCGACGTGCCGATCGGCACGGTGATGTCGCGCCTGTCGCGCGCACGCCATCTGCTCGCAGCAGCGCTCGCACCGCAGCCGCCACGCGAAGGGAGTGCCCCATGAACGACGACGATCTGCAGTTGGACGCGCTGATGGACGACGAACTCGATGCGGCCGCCAGCCTGGCACTGCAGCGCCGCCTGGCCGTGGAGCCGGCGCTGCAACGGCGCTTCGAGGCGCGACGTGCGCTGCGCGCTGCCTTGCGAACGCACGCGACGCGACATGCCGCGCCTGCTGCGTTGCGCGCGAATCTCGAGGCGATGTTGGCCGTGTCGGCGCCCGCCTCCGCGCCCGCGGACGCGTCCACTGGCGTGACGCCCGCGCGCATCCCGCGCCGCCTGCCGGCGCTGCCGTGGCTGACCGGCCTCGGTGGCGCCGTGGTCGCGACGCTGTGCACGCTGGCGGCGGTCGACCCGGGCGCGCTGGGCTGGCATCGCGGCCAGGCGCTGGGCTCGCGGCAGACGGCCGAGGCCTCCGAGGCGGTCAGCGCGCACACGCGGGCATTGCTGGTCGATCACCCGATCGAAGTCGCGAGCTCGGACCAGCACGCGGTGCGGCCGTGGCTGTCGGCGCGGCTGAACTTCGTGCCGCCGGTGGCCGACTTCTCGGCGCAGGGCTTTGCGCTGGTCGGCGCGCGGCGCGACGTGTTGTCCGGCCAGACCGCCGCCGCGCTGGTCTATCGCCATGGCGCGCACGTGATCTCGGTGTTCGTGCGGCCCGCCGAATCGAGCGCCGCCGCCGGCGCCGAGGCCACGCGCGTGGTGCGTGGCTTCAACGTCATCGAGCGCACGCAGGGCGGGCTGGCGTTCTGCCTGGTCTCGGATGTCAATCCGGCGGACCTGCGCGCCCTGGCCGACCTCGTCGCTCCACTGGCCGGGAAATGATCAGCCTTCGAGATTCTCGTGATGGCCGGTCGCGCCGCGCTTCCAGTAGGCGGCGGCCCGGATGGCCTCGCGCGGATGGCCCTTGACCTCGACCAGCTCGCGGCGCAGCGCCGCCATGCACGAGGCCTCGCCGGCGCACCAGGCGTAGCCGTCGCCGTCGGGGAGCTTGAGCGCGCGCACGGCGGCAAGCAGCTGGGCGTCGGTCGAGACCCAGGTCAGGTCGACGTCGGCCGCGCTCTCGAACTGGCGGCGATCCGCGGCGTCGGCGGCGCGCAGCATCACCACCGCCCTGGCGCCGGCGGGCAGTTCCTGCAGGCGGCGGGCGACCGCCGGGAAGGCCGTCTCGTCGCCGGCCAGCAGGTGCCAGTCGTAGTCCAGCGGCACGATCAGCGAGCCTTTGGGGCCACCGATGGCCAGCGTGTCGCCCGCGCTCGCCCGCGCCGCCCACTCGGCGGCCGGCCCGTCGCCATGCAGCGCGAACTCGATCACCAACTCGCGCGCCGCGTTGTCGAAGCTGCGCGGCGTGTAGTCGCGGCGCGCCGGCTCGCTGCCGTTCGCGGGCTCGACGAAGACCTTGACGTGGTCGTCGAACGAGGCGCTGACGAAATCGGCCAGCGACTCGCCGGTCAGCGTGATGCGCCGGAAGTGCGGCGTCAGAGACTCCGCCGCCTTGACCGTCAGCTCGCGGCGCTTGAGTTCGTGGCGGACGCGTTCGACGCGCCGCAGGGTAGTGCTGCTCATGGAAGATGCTCCGGAGGCCGGCGCCGATGCGGACGGTCTCGAACTGGTTGACAATGTCATCGATCATGCGCAAACAAGTGGACAATGTCAACCATGTGGGCTCTCCGTCCGCGACCGAGGCGGTGATCGAGCTCGTCCACGTGGTGATGCACCAGTTCCGCTCACGCCAGTTCCAGGCCTTGCGCGACGGCGCGCACGACATCACGCACATGGAAAGCAAGGTGATGGCCTTCTTCGCGCGCCGCCCCGGCGCGACGCTGAGCGAGCTCGTCACCCACAGCGGTCGCGACAAGGCGCAGCTGGCCAAGCTCGTCAAAAGCCTGCGCGAGCGGGGCCTTCTCACGGGGGAAGCGGCCGCCGACGACCGCCGCAGCGTGCGACTCAGCCTCAGCGCGTCGGGCCTGGCCGCGCAGCAGGCGATGCGCGCCGAAGGGCGGGTGCTGAACGAGCAGGCGTTGGCCGGACTCAGCCCGCTGGAGCAGGCCCAACTGGTCGACCTGCTGCGGCGGGTGAAGGCGAATCTCGACACGCCGGAGTGAGCGTCGAAGGTCGCGCAGCGCGACCTGTGGAAAGCAACACACCTGCGCCGTCAGGGTCTTGCATTGGCGCCGCAATGACGTAGACTGGTGATTCATACAGTATCACTGGTCGGCATCAATTCCTGCTCGTCATGGACACGCGGCGCAAACTCATCATCCTGGCGGACGCGGCCAAGTACGACGCGTCCTGCGCGTCCAGCGGCACCTCGCGGCGGGATTCGTCCGATGGCCTGGGGCTGGGCTCGACCGAGGGTGCCGGCATCTGCCACAGCCACACGCCGGATGGCCGCTGCATCTCGCTGCTGAAGGTGCTGCTCACCAACTGGTGCACCTACGATTGCCTCTATTGCGTCAACCGCGAGTCCAGTGATGTCGCCCGCGCGCGCTTCACGATCGACGAGGTGGTCGGCCTGACGCTGGATTTCTACCGCCGCAACGTGATCGAGGGCCTGTTCCTCAGCTCGGGCATCGTGCGCACGCCCGACTACACGATGGAGCAGGTGATCGAGGTGGCGCGCCGCCTGCGTGAAGAGCATCATTTCCGCGGCTACATCCACCTGAAGACGATTCCCGATGCCAGCGACGAGCTGGTGCTCAGGGCCGGCCGCTACGCCGATCGCCTGAGCGTCAACATCGAGCTGCCGACCGCCGAGGCGCTGCGGGCACTGGCACCCGAGAAGGAAAGTGCGGCCATCAAGCGCTCGATGGCCCGTATCCGGCTGCAGCTGGACGATCACGCCGACGGGACGCCCAACCGCCCGCGCTCGATGCCGGCCGCCCCGGCCAAGCCCGCTCCGCCGCCGCGCTTCGCGCCGGCCGGGCAGAGCACGCAGATGATCGTCGGCGCCGACGCCTCGGACGATCGCACCATCCTGCAGACCAGCGCCACGCTGTACGGTGCCTATCGCCTCCGGCGCGTCTACTACTCGGCGTTCAGCCCCATCCCGCACGCCTCGGACGCACTGCCGCCGCGCCCCGCGCCGCTGATGCGCGAGCACCGTCTCTACCAGGCCGACTGGCTGATGCGCTTCTATGGTTTCGGGCAGGACGAGATCTGCACCGACGGCGGCATGCTGTCCCTGGATATCGACCCGAAGCTCGCCTGGGCGCTGGCCAACCCGGCGCAGTTCCCGATCGACCTCAACCACGCCACCCGGGAGCGCCTGCTGCGCGTGCCCGGCCTGGGCGTGCGCTCGGTCGAACGCCTGTTGATGGCTCGCCGCGCGCGCAGCGTGCGGCGGGCTGATCTCGATCGGCTGCGCGTGCCGGTCGCCAAGGTGCTGCCCTTCGTGGCCTTGCCCGATCACCTGCCCAAGGATGGCGACCGGCTGCGGCTGGGGCGTCAGGTGCGCCGCCGGGCGCAGGTAGGCACTGGCGCGGGGATGGCCGCAGCCGAGCGCCAACCCGATCTTTTTGCCTGAGGGCGGCGCTCATGGCGTCGTCCCGTGCGCTGTATGCGCTGACCGTGTTCCTGTCGCTGTTGTTTGCCTTTGTCATCGTCTGGGCCCGCGAGAGCCCGTGAAGGAGTCGTGATGTCGATGTGGTTGTCCAATCAGTCCGTGAGCGTGGCCCTGCTGGTGGCCGGTGGCCTGCGCGTCGTGCAGCACGGTGCGCTGTCGCTGGTGAGTCCGTCCACGCTGCGGCGGGCGCAGACGCAGGTCGTGCGCCTGATCACGGTCGTCGCCGGGCACTGAGCGGGCGCCGCTTCCCTCAAGTGCGGTTGGGTCCATGGCAGCACTGGCAATTCGTCTGGACTCGGTCGTCGACTGGGACGGCTACGCGCGAGCGGTGCGGTGGCTGCGCGCCGAAGGCGTAGCGCCGGAGTGCGTGCGCTGGCGCATCGACGGCGAAGACGCCGACCTCACCGAGGACTTGTTCGACGCCAGCGAAGAACGCCGGGCGAGCGCGTTGGCGAGTGGCTCAGCCATGTGTTTGCCGCGATCCTTCGTCGAGGCAGCGCGCGAGGTCTTCCTCCACGCCGACCCCGGGCGCCTGTCGCTGATCCATCGCCTGGCCTCGCGCATCGCGGACGACGCACAGGCCTGGGCCGACCCGCTGCACGAGGATCGCCTGCAGTTCGAACGGCTGCGTCGAGAGGTGCAGCGCGAGATCCACAAGATGCATGCGTTCGTCCGCTTCCGGCGGCTGGAAGCGACGGAGGCGGCTTCGGCTGACGAGGCGATGAGCGACTCCGGTGCCCGCGAGGGCGCTGCCGGCGAGCCGCCAGTTCGTCACGTCGCCTGGTTCGAGCCCGGACATCATGTCCTGGAGGCCGCCGCCCCCTTCTTCGCCCGCCGCTTCGCGACGATGCGCTGGGCCATCCTCACGCCGCGCGCCAGCGTCGAGTGGGACGGGCGTGTGCTGTCGTTCGGCCCCGGCGCACGTCGAGAGGACGCACCGCCCGCCGATGCCGGCGAGGCGCTGTGGCTGGCCTACTACCGCAGCATCTTCAATCCCGCCCGCGTGAAGGTGGCGATGATGAAGAAGGAAATGCCCGTGCGCTTCTGGAAGAACCTGCCCGAGGCGGCTGCCGTGCCCGAGCTGCTGGCCCAGGCGCCGCGGCGGCAGCAACGCATGGTGGACGACGGCGGTGCAGCAAGGTCGCGGCGGCGTGGGCAAGGTCAGCGGATGAACGCGACACTGCCTTCTCCGGCCCCACGGTCGCTGGAGACGCTGGCGCGCCAGGCCGCGCACTGCCGCGATTGTCCCGGTGCCGACGCCGCCACGCAGACCGTCTTCGGCGAAGGGCAGGTCGGCGCCCGCCTGATGATCGTTGGCGAGCAGCCCGGCGACCACGAGGACCTGCGCGGCAAGCCGTTCCAGGGCCCGGCAGGGCAACTGCTGCGCGGCGCGATCGCGCAACTGGGCTGGCCGTCGACGGCGCTCTATCTCACCAACGCCGTCAAGCACTTCCACCACGAGCTGCGCGGCAAGAGGCGCCTGCACAAGACGCCCGGCCAGCGCGAGGCCATGGCCTGCCTGCACTGGCTGGAGGACGAGATCGAGGCGCTGCGTCCGCGCGCGATCGCGGCCTTGGGCGCCACTGCCGTGCGCAGCCTGCTGGGTGCCGACGTCGCGATCACCGCCAACGAAGGGCGCTGGCTGGCGCGACCCGACGGCACGCCGGTGCTGGTCTGCCTGCATCCGGCGGCCATCCTGCGCGCCGATCCGTCCCGGCAACCCGCGATGCGTGAACGATGGGTGGCCTGTCTGCAGCTGGCCGAGATGCATGTCATCGATCAGGTCGCAACGGCTGGGCGGGCAGATCAATGACAGTGACCACGCGTTGCTCGCCGGGCCTGGCTGCAGACGAGCGTCATTCGCGCAAGACGCCACCCGGCCATCGAGGGGCCGCTAAAGTATTGCCAGCTCGCAACGGTGGGTTCACGCCATCCAGCTCAACAGGAGTTCTGCATGTTCGATCACATCGGTATCACCGTCAGTGACTTCGCCAAGAGCAAGGCCTTCTACACGCAGGCGCTCGTGCCCACCGGCCATTCGAAGGTCGTGGAAATGAAGCTGGACGACGGAATCAGGTCGTGCGCCGGTTTCTGCCATGAGGACGGCTCGGATCTCTGGATCAAGGAAGGCACACCGACGCCGCCGCTGCACCTGGCCTTGCGCGTACGCTCTCGCGCCGCGGTGGACGCGTTCCACGCGGCGGCGCTGGCCGCGGGCGGCCGGGACAACGGCAAGCCGGGCCTGCGGCCGCAGTACCACGCGAACTATTACGGCGCCTATGTGCTCGATCCGGACGGCCACAACATCGAGGCCGTCTGTCACGACGCGCCTTGACACCTCCGAGCCCGACTCGGCCGGGGT
>JBJMWF010000225.1:0-20507 GCA_045810265.1 Vitreoscilla sp. | reverse complement strand
TACGTGCGAGGCTGCCGTCCGGTGGTGCTGACCGACATGGCGCGCGACTGGCCCGCCCTGCGGCGCTGGAGCTTCGACGAGCTCAGGCATCGCCGTGGCGCCCACTCCCTGACGGAAAACGACGAGTTGCTGCGCCGGCCCGAGTTTCGGGGCCTGCTCGACGACGTCGGCCCGCTGCCTGACGTCTGCGACCCGTCCATGCTCGAGCGCGCGGCCTCGCTGTCGATCGGCCCCGCCGGCATGCGCACGCCGCTGCGCCAGGACACGCAGATGCTGCTGCAGACGCAGATCACGGGCCGCAAGCGCTGGCGCCTGGTCTCGCCGCTTTCGGGGCCGAGCCTGTACCACGACGTCGGTGCTTCCAGCCCGGTCGACTTCGAGGCGTTGGACCTGCAACGCTTTCCGGACGCCGCCAAGGTCAAGGTGCTGGAAGTGCTGGTCGAGCCCGGCGAGACCCTGTTCCTGCCGCTCGCGTGGTGGCACCAGGAGACGGCGCTCGACAACGGCATCGCGCTGTCGCTGGCGAACCTGAGCTTTCCCAACACCTTCGATTTCAGCCCGGCAGCGGCAGCGGCAGCGGCGACGAAGTAGCGGCTCGCGCGCGAGGCGCGCGGCCGCGCCGGCGACTCAGCCGACGGTCTTGAAGAAGGCCAGCAGATCCGGGTTGATCAACTCCGGATGGGTCGTGCACATGCCGTGCGGCAGCCCCGGATAGATCTTCAGCGTGGCCTGCGGCAGGAGCTTGGCCGACAGCAGCGCCGAATCGGCGATGGGCACGATCTGGTCGTCGTCGCCATGCATCACGAGCACCGGGATGGTGATCTTCTTGAGGTCTTCGGTGAAGTCCGTCTCCGAGAAGGCCTTGACGCACTCGTAGTGCGCCTTGATGGATCCCGTCATGCCCTGGCGCCACCAGTTCTGGCGGATGTTTTCGGACACCTTGGCGCCAGGCCGGTTGTAGCCGTAGAACGGCAGCGTCAGGTCGTGATAGAAGTCGGCCCGGTTGCCGGCGACGCCGGCGCGGATGCCGTCGAACACCTCCATCGGCAGCCCGCCCGGGTTGGCGTCGGTCTTGACCATGATGGGCGGCACGGCGCCGATCAGCACGGCGCCCGCGGCTCGCGCACTGCCATGCCGCCCGAGGTAGTGCGCCACTTCACCGCCGCCCGTCGAATGGCCCACGTGGATCGCGTTGCGCAGGTCCAGCGCCTCGGTCAGCGCGGCGAGGTCGTCGGCGTAGTGATCCATGTCGTTGCCGCCGGACGTGAAGCTCGAGCGGCCATGCCCGCGGCGATCGTGCGCGATGACGCGGTAGCCGCGCTGCGCGAAATACAGCATCTGGCCGTCCCAGTCGTCGCCCGACAGCGGCCAGCCGTGCGAGAACACGATCGGCTGCCCGCTGCCCCAGTCCTTGTAGAAGATCTCGGTGCCGTCCTTGGTGGTGATGGTGCTCATTCTGTGTTTCCCCTGGTTTGAAATAGGAAGCACAGCGTGGTCCCCATTTCTTGCTCGAAGATGACATCGCTTCGAACGGAGTGGTTGATCCGCGGTGGCGGAGGTACCCCGCGACCGGGGGCCATCAGCCCTCCACCCGTATAATCGCGCTTTACCACCATGGCATTCCTGCGACGGGCCCGCGTTCCACCGGACGCCCGGGGCCCGCGAAGCGGGAGGCCCACTGACATGACCAAGTTCGTCTTCGTCACCGGCGGCGTGGTGTCCTCGCTTGGCAAGGGCATCGCAGCGGCTTCCCTGGCGGCGATCCTCGAATCGCGTGGCCTCAAGGTCACCCTCATCAAGCTGGATCCGTACCTCAACGTCGATCCGGGCACGATGTCCCCGATGCAGCATGGCGAGGTGTTCGTCACCGACGACGGCGCGGAAACCGACCTCGACCTCGGCCACTACGAGCGCTTCATCACCACCCGCATGAAGCGCGGCAACAACTTCACCTCCGGCCAGATCTACAAGTCGGTGCTGGAGAAGGAACGCAGGGGCGACTACCTCGGCAAGACGGTGCAGGTGATTCCGCACGTCACCAACGAGATCCAGGAATTCGTGCGCCGCGGCGCCACCATGGACAACGTGGACGTCGCCATCTGCGAGGTCGGCGGCACGGTGGGCGACATCGAGTCGCTGCCCTTCCTGGAGGCCGTGCGCCAGATGAGCCTGAAGATGGGCCCGACGAACACCGCGTTCGTCCACCTGACCTACGTGCCCTTCATCGCCGCGGCCGGCGAGCTCAAGACCAAGCCGACGCAGCACACGGTGCAGAAGATGCGCGAGATCGGCATCCAGCCGGACGTGCTGCTGTGCCGCGCCGACCGCGAGATCCCGATCGACGAGCGCGAGAAGATCTCGCTGTTCACCAACGTGCCCATGCACGGCGTGATCTCGGTGTGGGACGCCAAGTCCATCTACAGCGTGCCGCGCATGCTGCACGAGCAGGGCCTGGACGAGCAGATCTGCATGAAGCTGCAGCTGCTGACTCGCCCGGCCGACCTGAAGCGCTGGGATCTGCTGGTGCACGAGGTCAACCATCCGCAGCGCGAGATCACGATCGCGATGGCCGGCAAGTACACCGACCTGTCGGACTCGTACAAGTCGCTCAACGAGGCGTTGCGCCACGCCGGCATCCACACCCAGGCGCGCGTCAACATCGAGTACGTCGACTCCGAGACGCTGACCCCCGAGAACGCGGCGCAGCTCGAGAAGTTCGACGCGATCCTGGTGCCGGGCGGCTTCGGCAAGCGCGGCGTGGAAGGCAAGATCATCGCGGCGCAGTACGCCCGCGAGCACTCCATTCCCTACCTGGGCATCTGCCTGGGCATGCAGGTCGCCACCATCGAATACGCGCGCCACAAGGCGGGCCTGACGAACGCCAACTCCACCGAGTTCGACCCGCACACGCCGCACCCGGTGATCGCGCTGATCGACGAGTGGGAGGACGCCGACGGCTCGATCCAGAAGCGCGACGAGAACTCCGACCTCGGCGGCACGATGCGCCTGGGCGCGCAGAGTTCGGACGTCGAGCCCGGCACCCTCGCCTCGCAGATCTACGGCAAGGTCGTCACCGAACGCCATCGTCACCGCTACGAGGCCAACGAGCACTATCTGGCGCGCCTGCAGGAGGCCGGCCTGGTCATCTCGGCGCTGACGCAGCGCGAGAAGCTGACCGAGATCGTCGAGCTGCCGCAGGACGTGCACCCCTGGTTCGTCGGCGTGCAGTTCCACCCGGAATTCAAGTCGACGCCGTGGGACGGCCATCCGCTGTTCATCAGCTTCATCAAGGCCGCGCTGGCGCATCACGCGGCGGCCGACGCCACGCACAAGGCCGCGGCGGCTTGACCCCCTGGGCGCGCGCGAGGCCTCGATTGATGCTGCGCTGTAACCGTCGCGGGCGCCGAACGGCCCGCAGCTGTGGCAGAGTGCAGCCCGTGCAAGAGGCCGGCCGCGATGCCGGCCGCGCGTCCGGCGGCCGTCCCGCCCGGCTAGACAATTTCAAAACCTGGAGCAAAGACCATGAGTGCCATCGTTGACATCGTCGGCCGCGAGATCCTCGACAGCCGCGGCAACCCCACCGTCGAATGCGACGTGCTGCTGGAAAGCGGCGTGATGGGCCGCGCGGCCGTGCCGTCGGGCGCGTCCACCGGCTCGCGCGAAGCCATCGAGCTGCGCGACGGCGACAAGAGCCGCTACGGCGGCAAGGGCGTGCTCAAGGCGGTCGAGCACATCAACACCGAGATCTCCGAAGCCGTGCTGGGCCTGGATGCCTCCGAGCAGGCCTTCCTGGACCAGACGCTGATCGACCTGGACGGCACCGACAACAAGGGCCGCCTGGGTGCCAACGCGACGCTGGCCGTCTCGATGGCCGTCGCGCGCGCCGCCGCCGAAGAAAGTGGCCTGCCGCTGTACCGCTATTTCGGTGGCATGGGCAAGATGCAGATGCCGGTCCCGATGATCAACGTGATCAACGGCGGCGAGCACGCGAACAACAACCTGGACATCCAGGAATTCATGATCCTGCCGATCGGCGCCCCCTCGTTCCGCGAAGCGGTGCGCTACGGTGCCGAGGTGTTCCACGCGCTCAAGAAGATCCTGGGCGAGCGCGTCATCTCCACGGCCGTCGGCGACGAGGGCGGCTTCGCGCCCAGCGTCCAGAGCCACGAGGCCGCGATCCAGCTGCTGCTGGAAGCCATCGAGAAGGCCGGCTACACCGCCGGCGAGCAGATCGCCATCGGCCTGGATTGCGCCGCCAGCGAGTTCTACAAGGATGGCAAGTACCACCTCGATTGCGAAGGCCTGCAGCTGAGCGCGGAGGAATGGACGTCGATGCTGGCCACCTGGGTCGACAAGTACCCGATCATCACGATCGAGGACGGCATGCACGAGGGCGACTGGGCCGGCTGGAAGCACCTGACCGAGGTGCTGGGCAAGAAGGTGCAGCTGGTGGGCGACGACCTGTTCGTCACCAACACGAAGATCCTGAAGGAAGGCATCGCCAAGGGCATCGGCAACTCGATCCTGATCAAGATCAACCAGATCGGCACCCTGACCGAGACCTTCGAGGCCATCGAGATGGCCAAGCGCGCCGGCTACACCGCCGTCATCAGCCACCGCTCGGGCGAGACCGAGGACTCGACGATCGCCGACATCGCCGTCGGTTCCAACGCCGGCCAGATCAAGACCGGCTCGATGAGCCGCTCGGACCGCATGGCCAAGTACAACCAGCTGCTGCGCATCGAGGAAGACCTGGGCGATATCGCCACCTACCCGGGCCGCGCCGCGTTCTACAACCTGCGCTGAGCCGCGGCCAGCTAGACTCCAGGCTGGCCTGACTGCCCCGAAATCTCCGCCATGCGACTCGTCACGATCGCGCTGATCGTCCTCATTGGATGGGTGCAGGCGGAGCTCTGGTTCGGCAAGGCGGGGGTCGCCCACGTCGCCGAGATGAGCCGCGAGCTCACCGCGCTGCGCGCCGCCAACGACGTCTCCAGGCAGCGCAACGACCAGCTGCAGGCGGAGGTCTCCGACCTCAAGGAGGGCCTGGAGATGGTCGAGGAAAAGGCCCGCTCCGAGCTGGGCATGACCAAGCCCGACGAGCTGCTGGTCGTGCTCACGCCCGGCAAGTGACACCTGTTTTCGTCCGGTCGTCGGCCAAGCGTGCGCGCGCACGCGCCTGAGGCCCCGATGCTTCGACCGCTGCTCGCTCTCGCGCACCCGCTGCTCGTCCCGGCCTTCACGGCCTGGGGCGTGCCCGTCACCTGGATCGAGATCGTCGCCTTTGCCGTCTCGCTGTGGATGGTGGGCTGCGAGATGCGCGTGCATGCCCTCGCGTGGCCGCTGGCGATGCTGTCGTCGCTGATGTACGCGCTGCTGTTCGCCGACAGCAAGCTCTATGGCGAGGCCTCGCTGCAGCTGTTCTTCGTCGCCATGTCGCTGTGGGGCTGGTGGCAGTGGCTGCGCGGGCGCGGCGCCGACGGCGGCGCGCTGGTGGTGCATGCGCTGGCACGGCGCACGGCAGCGACCGCGCTGGCGCTCACGCTGATCGCCTGGCCGCTGCTGGCCTGGCTGCTGATGCGCTTGACCGATTCGAACGTGCCCTGGCTGGACGCGCTGCCCACCGTCGGCAGCGTGCTGGGCACCTGGCTGCTCGGTCGCAAGTTCATCGAGAACTGGTGGACCTGGATCGTGGTCAACGCCTTCAGCGTCGCGCTGTTCGGCTACAAGCAGCTGTGGCTGACGGTGATCCTGTACGCGCTGTTCACGGCCCTGTCCGTGGCCGGCTTGCGCTCGTGGCAAGCCATCGCACGCCGGGGGTCGGCGGCGAGTGCGCCAGCCGGCCTGCCGATACCCACCTTGGCGCAGCCAAGCGGCGAAGGCTAGCCGCATGGCCGCGTTGCGCATCGCCATCGTCGGCGCCGAGAGCACCGGCAAGACGACCCTTGCACAAGCGCTGGCAGCGCGCCTGCGCGAGGAATTCGCACTCGACGCCGTTGCCGTTCCCGAGGCTCTGCGCCAGTGGTGCGCCGACCGCGGCCGCACGCCGCGACGCGACGAGCAGCATGGCATCTGCCTGTTGCAGCAGCAATGGATCGACGACGCGGCGCGCAGCGCCGAGGTGGTCCTGTGCGACACCACGCCCCTGATGATCGCCATCTACAGCCAGATCGTGTTCGGCGACGACTCGCTCGTGTCGATGGCGCGGGCGCTTCATGCGTCCAACGCCTTCACGCTGCTGACGGCGCTGGACATCGCCTGGGTGCCGGACGGCTTGCAGCGCGACGGGCCGCACGTGCGTGCGCCGGTCGACCAGGCCATCCGCACGCAGCTGCTGGCGTGCGCCCGCGACTGGGCCGTGGTGACGGGCGAGGGGCAGGCTCGTACCGCCAATGCGCTGGCGGCGCTGCGGCCGGTGCTGGCGGCTTGGTGTGATCGTCCCGGTGCGCCGCCCGGGATCTTCTCCCGCCTGCTCGTGGACGGCGGCAGCCCGGCCGAAGCCGGCGCGGCAACCTGCGAGCGCTGCGACCAGCCGCACCTGGGCAGCTGAAGCTCCCCCGGACGCCGGGCCTGCGCCGCCTATCCGGTCGACTTGACCGTTCGGGGCGATCGGATCGCGGGCGCACGCTGCTTACCGTAATCTGGTAACAGGCAAGATGATCGATTGGCGTCTGGAACGCCCTGGCCCCCAGCACTCGTTCAAGTACGGACGCCCGGCGTGCCCGTGGGGACGCGCTTCGATCGTCGTCGAGCAAGGTCCACAGCGCCACCTTGGACCGCTTCCATTCAATGATGACCCCACCGCGCAGCGCCATGACCATGACCAAACAGCGAAACACCGCCGGCTTCACCCTGATCGAGCTGATGATCACCGTCGCCATCGTCGGGATTCTCTTGGCCATCGCGTTGCCGTCCTACAAGAACTACATCATCCGCTCCAAGCTGGTGACGGCCACCAACGCGCTGTCGACCATGCATGCGCAGATGGAGCAGTACTACCTCGACAACCGCACCTACATGGCGGTGACGGGGTCGACGCCCGCGATCACCCCACCGTGCGTCCAGTACGCCATCACCGCGAGCGCCAGCCTGCCGTTCACGGTGGACTGCGCAACCGGGGGCGACGTGCCCACCGCGACCACCTACAGGTTGCGCGCGACCGGAACGGCCGCCGTGGAGGGGGCCGTCTATACGGTGGACCAGGCCAACTCCATGGTCACCGTCAGGTTTCCGACCTCCTGGGGCGCGGTGCCCGCCAGCAATGGCTGCTGGCTGATGCGCAAGGGCGATTCATGCTGAGACCCTCGCACAGCGCCGGCGCCGGCTTCTCGATCCTCGAGCTGATGGTGACGTTGACGATCGTCGGCTTGACCCTGGTGATGGCGATTCCAGCGTTCGGAAGGTGGTCCGCCGACGCCCACACTCGCACGGCCGCCGAAGATCTCACCAACGCCATCCGCCTGACCCAATCGACGGCCATCGCGCGTGGACGGGTGGGCCTGTTCGCGTTGACCAACGCGACGCCTCCGGTTGTGGGCTCGACCCCCGCGGACAACGGCTCGAACTGGTTTGCGGCGCTCAACCCGCTCGGCGGGCCGGCCGGCGGCTCGATCGAGACGGCTGCGTCCATGGACTTGCTGCTGAAATCGACCGAAGGCACCCAGCATCGCGTGACCATCACCGGTCCGGCGCTGCTGTGCTTCAGCTCCCTGGGCCGGCAGACCAGTCTTGCCGGCAGCGACACAAGCATGGGGGTGTCGTGCACGGCAAGCGCTTCCGATGCGGCTCCCACGACCTACAACGTCGCGCAGGCCTCGGCCACGCGCCAGTTCAACGTGGTGGTGTACCCGGGCGGGCGCGTGCGCATGTGCGACGCGGCCAAGACTCTTTCCTCCTCGAACCCGGACGGCTGCTGATGAAAACGCACGCACTCCTGACCCGACGCCAGCGGCCCTCCAAGGGCTTCACACTGATCGAGGTGATGATCTCGGTCCTGATCTTCTCGTTCGGCGTGCTCGGAACAGTCGCGCTGCAAGCCCGCGCAGTGCAGTTCGCCGAGCAGAACGGCGACCGCTCCCGCGCGGCGCTGCTGGCCAACGAGATGGTGTCCAAGCTCTGGGCGGGGCAATCGGCGACGCCCGATCCCACCGTTCTGGCCAACTGGCAGTCCGCCGTGTCGTCCGCGACGAGTTCCGGGCTGCCCAACGGCACCGGCACGGTCGCGACCAGCGGCAGCACCGCCACCGTCACGATCAGGTGGCAGGCCCCGTCCGCCACCGCGGGAAGCGCGTACAACAGCTATTCGACCACGGTGGTGATCCAATGATGCGGCGTCGACTCCAGGCCGGCATGACGCTGATCGAGATGATGGTGGCCATCGCCGTCAGCATGATCCTGTCGGTGGCGGTGATGGCCGTGATGTCGAGCTTCGAGGGCCGGCGCCGCACCTTGGGCTCGGCTTCCGATCTCGACCAGCAGGGCAGCCTGGCCATGTACCAGATCGATCGCTGGGTTCGGAGTGCCGGCAGCGGGCTCGTCACCGCCAATACGTACAACTACGGCTGCCGGCTGTTCGCCGCCACCAGCTCGCCCACTGCCAAGCAGTTGCTCCCGCTGGCGGCCGGCCTGCCTGCGCCGTTCGCGAGCCTGGCCGAGAATTCGACCGCCACCACCACCTACCGGCTGGCGCCGGTGGTGATCGTCAGCGGCGGCACGCTGCCTGCGATCAGCGGCCAGCGATCGGATGCGCTGGTGGTGATGTCCTCCGGCAACGACGGCGCGCAGGTGCCGCTGCCGTTCGATGCGCCCCCGGCAGCCGCTTCGCTGACCCTCAAGAACGTGACCGAGATGGCCGCCGGCGATCTGCTGCTGCTGGTGGACAAGCAGATGCAGGCCAGCTCCGGTCCGCAGGACTGCATGGTGACGCAAGCTGACACGAGCACCCCGGCCACGGGTATCTCCACAACCCTCTCGCTGGCCGGCAACTACTATGCGGCGACCATCAGCACCCGCTCGGTGACCGACTACACGTCCGATGCCCTGGCGATCGATCTGGGCGGCACCTCGGGTACGGGAAGCAGCCTGCCGCCGTCGTTCCAGGTCGTCGGCGTGGGCGACAACAACACGCTCTACAGCTACGACCTGCTCCAGCTCGCCGGCAGCACGCCGCTGGCGCAGGCTGAGGGCGTCTTCGAGATGCACGCGATCTACGGCGTCGATACGAACAGCGACAACAAGATCGACGACTGGGTCGACGCATCGGCGGCCAGCGCCTACAGCTCCGACAAGCTGACCGACGGCAGCCCGGGGGCGATCCAGTTGCTCAAGAACATTCGCGCCGTGCGCGTAGCCCTCATCCTGCGCACGGCGCTGCCCGAGAAGGATCCGGTCAAGGCATCGACCACGCTGTCGATGTTCTCGGATCCGGACCTGCCGGCGTCGGTCGTGAAGACGCGCACGCTTTCCAGCGCGGAGCAGTACTACCGCTACCGGATCGTCGAATCGACGATCCCCGTGCGCAACAACCAGTATTGATGGACATGCCGATGCGCCTCTTCCGCGTTCAGCCGCGATCCATGCGTCCGCCCCGCCGCCAGGCGCAGCGCGGCGTCATCATGGTCCTGACCCTGGTCGCCCTCGTCCTGCTCCTGATCGGGGTGGCGGCGATGGTTCGCAGCACCGACACGTCCACGGCCGTGATCGGCAACCTGGCGTTCCGCCGCGACCTCACCAACCGGGGCGAGACCGCGATCGCCACGGCCAAGGCAGCGCTCAACACAGGAAGTCTGTCCACGCTGGCCAACCGCAACAGCAATCTGGCCACCGCCAACTACTCCGCAACACGCCTGCCCAATGCCAAGGGCATCGGCGTGCCGGCGGTGTTGATCAACGACACCGCCTATTCCGCCGCGACCTATTCCTGCCTGCCCGCCAGCTGCCTTCCCGACAGTCAGGGCGTCGTGATCCGGTGGGTCATCGATCGCCAGTGCTCGGCAAGCAGCGGCACAACCTCCATGCCGTTCTCGAACGCCGCCTGCGCCTATTTGAGCGCCGGTACCTCCCCGAGCGGGCCAGCACAAGATAACGCCAACCGAACGAAGGGCATGGACCGCGCCTTGTATCGCATCAGCGTGCGCGTCTCCGGTCCGCACAACACCGAATCGTATATCCAGTCCACTGCAGGCTGAGGACCATCATGAAGACCACTTCGTTTGCCCGCTCCCTGCTGCGCCTCGCCGCCCGCCTGGCCTTGCCGCTGTCGCTCTGCGGCGCGTTCGGCGCGGCAGCGCAAAGCGTCGACCTGGCCGACAAGCCGCTGTTCTCCACGACCAGCGTGCCTGGCAACCTGTTGCTGTCGCTCTCGGTGGAATATCCGACCGCCAACTCGTCGGCCTACTTCAGCACTTCCGCCTACGCGGCCGGCACGACGTACCTCGGCTATTTCGACGGCGCCAAGTGCTACCAGTACGTGTACGACACGACGACGCCGGCGGCGAGCTACTTCAAGCCCAAGTCCCTGGCCTCCTCGCATACCTGCAGCAGCGCTTCTCAACCGCTGTGGAGCGGCAACTGGCTGAACTACGCGTCCATGCAGGGGTTGGACATCTTCCGGTGGGTGCTGACCGGCGGCAACCGCACCGTCGACACGTCGGGCAGCGGCGGGATGACGGTACTCCAGCGATCGACCCACTCCGGCCAGGGCGGCTCGGGAGATGCGCCTAACAAGTCACTGTCTTCGACAGATGAGGGCAATGCGACGCCCATGAGTTTTTCCGGCGGCCTCAAGACGCGGGTCTGGGGCGCAGGGATCAAGATGTGGTTCACCAGCACCGCGAACATTGACGGCAGCACGATCTCCGACTGTTCCGTATCCAGCCCGACGTCCCCATGCGCCCTGGACTACAACGACTCGCTGTCGCTGAACGGGGGCAAGGTGTATTCCCTGTACATGAACGTGCAGGTCTGCGATACGTCGGTGAGCCTGGAGGCGAACTGCGTCCTGTACGGGAGCGGCAGCTCGGCGACCTACAAGCCCGAGGGCCTGATGCAGCAGTATTCGCAGACCCTGCGATATGGGGCGGTCGGGTACCTCAACGACAGCAATGCGTTGCGCGATGGCGGCGTGCTCCGCGCCCGGATGGCCTATATCGCGCCCCTGGTGCCGGTGCCCGGCGCAGCGGCAGCGACCAATCCGAATCCGGAATGGGATTCGGGGACGGGCGTCATGGCCCCCAATCCCGATCCGGCCGACGCGACCGCTACGAACACCTTCACCGGCGGCAAGGTCAGCATCGCCAACAGCGGCGTGATGAACTACCTCAACAAGTTCGGATACACGGCCGCTGCGCTGAGCCTGGGCACGGCCTACAAGACCTACGACCCGGTCGGCGAGCTGTACTACGCGTCTCTGCGCTATCTCAAGGGCCAGAGCAACGTGTCGTCCTACACGGACATGACCGGCGCATCCACGAACACCGTCAAGACCTGGGTCGACGGCTTCCCGGTGATCACCGACTGGACGAGCCAACCGGCGTATGACCCGATTCTGTATTCCTGCCAGAAGAACTTCATCCTGGGCATCGGCGACGTCAACACGCACCGGGACGGCAACCTGCCCAACAGCTCGCTGACCGCCTCCGAGCCATCGATGCCTACGGAAGTGACGGCCGATGCGGGAGGCACCAGCCCTGTCAACGTGACCAAGTCCACGACGGCGGTCGGCGTCATGGAAGGCACCAGTTCGAGCCTCGGCACGAGCTATGTCGGCGGCGATCTCAACACCTACTACATGGCCGGCCTGGCCTACGACGCCCACCTGCCCTTGCCCGGCAAGGGCATCCGCTCGTTCACGACCTCGGGCGTCACCACGATCAGCACCGTCAGCACCTACTGGCTGGACGTGCAGGAGTACCAGACGTACGTCAACAACAACGTCTACTACTACGCGACGAAGTACGGCGGCTTCACGGTGCCCGACGGCTACACCTACGGCACCGTTCCGACGCTGACCAGCTGGTACAACACCACGAACAAGCAGGGCTCACAGCGGCAGCCCGACAACTACTTCACCGCCAGCAATGCGACGCAGATGAAGAACGGCCTGACCGACGCATTCGCGAAGATCGCCAAGGAGAACACCTCCGCCTATGGCACATCGTTGTCCCTGCCCACTCCCAATGTCACGACCACGGGCGCCATCAGCTATGCGACGACCTATGATCCGAAGACCTGGACGGGCCAGGTCCTGGGCTCCAGCGTGGCCTTCGCCCTGGACGGCACACCCACCGCGACTCTGCGGTGGGACGCAGCTGCGCTCCTGAGCGCGACGTCGGTCACGGCCTCGACGCGCAAGATCGTCACCTGCTGCACGACGAGCACCACCTCGCCCGGCCTTCGCTTCACGAACGCCGCCTTGACCGGCGCGACGCTCAACAGCCGCACGTACTACGCGTCGTTCGCCAACGTCCCGGGCGTCGCAGCGGCGTCGCAATCCATTGCGAACTACATCCTGTACCTGCGCGGGGACACCTCACAGGAAATCGCCAACAGCGGGGCATACCGCACTCGCGCCTCCCGTCTCGGTGACATCGTCAACTCCAAGCCGGTGACCGTCGGCGCCCCGGCCTACCAGTTCTACGACACCTTTAACCCAGGCTATGCCGCCTTCAAGGCCAAGTACGCGAGTCGCAGCAACGTCGTTTACGCGGGCTCGAACGATGGCATGGTGCACGCCTTCGATGGCACCATCGGCAACAGCACCTCGGGCAGCGAATTGTTCGCCTACATCCCCAGCTTCGTGTACGGCAACGCCACGACGGCGGCCACCCAGGGCCTCGCCTCGCTGGGCAATCCCAGTTTCACGCACCATTACCTGGTTGACGCCACGCCGGGTGAGTTCGACGTGGACTTTGCCAAGACCAGCGGCGCGAGCGGCGCGCCGGACTGGCACACCCTGCTGATCGGCGGCCTGGGCAAGGGCGGCAAAGGCTACTACGCGCTGGACGTGACCGATCCGACCACCTGGACGGATGAGGCGACCGTCGCCACCAAGGTTCTGTGGGAGTTCACGGACTCGCGCATGGGCTACTCTTATGGCACCCCCACTGTCGTCAAGACGAAGAAGTACGGCTGGGTGGTCATCTTGACGTCGGGCTACAACAACAGCGACGGCATGGGCTACGTCTTCTTCCTCAACGCGAAAACGGGAGCGTTGCTCGAGACCGTCTCGACGCCGACGGGATCCGGCACGACGGCTGCGCCCCTGAACCTGGGCCCGCAGTCTGCCTACGTGTCGAATTACACCGACCAGACGGCTGATGCCATCTACGCCGGCGACCTGCAAGGCAACGTCTGGCGGGTGGACGTCAGCGCCACCGACACCACGCTGCCTTATCCGACCGCCACGAAGATCGCCGCCTTCGGCAGTTCCCAGCCCATCACCACGCGGCCGCTGATCGAAGTGGTCACCGCCACGAATACTCGTTACCTGCTCGTGGGGACGGGCAAACTGATGGGCGACAGCGACATTTCCTCCAGTGCGCAACAATCGTTCTATGCCATCGTGGACGGTCTGTCGACGTTCGGCGCATTCTACGGTTCGCCAGGCCATCCGCTGCCCACGGGAGTGACCTTCCCGGTCGGTCGTTCGCAGCTCAACAACGACACCTCGCTGCTCACGGGCATCGGCAGCAGCCCCGGTTCGGTGATGGGCTGGTACTACGACCTGCCCGTGACGTCGGGCATTGCCTCGCGAGTCAACGTGGATCCATTCGCCGACCAAGGCGTCGTCGTGTTCATCGGCAATACACCGAACGGGTCCGCCTGCAGTCCGAGCGGCACTGGCGCGGTCTACGGCGTCGAATTTGCCAACGGAAAGACGGTGCTGACGGTCAGCGACACGGACTCGACGCCCGCCTCGCAGGCGCCGCTGGTCGGGCTGGGCACCGACAACACGGTCTACAGCAAGGACGGCAACCTGGGCATCCTGGCGGATGACAACCACAACAACATCAAGAAGCCTTCGGTCATCTTCCCCTCGACGATCACCGTGAAGCAGATCAACTGGCGAGACGTCCCGGTCACGAACTGAGGCAACGATGGGCTGGCGACCGTGGGCCGTCTGCAGCGTGATCGTGCTGGCGGCGCACGGTGCGCTGTTCGGGGCACTGGGCGGACGGGGCTTGATGATTCACGAAAGCGACGGGGGGCGTTCGAAGCAGCCCACTCGTGTCGCAAGCCTGGTGATCCTGTCGCCCGACCAAGTGGCGGCATCGCAGGCCTGGCCCGCGGCCGCTTCTGCGCCGGCGGTGGCCGACATGCCAGCGGCTTCATCGCCCACCCATGCGTCTCAGCCTGATATGGCGGATGCACACGGTGGGGCGCAGAACGCCGAGACGCCGCCCGCACAAGTCACCACGGCGATCTACCGTTCTCCGGCGGATCTCGACCAACCGATCCGGCCCCGATCCGCGCCCGACCTGTCCATGTTGAAGGGCCTGGCCGGGAGTGGCGTGCCGATCCGCCTGCGCCTGTTCATCGACAGCCAAGGCACGGTCGTCGACACGCAAGTACTGGAGAGCGCCGATCCGGACGAGGTGCTCGCACGCGTGCGCGCGATGTTCCTCGCGACCGGCTTCACCTCGGGCACCGCAGCCGGCCAGCCGGTGTCCAGCTACAAGGACATCGAGATCACGATCGGCACCCCGCCCTGATCGTCGGCGGCGCGGCGGTCAGTGGATGCTGGAAGTGGCGCCGGGCTGGGTCGTCGTCGGCGCGAACAGGGCGCCGACGTCCACCGCGTCGAAGCGGTACTGGGTGCCGCAGAAGTCGCAGCCGATCTCGATGTCCTTGCGCTCGGCCAGGATGGACTCGGCCTCCTCGCGGCCCAGGTTCCTGAGCATGTTGCGCACGCGCTCGGCCGAGCAACTGCAGGCGAAGGTCGGCGTCTGCGGTTCGAACACGCGCAGCGGCTCCTCCCAGAACAGGCGGTGCAGGATGGTGGGCGTGTCCAGCGTCAGCAGTTCGGTGGCGGTCAGCGTGGCCGCGAAGTGCGCGATGCGCGTGAAAGCGTCCTCGTCGACCTCCGCCTGCTGGGCTCCGGCCAGGTTGCCCGCCCCTTCGATGGGCAGGCGCTGGATCAGCAGGCCGCAGGCGGCCTCGCCGTTGGCCGCGAGCACGATGCGCGTCTCGAGCTGTTCGGACTGGCGCATGTAGTGCTCCAGCATGGTCGCGACGTCGCCCACCGGGCCGCCGTCGGGCGCTTCCAGCGGCACGACACCCTGGTAAGGCTGCTGGCCCGGCTGGCGATCGGTCGGATCGAGCGTGATCGCGCAGCGCCCTTCGCCGTGCCGGTTGACCAGGTCTGCAAAACGCGCGTCGGACGCGATGTCGCCCTGCACCTTGGCCGTCACCCGGAAGCGCAGGTCCGACATGGATTCCGCGACCGCCAGCTTCACCGGCCCGTCGCCATGCACCTGCAGCACCAGCGCGCCGTTGAACTTGAGGTTGGCCTGCATCAGCGTCGCGGCGGCCGCCATCTGGCCAAGCATGTCGCGCACGGCAGGCGGCCAGTCGCCGCTGGCCGAACGGCGCCGCAGCACCTCCTGCCAGCTGTCGGTCAGGCGCACGATCATGCCGCGCACCGGCATGCCGTCGAAGATGAATTTCTGCAACTCGCTCATGGCTCAGCCGCCCTTCGCAGCGCGGCCGGCGATCGCGTTGCCGGCGGGTTCGTCGATGCGCACGACGTGGTCGCGGTGACGTGCGGCATTCTCCACGTAGTGGGCCGCGCCCGTGCGCAGGTTTTCGACTTGCTCGTCGGTGAGCGTGCGGATGGCCCGCGCCGGGCTGCCGACGATCAGTGAATTGTCCGCGAACTGCTTGCCTTCGGTCACCAGCGAACCGGCGCCGACGATGCAGTTGCGGCCGATGCGGGCACCGTTCATGACGATGGACTGGATGCCGATCAGCGAGTTGTCGCCCACGGTGCAGCCGTGCAGCATCACCTGGTGGCCGATGGTGACGTCCGCGCCGATGGTCAGCGGCGAGCCCATGTCGGTGTGCAGCACGCTGCCGTCCTGCACGTTGCTGCGATCGCCGATCGTGATCCACTCGTTGTCGCCGCGCAGCACCGCGCCGTACCAGACGTTCGCACCGGCGCCGAGCTCGACGCGGCCGACGACCGTGGCCGACTCGGCCACCCAGGCGTCGGGCGCCACGCGGGGGGCATCGTCGCCGATTCTGTACAGGGCCATGCAGTTCTCCGGGGGAATGAGGACGTGATTTTACGGATCGGGACGCTGGCAGCGCCGGCCAGGGCGAATGCGTCCGCCCTCCCGATCCAGGCAAGTGGGGACGATCAGCCCAGTCTCAACAGTTCTTCCTCTGTGAACCCGGCCGCGCGCCGGGCTTCCAGATTGAACGGCCCGCGCAGTCGCGGCGCCCCGTGCTCCTCGGCCAGCGCCGCGTAGGTCGTGATGGGGTCGAGCCCGCGCTGAGCGCACAGCACGCCATACCAGTGGTTGCCGATCGCCACGTGGCCAATCTCGTCTCGCAGGATGATGTCCAGGATCTCGGCGCCACGCCGGTCGCCCACGCTGACCAGCTTGTTGCGGATGGGCAGCGACGCATCGAGGCCGCGCGCCTCGAGCGTGCGCGGCACCAGCGCGATGCGCGCGAGGAGGTCGTGCCGCGTCTTCTCGGCCATGTCCCACAAGGCGTTGTGCGCCGGGAAGTCGCCGTAGGCATGGCCCAGTTCCACCAGCCGCTCGCTCAGCAGCCCGAAGTGGTAGGCCTCCTCACGCGCGACCTTCGCCCAGTCGAGGTAGAACTGCTCGGGCATGCCGGCGAAGCGCCACGTGAGATCAGCGGCCAGGTTGATCGCGTTGAACTCGATGTGGGCCAGCGCATGCATCAGCGCCGCCAGGCCGTCGGGCGACTTGATCGAGCGCTGCTTGATCTCGGTATGGGGCACCAGGGCAGGCCGCGCGGGTCGGCCCGGGATGCCGTCCGGTTCGGGGATGGGCTCGTCGGCGCCGATGTCGTCGACAGCGTCGAGCTCGCGCGCCAGCGCAGCCTTCTGCCAGGGGTCGGACGTCAACAGAACGGCCAGGGAACGTTGTCGAAGGGTGTGCACCCTGCGATGGTACGTGCAGGCCCGCTCGCGCCGTCCTGCAAACGCCGTCTTCGCCGCGCCCGACGCCATGAAAAAAGGCGCGAAGGCATCGCTGCCGTCGCGCCTTCGCGGGTCAGAACCGGAGGATCAGAACTCGTAGTTCGCCGTCATGCCGATCGTGCGCGGACGCAGGTAGTACGCCTCGCTCACGTTCTGGACGTTCGGGTGCTGGAGCTGGGTGTGGTTGTTGCCGAGGTTCTTGACGAACGCGGTGACCTCCCACTTGTCCCAGTTCACGCCCACGCTGCCGTCCGCCGTGAAATAGGCGGCGCGTTCGTAGTCGGCATCGCCGCGGAACGGGGTGCCGTGGCTCTTGCCCGTCCATTGCCCGTTGCCACGCACGAACGCGCCCACCGCGTCGGTCACCGCCCAGTGGTAGTCGGCCCCGAGGTTGGCGCTGGCCCTGGGCACGCCGGCGAGCCGGTCGCCCTTGCGGATGTTGGGCAGGCCGTCGTCGGCGCTACCGAATGCCGGGTTGTCCGAGTCGAATGTCGCATGCGTGAAGCCAAGCCCCGCCGACAACGTCAGGGAGCTCGTGACCCGCGCCCTCAGCTCCGCCTCGAGGCCGTAGCTGGTGGCCTTGCCGACGTTGGTCTCGAAGTCGAAGCCGGCATCGCTCAGCGTGATGTCCTGCTGGATGTTCTTCCACTTGACCAGGAAGGCGGCGACGTTGAACGTCATGTGATGGTCCAGCAGGTCCATCTTGCTGCCCAACTCGTAGCTCCAGAGGCTGTCAGGCGTGAAGGCCGCCGGCACGGTCGTCGGCAGGCCGAGATCCTTCAGGTTCTGCTCGACGAGCGGCGTCTGCGGCACGGGACGGTTGGCGCCGCCAAGGCGGAAGCCCTTGGAGACGTTCGAGTAGATCGAGATGTCCTTGACCGGCTCCCAGTTGAGCTTGAAGCTGGGCGTGTCAGCCGTCCAGTCCGCCTTGACCGGGGCCTGCCCGGCGTAGCCGGGGGTGGCCGGCGTGGGGCCATCGTAGAACAGTGGCAGCGCCTCGCGCTTGAACACCTGGTCGGCATACAGATGACGCAGGCCCGCGGTCAGCGCGAGTCGAGGCGACACGTGGAAGGTCAGTTCGCCGAACACCGATGCCTGGCGGTCATGGTAGTGCCGCACGCTGTAGTACGAGCTGTCGTTGGCGAAGTCGCCCGGAAAGCCCCCATCGAGCTGCGCCGGGTCGCCGGGATCCACGCCCGCGGCCGCGAACGCGGCGTTGACGCCGAAGATCGGCTCGTTGTCGTAGACCGAAGTCGTCGCGTCCAGCAGGTACAGGCCGCCTATCCATGTGAGCCCCATGCCGCCGCTCTTCGGGTCGTAATCCTTGGACGTCATGCGCAGTTCGAGCGATTGCTGGTCGATCGTGTTGCGCAGTTGCACGGCCGATGACAGCGAGTCGAGCGCGGCGACCAGGTCGGCGCCCTGCGGCCCGGGCGTCAGCACGGCAAAGCTCGGGTCGTTGATCGAGGTGCCGTCCTGGATGCGGTTGAAGCGGCGGTTGTAGCCGTTCCAGACCCCCGTGAAGTTGCCCCAGGACGTGTCGCCGGACAGCGTCACGCTGGGCACGGCCAGCAGGTCATGGCCCGGCTCGCGCACCGTCTTGCTGGTCTGGAAACGGGGCAGCGAGCCGTAGGTGGCGTCGATGTCGCCCGTGTTCGTCTTCTGGACGAACAGCGCCGGCGTGACGGTCCAGTCGTCGCCGATGTTGGCCTTCAGCGCGAGCTTGGCCACGGTGTAGTCGTTGTGGTTGATCCCCTTGGAGATCGTCGCGCCGCTGGCGTCGACCTGGTCGACGTAGCCGCTCTCGTGCCCGCGCACGACGCCGATGCGCAGTGCCGACTGGCCCTTGACCAGCGGGATGTTCAGGATGCCCTGCATCTCGTAGTTGATCCCGCCGTCCTTCGTGCCGGACAGGGTCTCGGTCGTCGAGCCGGAGAAGTACTTCAGGTCCGGTTGCTTGGCGATGTACCTGATCGTGCCGCCCATCGAGCTCGCGCCGTACAGCGTGCCTTGCGGGCCGCGCAGCACCTCGATGTCCTGCAGGTCGAAGAAACGGGGCTCGCCCGTGCCCTGGCTGTACAGGTTGCGCGTGGTCAGCGACACGTCGTCGAGATAGACGCTCACCGTCGCGGCGCCGGCCTGCGAGCTGATGCCGCGGATTTCCACCGTGCCCAGGCCCGGGCCACCCTGCGTGGAAAACGAGATATTGGGCACGTTGCGGGTCAGGTCCTCGACGGTCCTGATCTGCGCCGCCTGCAATTGCTCACCGGAGATCGCCGACACGCTCATCGGCACGTCGTGGATGTCTTCCTTGCGCTTCTGCGCCGTGATGACGACGGTGGCGATCTGGCCGCTGTCCGCCGCTGATGCGGCCGGCGTGGCCGCTGCCGCGGCGGCCTGGGCGAGCGCCGTCAGCGGCATCAGACAAACGAGGCCAGAGGCGACTCCGGCTGCAATGACGATCTTCTTGGACATCTCGCCCCTTCTTTGATGTGTCGGTGGTTGTGGTCGTGGAATCGCGTCTGCGCGGACTTCAGCAGTCCGTCAGGTGTGGTGGGTCGATGGATGCTATCAGCGCCTACCCTGCTCTGCCGTCGACCGTTGCGTGGCAAACACTATCTCGCTCGCGAGTTTTCAAAAGTACCCGCGATGCCCCAAAACAAGGCGCGGCTGCGCTCCGGGTCGTCACCCTGTGCCGCGCGGCACGTTGTTGATACGATCCGCCCTTCCGGCGAGTGGAAAGACGCATTCGCGACGAATCTTTCCTGCCCCCAAGAAATATCCATGACCGGCAACGGCGCGGCATCAACCAGACCCAATCAATGACTCCCACGATACTCCCGCCGGATGCCTTCGCCTCAATCCGGAATCATCGACAAGGGGGCCGAGCATGATTTCGACGCTGGGCCGGAAACTGATTCGCATCAAACCCGCGGAAGATGCGCGCGCCCAGGCGGTCGGCTCGGCGCTCGAGCGATCGCTCGGAGTATTCTCGCTGGCGATGATCGGCGTGGGCGCCACCATCGGCACGGGTATCTTCTTCACGATGGCCGAGGCGGTTCCAAAGGCCGGCCCCTCGGTCATCCTGTCGTTCCTGATGGCCGCGGTGACCGCGGGACTGACCGCGCTGTGCTACGCGGAGCTGTCGTTTCGTATCCCGGCCTCCGGGTCGTCCTATTCGTTCGCCTACGCGTCGCTGGGAGAATTCGCCGCATTCTCCATGGCGGCCTGCCTGCTGCTCGAATATGGCCTGGCGGGCAGCGCGGTGGCCATCGGGTGGTCGGACTATCTGAATAATTTCCTGATCAACGCCACCGGTTGGCAGATTCCCGCG
>JBJMWF010000224.1:0-16672 GCA_045810265.1 Vitreoscilla sp. | reverse complement strand
GGGCGACGCATTCGTCGTACGGATGCGGCACCGCGCCGCCGTCCGCCGGGGCGCTGGTGACCACCAGACGGAAGCGGCAGTCCGCGTCGGTTGTCTGGGGCACGCGCTGGGACACGGTGCCCGGCTCGGTGGCAGGCGCGCCAGCCAGCGCCGTCAGCGTCGCGGGGATGGCCTGCGACACCAGCAGCCACGCCACGATCGTCGCAGCCACCATCACGAAGCCCATGAACAGCGCCTTGCCGCCACGGTCGAAATCGCGCCCGCCGTCGATGCGCGAACGCGATGAAGCGACCAGGCGAGTGAAGCCGGCGCCGATGACCAGCGCCGCCAGCGGCGCCGCGATGCGCAGCAAGCGGGCCGGCTGGAACGCAGGATGCGCGGCGAGCCCCCAGGCGACCCAGAGCGCCGCGACGATCAGCGCCGCGCCCAGGGCCTTGCCGCTGGGAGGGCCACTCATCGGCCACCTTCCGAATGAATCTTGTCGAACGGGCGCCAGGTGTCATTCACGACGTTGTACCAATCGATGCGCCGGCCTTTGCGGTAGACGCGGAAGCTGTCCACCCGCGGCGATGTGCCGGGGTCACCGCCACAGCGCGCGGCATGATCCTCGTGCAGGGAGACCTCGACCGTTCTTGCGGTGCAGGCGTCCAGAAAATATTGCAGGCAGTCAGGCTTGGTCCAGGACTCGTAAAGATGCTCGTGACGTATGCGCGCCATCAGGCGCGCGGTCGCGGCGTCTTCGCTACCGTGGCATCCCGGCGCGCGGCCCACCAGCGAACCCGCCGGCGCCGAAGCAGGCGCCGCCGAGGCCAGCATGCATGCGGTCGCGAGCACCCCCGCGCACGTCACGCGAGGCGCCACAGCCCAGGCGGCCATCAATGCGCCTCGTCCCAGTTGGGTCCGACGCCCACTTCGGCGATCAGCGGCACCGACAGCTGCGCCACGCTGGCCATCAGTCGCGGGATCTCGGACTTGACCCAGTCGACCTCCGCCTCAGGCACCTCGAAGACGAGTTCGTCGTGCACCTGCATGACCATGCGCGTGGCCCTGCCCGACTCGTCGAGCGCCTTCTGCACCGCCAGCATCGCCAGCTTGATCAGGTCGGCGGCCGTGCCCTGCATCGGCGCGTTGATGGCCTGGCGCTCGGCGCCCGAGCGCAGCGGGCCGCTGCCGGCCTTGATGTCGGGCAGCGAGATGCGGCGACCGAACAGCGTCTCCACGTAGCCGGCCTCGGCCGCGGCGGCCTTGGTCTCGTCCATGTAGCGCTTGACGCCCGCAAAGCGGGAGAAGTAGCGGTCGATGTAGTCGCGCGCGGCCTTCTGCTCGATGCCCAGCGACTGCGACAACCCGAAGGCGCCCATGCCGTAGATCAGCCCGAAGTTGATCGTCTTGGCGTAGCGGCGCTGCTCGTTGGTGACTTCCTCGGAGGCCAGGTTGAACACCTCGGCGGCGGTCGCGCGGTGCACGTCCATCCCGTCGTTGAACGCGCGCAGCAGGCCCGGATCCTGGCTGATGTGGGCCATCAGCCGCAGCTCGATCTGCGAGTAGTCGGCCGACACGATCACATGCCCGGGCGGCGCGACGAAGGCCTCGCGCACGCGCCGGCCCTCGGGCGTGCGGATCGGGATGTTCTGCAGGTTGGGGTCGTTGCTGGACAGCCGCCCCGTGATCGCGACCGCCTGCGCGTAATGCGTGTGCACGCGCCCGGTCTGCGCGTTGACCATCTGCGGCAGCTTGTCGGTGTAGGTGCCCTTGAGCTTGGACAGCCCGCGATGCTCCAGCAGCTTGGCCGGCAGCGGGTAGTCCAGCGCCAGCTTCTCGAGCACGCTCTCGTCGGTCGAGGGTGCGCCCGAGGCCGTCTTCTTGGCCACGGGCAACCCGAGCTTGCCGAACAGGATCTCGCCGATCTGCTTGGGCGAGCCGAGGTTGAACGGCTGGCCGGCGATCTCGTAGGCCTCGTTCTCGAGCGCCATCATGCGTTCGGCCAGCATGCGCGACTGCTCGCCCAGGCGCGCGCTGTCGATCAGCACGCCATGGCGCTCCACTCGGCCCAGCACCGCGCTGGTGGGCATCTCGATGGACTCGTAGACGAACTTCATGCCCGGGTTGGCGGCCAGACGCGGATACAGCGCCTGGTGCACCTGCAGCGTCATCTCGCTGTCCTCGCCGGAGTACAGCGCGGCGCGTTCGATGTCGACCTGCGAGAACGGGATCTGCTTGGCGCCCTTGCCGCACAGGTCCTCGTAGTCCAGGCCCTTGCGTCCGAGGTGGCGGTCGGCCAGGCTCGAGAGGCTGTGCGGGCGATGCGCCTCCAGCACGTAGCTTTCCAGCAGCGTGTCGTGCTGCCAGCCCTGCACGGTGACGCCGATGTTGGCGAACACGTGGTGGTCGTACTTGATGTGCTGGCCGACCTTGGGCGCGGCCGGGTTCTCCAGCCACGGCCGCAGGCGCGCGATCACCTCGTCGAAGGGCAGCTGGTCGGGCGCGCCGGGGTAGTCGTGACGCAGCGGCACGTAGGCCGCCTTGCCGGGCTCGACGGCGAACGAGATGCCGACGATGCGCGCGCGCATCGCGTCCAGCGAGTCGGTCTCGGTGTCTAGGGCCGAGAGCTCGGCCGCCTGCAGTTTGGCGATCCAGGCGTCGAGCTGCTCGAAGGTGTAGATGGTGTCGTACTGGCGCGCGAGCTCCTGCACCGGCACCACGGGCACGTCCACCTCGTCGTCGAACAAGCCCGCCGTGGCGCCGCCGGCCACCTTGGCGGGGGGCGTGACGCCCAGCTGCTTCTCGATCTCCTCGCGCCAGCCGCGGAAGCCGTAGCGCTGGTAGAACTCGAGCAGGCGCTCGTGATCGACCGGCTTGAGCGCCAGCGCATCCAGCGCCGGCCACTTGTCCACGTGCGGCGCCATGTCGTGGTCGGTGACCACCGTGACGAGCTTGCGTCCCATCGGCAGCCAGTCGAGCGCCTGGCGCAGGTTCTCGCCCACCGCGCCCTTGATCGTGTGCGCCTTCTCGATGATCGCGTCGAGCGAGCCGTGCTCCTGCAGCCACTTGACGGCCGTCTTCGGGCCAACCTTGTTGACGCCGGGCACGTTGTCGACGGTGTCGCCGATCAAGGCCAGGTAGTCGATGATCTGGTGCGGCGGCACGCCGAACTTGGCCAGCACGCCGGCGATGTCCAGCGTCTCGTTGCTCATCGTGTTGATCAGCGTGACGTGGTCGTCGACCAGCTGGGCCAGGTCCTTGTCGCCGGTCGAGATCACCGTCTTCCAGCCGGCGGCCGTGGCGGCGCGGGCCAGGGTGCCGATCGCGTCGTCGGCCTCGATGCCGGGCACCATGATGATGGGCCAGCCCAGCATCTCGACGACGGCATGGATGGGCTCGATCTGGCGCGCCAGGTCTTCCGGCATCGACGAGCGGTTGGCCTTGTATTCGGGGTACCACTCGTCGCGGAAGGTCTTGCCCTTGGCGTCGAAGACGCAGGCCGCGTAGTCGGCGCCGATCTGCTCGCGCAGCAGCTTCATCATCGCGACCATGCCGCGGATCGCCCCGGTGGGCTCGCCGCCGGGGCCGCGCAGGTCGGGCATGGCGTGATAAGCACGGTAAAGATAGCTGGAGCCATCCACCAGGAGCAAGGTTTTCTCGGTCATCCCGCCATTGTGCCGGGCGTCGGGCGCGGACGCGCTCGACAGGGAGGCTTCGAAACCCGCGAAGCCGCGCGCGGCGCCAGCGTCTAGAATCGTGGCATGACCGCCCGCCTCGTTTCGTCGCTCGTTTTCCCGGCCCTGCTCGCAGTGGCCGGCGCTTCGGCCTTCGCGCAGCACGCCCCGGCGCCCGCTCCCAAGGCCGAGCCGGCGGCCGCGCCCGCCCCTGCAGCCGCGCTCGATCCGACGACCGGCGCGCTGGTCGAGACGGCTCCGGCCGCCCCCGGCAAGGACGCGAAGATCGAGCATCTCGTGTCCGAGGATTCGCAGGTCAAGATCGAGGAGACGCGCGTGCGGGGCGTCACCAAGAAGATCGTCGTGCACTCCAAGATCACCGGCGGCAGCTACGAGATCCAGCCCAAGGATCCGAGCCGCGCGCCGGAGGACGACCATGGCGCAGGCATGCGCACCTTCTCTTTCGGCTTTTGAGCCGTGCCCGGCGCGCTGACCGCGGCCCCGCCGCGTGACCTGTCCGCCGCGACCCCGCTGATCTCCTGATGGCCGTCTACACCGAAGTCGACGTCGACACGGCGGCCGCGCTGCTGCGCACGCTGGATGCGGGCACGCTCACGTCCATGGAGGGCTGCGCGGGCGGCATCGAGAACACGAATTACTTCGTGCACTCGGACAAGGGCGACTGGGTGCTGACCGTCTTCGAACGCCTCGGCTTCGAGCAACTGCCGTTCTATCTGGGCCTGATGCAGCACCTGGCGCGCAAGGGCCTGCCGGTGCCCGAGCCGCGCACCGATGCCGCGGGCAACTTCCTGCATTCGATCGCCGGCAAGCCGGCGTCGCTGGTCAACATGCTGCCCGGCCAAAGCATAGACGCGCCCATGCTGGCGCATTGCTCGCTGCTGGGCGTCACGCTGGCGCACATGCACACGGCGGCGCTCGATTTCCCGGCGCAGCAGCCCAACCTGCGTGGCCTGGACTGGTGGACGCAGACGGTGCCCGTGGTGCGCCCGCATGTGGACGCGGTGCTGGCCCAGCGCCTGGGCGAGGAGCTCGATTTCCAGCAGCGCTTCCACGCCGCCGCCAGCACGCAGTCGCTGCCGCGCGGGCCGGTGCATGCCGACCTGTTCCGCGACAACGCGCTGTTCGACGGGCCACCCGACGCGCCGCGCCTGTCCGGCGTGTTCGACTTCTACTTCGCTGGCGTCGACCACCACGTCTACGACCTGGCCGTCTGCGTCAACGACTGGTGCGTCGACCTGGCCACCGGCCGCCTCGAGCCCGAACACGCCCAGGCGCTGCTGCGCGCCTACCACCTGCATCGCCCGATGAGCCCGGCCGAACTGCGCGCGCTGCCCGCCATGCGCCGCGCGGCCGCCCTGCGCTTCTGGCTGTCGCGGCTGGCCGACTGGTACCTGCCGCGCGAGGCCGCGCTGCTCAAGCCCAAGGATCCGACGCACTTCGAGCGCGTGCTCGTCGACTGCATCGAGCAGCCCTGGCACCCCGAGCTTTGACCATGCGTGCCTCGCCCGCGCCGGCCAGCATCCGGTTGCGCAGCCCGCCCGCGGTCGCCGGCCTGCTGTGGATCCGGCGCGGCTTCCGCACCTTCTGGCGGCGGCCGCTCGGTTTCTTCGGGCTCTACCTGTTCGTGGTGGCCTGCCTGGTCGTGGCGGTGCTGTCGCCCTTCGCGCTGCTGATCCTGATCGTGCTGCTGCCGATGCTGTCGCTCGGCTTCATGCTGGCCACCGAGGACGTGCTCAACGACCTGCCGCTGCGTCCCTCGGTCTTCTGGGCACCGCTGCTGATGACCAAGACCGCCCGGCGCGGCCTGCTCACCATCGGCCTGGTCTACGTGGCGACATCGATCGCCATCGCGCTGCTGGCCGACTCGATCGACGGCGGCGAGGCGCGTCGCTGGGCCGAGAAGCTGATGACCCCGCGCACCGACGGCCAGATGCCCGACGTGCCGCCGCTGAGCGCGCTGGGCACCGCGGTGCTGCTGTTCAAGTCCTTCGGCGTGGCGCTGGTCTCGATCCCGCTGTGGCATGCGCCGGCGCTGGTGCACTGGGGCCGCCAGGGCGTCGCGCAGGCGATGTTCTCCAGCGTCGTCGCGATCTGGCGCACGCGCGCGGCGTTCGCGATGTTCGTGGTGGGCTGGATCACCGTCGCCCTCGGCTTTGCCATGCTGATCATCCTGGTCGCTGCCGCGTTCGGTGCGGCGGCGGTATCGCTCGCGGCGTTCACCTGCCTGGTGGCCCTGACGGCGACGTTCTACGTGTCCATCTGGTTCGGCTTCGTCGACACCTTCGAGATCGCCCCGCCCGTGGCATTTCACACGGTGGCGGCCGACAACGACTCCGCGTCGTCCTGATCCCCTCCGAAGAGGGGCGACAAGCCCCGAGGTTTCGGCTTCAATCCAGGCTCGCGCGCTGCGCGCCCAGGAACACGGAAGCCGCCGGATGAAGACCCCGAAAACCATCGACAAGCTCAACGCCCTCGCCCATTCGCATGGGCCGCTGCCCACCGGGCGCGGACTTTCCTCCGGCGTCGTGGCCCTGATCCTGGCGATCCTGTGCTTCCTGGGCGTGCTGGCGTTCCACTTCCCGCAGTACCTGAGCACGCCCGAGCTGCGCAAGTCCTACGACGTCTCGGTGGTGCGCCTGATCATGTACTGGGCGATGGTGGTGGCCGGCGGCATCTCGCTGTACAACATCCTGTTCGCGCGCACCCGCTGGCTCGCGGCGTCGGCGTTCTTCCTGGTGGCGGCGGCGGCGCTGCTGGGCGGCGCCAAGGTGCCGGTCAACAACTTCGCCGACCACACGCCCTACATCGGCCTGGACTGGTTCATCCTCGACCTGCTCGGCTCGTCGCTGATCTTCGTGTTCATCGAGAAGCTGTTCGCGCTGCGCCGCGAGCAGCCGGTCTTCCGCGCCGAGTGGCAGGTGGACATGCAGCACTTCATCGTCAACCACATGATCGTCGGCTTCGTGCTGCTGGCGACCAACCTGCTGGTGCACAAGCTGTTCGGATGGGCGGCCAAGGACGGCGTCCACGCCTGGGTGCGCGACCTGCCCTACCCGATCGCGCTGTTCCTGATCGTGCTCGTGGCCGACCTCGTGCAGTACGCCACGCACCGCGCGTACCACGAGGTGCCGGCGCTGTGGCGGCTGCATGCGGTGCACCACAGCGTCAAGAGCATGGACTGGCTGGCGGGCTCGCGCCAGCATGTCGTCGAGCTGCTGATCACGCGCACCCTGGTGCTGGCGCCGATCTTCGTGCTGGGCTTCGACAAGAGCGTGATCGACACCTACATCGTCATCGTCGGCTTCCAGGCGGTCTTCAACCACGCCAACGTCAGCGTGCGCCTGGGGCCGCTGCGCTACCTGATCGTCACGCCCAATTTCCACCACTGGCACCACTCGCAGGACGACGAGGCGATCGACAAGAACTACGCGGCGCACTTCGCCTTCATCGACTACCTGTTCGGCACCGCGGTGAAGTCCGACGAGAAGTGGCCGAAGATGTACGGCGTCGTCGGCGACTACGTGCCCAACGGCTTCTGGAAGCAGGTGAAGTTTCCGTTCACCTGGAAGGGCTGAGGCCTCAGGCGGCGGCGGGCACCTTGCGCGCCATCCAGAGTTCGCCCAGCGACACGCCGTCGATGACGAACATGTCCGGCCGGCCGCCCTGCATCAGGAAGCCCTCGCGGCGATAGAACGCCACGGCCGGCTCGTTGGCCGACAGCACCTGCAGATCGATCCACTTGAGGCCCTGGGCCGAGGCCCACTTGGTGGCGCAGGCCAGCAGGCGGGTGGCCAGGCCGATGCGCCGCAGGTCGCGCCGCACGCCCATGCCCAGCACGCAGCGGTGGCCGGTGAAGGCGTCGGGATGCGCGCGCAAGTCGATGTGTCCGGCGATTTCGCCGCGCGCGTCCCGCGCGATCCAGCCGCGCCGCCAGCCGGGCTCGCCCACGGCCTGCGCGAGACCGTCACGGAATGACTGCCTCCTTGCGGGCGGGACACCGTCTTCGGTGGGCGCCAAGGGCATGAACCACAGGCCGTCGCGGCCGTTCTCCGCCAGCTGTTCGCCCAGGTAGTCGAACAAGGCGCCGAGATCGCCGTCGACCATGGTCTCGATGGTCACCCCTGGCGCATCGGCCACGGGTGCCTGGCCGACGAACGCCTGGCCCATCCACTGGTTCCAGCTGAGGGACGACCAGCCGCCGCCCGGCTGCAGGGGCCACGGCGGCGGCAACGGCGTGCGCGGCTGCAGCGGACGCTTGGGATGCAGCGGCATCTTCGGGCTCATCGGCCGCGCCGGCTTCATGCCTGTCGCGGGCCGCGACCCGGCGAGCCAGGCGACCGCGCGGCCGTCATGGTCCTGGAAGGTGCCGTCGCTGAGCGGCCCGAGCCAGTGGCCGCTGCGATCGAACACGTTGCCGCGATCGTGGAAAGCGACCCAGTCGTTGCCGGTGTCGAACAGGCAGCTACCGTCGAAGAAGCCGACCAGGCGGACCTGGGCGTCGAAGACCGGCGTCATCAATCGACCGGCGTCAGCTTGGCCACCGACAAGGCCAGCCATTTCATTCCGTGACGTCCGAAGTTGACCTGGGCGCGCGCTTCCTCGCCGCTGCCCTCGAGCGTCACGATCACGCCTTCGCCGAACTTGTTGTGGAAGACGGACTGGCCTTGGCGCAGCTGCTGGCCGCTGCTGCTGGTGGCCGAGCGGCCGTCCTGCATGGCCTTGGGCACCGGCGACGATTCGACGCGGCCCGCGCCGATCATCGAACCCAGCCCCGTGCCGCGCTCCCACGCCTGCTTGTACTCGCGGGCGTAGCCCGAGCCGAAGGCCTGGTTGCGCGGCGTCAGCCAGCGCACGTTGGCCTCGGGCAGTTCCTCGACGAAGCGGCTCTTGACGTTGTAGCGGGTCTGCCCATGCAGCAGGCGCGTCTGGCTGAAGCTCAGGTACAGGCGCTGGCGGGCGCGCGTGATCGCCACGTACATCAGGCGGCGCTCCTCCTCGAGGCCGTCGTTCGATTGCAGCGAGTTCTCGTGCGGGAACAGGCCTTCCTCCAGGCCGGTGATGAAGACCGAGTCGAACTCCAGGCCCTTGGCCGAGTGGATGGTCATCAGCTGGATCGCGTCCTGGCCGGCCTGGGCCTGGTTGTCGCCGGCCTCCAGCGAGGCATGCGTGAGGAAGGCGGCCAGCGGCGACATGATCTCGCCGGTCTCGGCGTCGGGCGTGACCGGCGCATCCAGCACCAGGCCCGCGACATCGCGCGAGGTGTTGCGTGAGGCCAGAGTGCCGGGCGACAGCTCGTCCACCGGCAGCGCCACGGCATCGCGGCCGAAGCCCTCCTGGGTGACGAAGGCCTCGGCGGCGTTCATCAGTTCCTCGAGATTCTCGACGCGGTCGGCGCCTTCCTTGTCGGCGCGGTAGAAGTCGATCAGGCCGGTCTCGGCCAACATGTGGTCGATGATGTCGCGCAGCGTCATGCCGCGCGTGGCCTCCTGCATGCGCACGATCAGGCCGGTGAACGCGGCCAGGTTGGTGCCGCCCTTGCCGGAGACGCTGCCGACGCTCTGGAACAGGCTGCGGCCGGACTGGCGCGCCGAATCCTGCAGCAGCTCGATGGTGCGCGCCCCGATGCCGCGCGTGGGGAAGTTGACGACGCGCAGGAAGCTGGTGTCGTCGTTCGGGTTCTCGATCAGCCGCAGGTAGGACAGCGCGTGCTTGACCTCCGCGCGTTCGAAGAAGCGCAGTCCCCCATACACCCGGTACGGTATGCCGGCATTGAACAGCGCCGACTCGATCACGCGCGACTGGGCGTTGCTGCGATAGAGCACCGCGATCTCGGAACGCGCCGTGCCCGCGCGATGCAGCTGCTGCGCCTCCTCGAGGAACCACTGCGCCTCGGCGAAATCGCTGGTCGACTCGAAGATGCGCACCGGCTCGCCCGGGCCCTGGTCGGTGCGCAGGTTCTTGCCCAGGCGCTTGGAGTTGCGGTCGATCAGGTGGTTGGCGGCATCGAGGATGTTGCCGAAGCTGCGGTAGTTCTGCTCCAGCTTGATGACCTTGTCGACATGGAACTCGCGCTCGAAGTCGGCCATGTTGCCCACCAGCGCGCCGCGGAAGCCGTAGATGCTCTGGTCGTCGTCGCCCACCGCGAACACCGCGCCATGCGGGCCGGCGAACATCTTCAGCCAGGCGTACTGCAGGCGGTTGGTGTCCTGGAACTCGTCGACCAGGATGTGCTGGAAGCGATGGCGGTAGTGCTCGCGCAGCGCTTCGTTGTCGCGCATCAGCTCGAAGGCGCGCAGCAGCAGTTCGGCGAAGTCGACCACGCCCTCGCGCTGGCACTGGTCCTCGTAGGCCTGGTAGATCTCGACCAGCTTCTGGGTCTGGCCGTCGTGGATCTCGACGTCCTTCGGACGCAGGCCGTCCTCCTTGGCACCCGCGATGAACCAGGTCACCTGCTTGGGGACGAAGCGCTCTTCGTCCAGCTGCATCGCCTTGATGATGCGCTTGACCGCAGACAGCTGGTCGGCCGAATCCAGGATCTGGAAGCCCTGCGGCAGGCCGGCCAGCTTCCAGTGCGCGCGCAGGAAGCGGTTGCACAGGCCGTGGAAGGTGCCGATCCACATGCCGCGCACGTTGATGGGCAGCATCGCCGACAGCCGCGCCTGCATCTCCTTGGACGCCTTGTTGGTGAAGGTGACGGCCATCAGCCCGCCCGGCGAGACCTGGCCCGTCTGCAGCAGCCAGGCGATGCGGGTGGTCAGCACGCGCGTCTTGCCCGAGCCGGCGCCCGCCAGGATCAGCGCCGGGCGCGCCGGCAGGGTCACGGCCGCCAGCTGCTCGGCGTTCAGGCCGCGCAGCAGGCGGTCGGTCGTCGGGGTTTCAGGATCGGCGTCAGAATGCTGGATATGCATCCACCTATTCTAGTTTCGCGGGCCCGTCGGCGCGGCTTTGTTTCCCTGGCGCTGTCCGGGGTCGGGCTGCTGGCGTCGACGCTGAGCCTGGCCGCGGCCAAGCCGGCACCGGGCGTCGCCGCCAACTGCCCGGCTCATGCCAGCGCGGTCGTGGAGCACTTCATGGGCGCAGATTGCACGGACTGCTGGAAGGCGACGCCGCCTGCCCCGGGCGCCGCGAGCGTGGCCGACACCGAATGGGCGATGGACTGGATCGCGCCGGCGGCCGACGACGCGCCGATGGCGCCCGCCGCGCTGCCCGAGGCGGCCGACCGCCTCGCGCGCCTGGGCGCCGGCCTGCCGGCCAGGCTGGCCACGCCGCCGGCCGCCTTCGACGCCACCACCGTGCTCGACGCGCCACCGCGCAAGCGCCGTTTCTACGTCCATTCGAGCCTGCCGCACAGCGGCTACATGGGCGTGCAGATGCATGCGACCGGCGTCTGGCCCGCCGGCAGCACCGGCTGGATCGCGCTGGTCGAGCTGATCCCGGTGGGCGTGCGCGACACCGTGATCCCGCGTCGCCTGGTGCGCGTGCTGGTCGGCCCGGTGAAGCTGCCCGCCGGGCCGGGCGCCGCGAACGCCGTCGCGCCCCTGTACGGCCTGCGCTGGCCCGAGAACGCGCATGCCGACCAGCTGGTGGCCACCGCCTGGGTCGAGAACGCCGACGGGCGCATCACGCAGATCGCCACCGATCGCTGCGACGACCCGAAGTAATCCGAATACCGCAAGGAACGAACCGCCATGGAAATCTTCGACTACGACAACATCCTGCTGCTGCCGCGCAAGTGCGTCGTCGACAGCCGCAGCGAGTGCGACACCTCGATGGAGTTCGGCCCCCACCGCTTCAAGCTGCCGGTGGTGCCGGCCAACATGAAGACGGTGCTGGACGTGCCGATCGCCGAATTCCTGGCCAGCAACGGCTTCTTCTACGTGATGCACCGCTTCGATCTGGACACCGTGGCCTTCGCCAGGACGATGCGCGACAAGGGACTGCTGGTGTCCATCAGCGCCGGCGTCAAGCCCGAGGACCACGCCGTCGTCGACCGACTGGCCGACTCCGGCATCGGCGCCGACTACGTCACCATCGACATCGCGCACGGCCACGCCGAAAGCGTCAAGCGCATGATCGCGCACCTGAAGCACAAGCTGCCCAACGCGTTCGTGATCGCCGGCAACGTCGGCACGCCGGAGGCGGTCATCGACCTGGAGAACTGGGGCGCGGACGCCACCAAGATCGGCGTCGGGCCCGGCAAGGTCTGCATCACGCGGCTGAAGACGGGCTTCGGCACCGGCGGCTGGCAACTGTCGGCGCTCAAGTGGTGCGCGCGCGTGGCCACCAAGCCCATCATCGCGGACGGCGGCATCCGCCACAACGGCGACATCGCCAAGAGCCTGCGCTTCGGCGCCACGATGGTGATGATCGGCTCGCTGTTCGCCGGCCATGAAGAAAGCCCGGGGCAGACCGTGGAGGTCGACGGCAAGCTGTACAAGGAGTACTACGGCAGCGCGTCCGATTTCAACAAGGGCGAGTACCGCCATGTCGAGGGCAAGCGCATCCTCGAGCCGATCAAGGGCCGGCTGGCCGACACGCTGCGCGAGATGCAGGAAGACCTGCAAAGCTCGATCTCCTACGCGGGCGGGCGCTGCGCGACAGATATTCGCAAGGTCAACTACGTGATCCTGGGCGGCGAGAACGCGGGCGAGCACCTGTTCATGTAAGGCGCCGGCCGCCGCGGCACGCGTGATCTCGGTCCTCCCCATTCGGGGGGAACCCTCGCGCGAACGGCGGGGCGGCGCGTTAACATCACCGCGGACGAGAGGCGGCCCGTTCCGAGGCCGTCCGACTCTACGCCTCGCCGAGGGAGGACCCATGACCGACGCCACCACCCAGAATCCGTTCGCGCCACCGCGCGCGCACGTGCAGGATCACTTCAACGGGCCCAGCGAGATGGTGACGGCGACGCGCATGTCGCGTTTCCTGGCTGTCCTGGTCGACGTCAGCCCTGGATTCGTCATCGGCATCGTCGCGGCCGTCATGGCGGCCTCGATGTTGCCGGGCGTGTTCTCGGGACACTTCGACCCCGCGGCCGCCGGCTTCGCGATGGTCGGCCTGTTCGCACTGGTGGTCCTGGTGGGCCTGGTCGCCTGGCTGGTCTGGAACATCGTGCTGCTGTACAAGTACGGCCAGACCATCGGCAAGAAGGTGATGGGCATTCGTGTCGTTCGCATGGACGGCAGCCGCGTGACCTTCGCCCGCTTCTTCTTCCTGCGTTGGCTGGCCATCGGCGTCATCGGCTGGATCGTCAGCGCAGTGGGTATCGCGATTCATCTGCGCTACCTTGGCAACCTGATCTCGCTGGTCGACGCCTTGATGATCTTCGGCGCCGCACATCGATGCCTGCACGACTACATCGCCGACACCCAGGTCGTCACCGCCGAATCGTCGCCGAACGCCACGCTGGCAGGTGCCCAGCACCTTTGAACTCGAACGGTTGAGGCAGCGGCGGGCGCAGGCCGGCCGATCGCCCCCGTGTTCGTTTCCGACTCCGACCGGCCTGCAGCGCGCGCCTTGACGCTCGACACCACACTTCTCGCCGAAACGCCCGAGGGCATCGCCATCGTTCTGCGCGCCGCCGGAGCAGTGCCGCGGTCACTCGCCTATGCGCTGGATTTCCTGATCCGCTTCTTCGTGTGGCTGGTCGCCGCGGCCCTCCTCGGCGGCTTCAAGGGCGTGGGCGTCGGCGTGATGCTGGTCGTGCTGTTCGCGCTCGAGTGGCTGTACCCTATCGTCTTCGAGCTGCTGCCCGGCTCGGCCACGCCAGGCAAGCGCGCGCTGGGCCTGCAGGTGATGATGGACACGGGGCTGCCGGTCACGCCGTCCGCCGCCGTCACGCGCAACCTGCTGCGCGTGGCCGACTTCATGCCCGTCGCCTACGCCTTCGGGCTGCTGGCCATGCTGCTGCGGCGCGATTTCAAGCGCCTGGGCGACATCGTCGCCGGCACGCTGGTGGTGCATGCCGACAAGGTGCGGCTCGCCGGCGCGCTGCCGCAGGCCGATCCGCTCGCCCCTCGCGTGCCGCTGACACGCGCGCAGCAAGTCGCCATCCTGCACCTGGCCGGACGCGCGCGCCGGCTGACCACGGAGCGCGTCGACGAACTTGCCACGCTGGCCCAGAGCGTGCTGCCGCCCGCCGACTACGCGCCCGGCGGCATCAACCCGGCGCCGATCCGCCCGGGGCCGCGGCTGATCGCGGTCGCCCAATGGCTGATGGGGCAGCGTTGACATGTCGATGACACCGCGCCAGTTCGAGGCCCGCTACGAACCGTCCTGGGTCGAGCTCGAACGCGGCCTGGCCGCACTGGACAGCGGGGTCAAGCCGCGCAAGCTCAAAGCCGGCGAGTTCCCGACCAACAACGCGCCGCTGCCCGGCGCGGCCCGCGTCGCGCAGCTCTATCGCCAATGCTGCGAGCAGCTGGCGCTGGCACGCGAGCGCGCCTATCCGCCGCACCTGGTGGACCGCCTGGAGGCGCTGACGGCGCGCGCGCACCAGCGCATCTACCGCCGACGCGACTTCGGCCTGGGCGCGCTGCGCGAACTGATGCTGTACGACGCGCCGGCCGCCGTGCGCGCGCTGGGCTGGCACCTGGCGCTGGTCGTGCTCGTTTTCGTGCTGCCCATCCTGGTGGTCGGCGTGGCGACCTGGATCGATCCGCACTTCGTGCTGACCGTGGTCGATGCGAAACAGGTGCGCATGTTCGACGGCATGTACGGCCCCGAGGCCGTCAAGCACCTCGGGCGCACGGCGGGCGACGACTGGCAGATGTTCGGCTTCTACATCATGCACAACGTGGGCATCTCGTTCCAGTGCTTCGCCGCCGGACTGATGCTGGGCATCGGCAGCCTGGTGATGGTGGGCTACAACGGCCTGCTGTTCGGGGCGATCGCCGGCTATCTCGTCACGCGCGGCGACAGCGAACGCTTCTTCTCGTTCGTCGTCACGCACTCGGCCTTCGAGCTCACCGCCATCGTGCTGTCCGGCGCCGCAGGCCTGAAGCTGGGCCACGCCGTGCTCGCGCCCGGGCGCCTCACGCGCACCCAGGCGCTGATGCGCGCCTCGCGCGAGACTTCCCCCGTGGTGTTCTGCTTCTTCGTGATGCTGCTCATCGCGGCGGCGCTCGAAGCGTTCTGGTCGTCGGCCGGCTGGATCGAACCCGGCGTGAAATACGCGGTGGGTGGCTGCTGCTGGGCCCTGGTCTTCGCCTACCTCGGCCTGCAAGGCAGGCGCCAGGACGAGCCGGCAGCCGGCGCGGGCGGCGCGCGATGAAAGCCGAGCAGCTCCAGCTCGCGCTGCGCCCGCGGCCGGCCTACGAGGCGGTGGACCTGGGCGTGCGCATGACCCAGTGCAGCGGGCGCTCGCTGCGGCGCGCGTTCCTGCCGCTGGCACTCCTGCTGGTCGTGGCCTGCGGCGCGACGGTCGAGATCGCACCGTGGCTGCCCTCGACCTTGCTCTGGTGGTTCAAGCCCTGGCTGGACCGCACGCTGCTGCACATCTACGCACGCCAGGCCTTCGGCGAGGAGACGAGCTTGAACAACGCCTGGGAGGCCCGCCGCGGCGCGCCGTGGCTGACGATGCTGGCGTGGCTGACGATCTGGCGCCTGTCGTTCTGGCGCGCCTACTCCGCGCCGGTGCTGCAGCTCGAAGGGCAGACCGGCGCAGCGCGCCGCGAGCGCCTGCGCGCCATCCTGCGCAGCCACCGCGGTGCGGCGACGATGACGCAATCGATGTTCAGCTGGATCGAGCTGTTCCTGATGCTGGGCCTGGTCTCGCTGATCCCCTGGATGACGCCGGGGCTGCGCAATCTTGACGCGCTGCGCTGGCTCACGAGCGACCAGCTGGTGGCCACCGGCCTGCTGTACGCCGCGCATGCCGCGGCCGTGCTGTTCGTCGAGCCGTTCTTCGTCGCGTCAGGCTTCGCGATGTATCTCAATCGCCGGGTCGAACTCGAGGCCTGGGATGTCGAACAAGGCCTGCGCCATGCGTTCGCCGCGCGCTGAACACCGCCGCCTCCTGGCGCGCGCCGCCTGCGCCGCGGCTTGCGCGTGGGGCGCGGCGGCCGCATCGGCGCAGGGCGCCGACGCCAGCGCGGACGCGGCATCGGCGGCCGGCCCTGCCTCGTCGGCGCCGGCCACTGCGGATCCGCGCGCCGCCCGCATCGAGGCGGCGGTCGAGGCGTTGCGTGCAGATCCGCTGCTTTCCGGCAAGCACAAGGAACGCCGGCTGCGCTGGGACGACGACGAGCCGGAAAAGAAGGCACCGGCCAAGGACAGGATCGATCCGTCCATCCTGGCCTGGCTCGGCTCGCTGGTGCGCTTCATCAACGAGACCAGCCGCTTCCTGCTCTGGGGCATCGCAGCCGTCCTGGTGGCGCTGGCGCTGGTCAGCGCACGCCACCTGGTGCAGCTGCGGGCGTTCCGCCGCGCCAAGGCCGCATCGGCCGTGAGCCACGTGCGCGATCTCGACGTGCGCCCGGAGAGCCTGCCCGACGACGTCGGTGCCGCGGCGTGGGCGCTGTGGCAGGCGGGCCAGGTGCCGGCCGCGCTGTCGCTGCTCTATCGCGGCGCACTGTCGCGCATGATCCATCGGTTCCAGGTGCCCATCACCGCTTCCGCCACCGAGGGCGAGTGCCTGGCGTTGGCACGCGGCCGGATGGAGCCGGGTGCGCTGCGCTACGCCACGCAGCTCGTGCGCGCCTGGGAGGCCAGCATCTACGGTGGCCGCGGGCTGTCGCTCGCGATGGGCGAGGCGCTGTGCACGGGCTTTGGCGAGCGCCTGGACGCCAGCGCGCCGGTCGCCGCGGAGAGCGGGTCATGAAGAGCGCCGCGCTGGTTCGCACGCTCGTGGGTGTGCTCGTGCTGGCGCTGTCCGGCTGGGTCATCCATCACACGCGCTGGGAAGAGGTGGAGGTCGACGACGCGGCGCGTGGGGCCGCGGCGAGCGACGACGATTACGCGCTGCGCAAGATCCTGTCCAGCGTCGGCGCGACGCT
>JBJMWF010000223.1:0-7930 GCA_045810265.1 Vitreoscilla sp. | reverse complement strand
GCCGCTCGAGTACGTCAAGATCACGATGACCGAGGTGCTGGTCACGTCGGTGTCGACGGGTGGCTCCGGCGGCGAGGATCGCCTGACCGAAAACGTCACGCTGAACTTCGCCGCGGTCAAGGTCGACTACGTCGAACAGAAGAAGGACGGCAGCGCCGGCGACAAGCCGTCGATGAACTGGAACATCGCGGAGAACTCGAAGGACTGATTCGCCTCGCGCGTGCCCGGCGATCGCGTTCGATCGCCGGCCCGCCGGGCGTGCCGTCGCCCGGCCAGGCCAACGGCAACCCGCCGACGATGGGCAACGGCACCGACGGCCGCACCATGGCGCCGCCGTCGGCCACGCGCGCTAGCCGGCGTCGGCCCTACGACGCGCTCGAGTCGCTGCGCGGCCGCGCGCGTCGCTTGGCAGCCGCCGGGCGCCGATGCACACTGCCGACGGGCAAGGTGGAGCACAGGCATGGCTGATTCAGTTGAAACGGCGACGATCGCCGCCGCGGCCGCTGTCGCGAGCGCGGTGTTCGGCAGCGTGCTGGCCTTCGTGACCGGCCGACGCGCCGCGCGAGATCAGCGCAAGCTGGAGGACCTGCGGCGTGAAGCGCAGCTCCAGCTGGAGGACATCCGCAAGGAAGGCCTGTCACAGCTGGAGACCCTGAAAGCCGAGCTCGCATCCCGGGCCGCCGAGCGGTCTGCGCGGCGCGACTACGAATTCGAGTCCCGCAAGCGCCTGTATGCCGAAGCGGCGCCGCTGCTGTTCCAGTTCTATGAGAACGCCTCGTACACGATCAACCGCATCCGCAACCTGGCGCGTGCGTCGCGCAGCGGCGAGCTGTCGGCATGGCTGGACGCGCCGGACACCTACTACCTGCATTCGACAGTGCACTCGTTCCTGGTGCCCCTGGCCAGCATCCAGATCCTGCGCGAGCGACTGACCGCGCTGGACCTGAGCCTGGATCCCGTCACCGAACGTCAGTACGAGCTGGGCAAGGCCATCAACCGCTCGTTCAATCGCGACGTGATGTTCGCCGCGGAAGCCCCGGCCGTGCACTACGTGCCGGCGATGCAGGCGCATGCCGGCCAGACGACTGCGGCGCAGGGCGTGGTCGGCGGCGAACTACAGCGGGCGGTGCGCTGCTCGGTGATCCAGGACGCAGAGAGGCTGCACGTGATCAGCTTCGCTGAGCTCTCTGACGGACTCAATCAGCCCGGCAGCGACATCGCCCGGGCGTTGAATGCCTTCGTGCGGCCCTGGATCGGCTTCACGCCCGCGGGCCGGCCTGTCTTCTGGCGGATCCTCATGGCGCAACTGTTCCTGTATCGCGCCGTGCGCCTATACCGCCAGGGCCCGCTCGACGACGAGGCGCTGTTGAAGCGGGTCCAGCTGTCCGAGCAGGAGCGGCACGAGTTCGCGTACAGCGACGACCCCGCCTGTGCCGCGGACATCAGCGCAGGCTACGAGATCGGGCTGCGCTACCTGCGCTCGGCCCTGGAGTACCACAAGCCGTTCGGCGCCTAGCAGCGGATGTCGGTCACGTCGCCGCGGGCTGGTAGTCGAGGCTGGCCGTGTTGGCGCCCAGCTCGAAGCCCGGGTACACGGCCTGCATGTTGTGCGTTCCGTCTCCGGGCCCGGCGATGCTGAAGCCACTGGGCTCCCTGCTACCGAAGGATTGCCGCTGGGCGATGAGGCCGAGCCCCACCTGCGGGCCCATGTTCACCAGCTTGACCCTGAAGGTCGCTTCGCGCAGGTAGACGTTCATCGGCAGTCGCATCTCCACCTCGTCGCCCGTTCCGTACGTACCGACAGCGTCCTGCAGGACGGCGGCCGGGAAAGGAAAGATCGAGCAGTTGATCCCGGGGTGCTCGGGCGCTCGCGATCCGCCCGGCGCCGGGTCATCCTCGGCTGCGCGCGGTTCGACGTAGAAATCGGCCTCCTCGGAAAACGTCAACGCGGCCTCGGAAGGCCTCTCGATCCAGGACTCGAAATCGGCCAATCCCCATGCGGAGCAACCGACGCTGGGGCCGCTCTGGATCAGTTCGTCCAGCGGATGCGACATCAACCCCAGGCCCTTGGGCCGGCCCTCGCTGTCGCGACCGGACACGATGCGGGAACTCGTCTCGCCCGAGAACTGCACGAAGCCGTCGGCGTGATAGGACAGCTTCACGCGATCCGATGCGCTGAAAGGTACCACCTGGTCGAGGGAGACACTCAACGTGCCGGTGCCTTGCGGAATCAGCATCTTCATCAGCGAGCCGGAGCGCTTGCTGTGGTACGGCATGGTGGCGGCGAATCCGCCATCGCTCAGGGGCAACAGCTTGACGATGCGCTTGAGGCGGCCTTCGTGCGCGACGACCACCGTCGTCTTCACCGGTGCCACGAAACGCGAACCCTGCTTGACGAGCCGCGCCGAAGCCAGCAGCAATTGCCAGAAGGGCGCGCCGTGCACGGCCTGCTGCACCAGGAGTTCCGTCCAGGTATCGGGATGGGTTTGCAGAAACTGCCTGGCGGTCGGCACGTCACGCACCCCGCCGAGTGCGCGCAACTGCTGCGTCGTGAGCTTGGGTGGGCGCCCGTGCAGGAAGCCCATGATGGCCTGTATGTCCCGGCGGGCGTTGGCCCCGATGAAATGCAGGTAGCTGCGCACGACCTGCGCGGCGGCATCGCTCTTGGCCAGGTCGCCGGCCACACGCCTGACGGTCTTCTCGGCCGCGCTGTCGGACAACTGGGCGTTTCCGGCAATCAGAAGAGGGATGGCCGTGTCCCAGTCCGCTGCCTCGAAAAACTCTTCGACGACATGCATGAGCGCCTCCCGTAGTCGTGCATCGCAGCCTATCAAAAGCCCGGCCCGGCCACATCCCCAAGAGCGACGACGCCGAGGGCGCGCGATCGCCACACTGCCGGGCGTGCTCCTGTTGCTGTCCCGCGCCAGGTCCCGCGACGACCAATCCCCGCTGCCCGAACGCAACCAAGGACAAGATATGGGCACCACAAAGACAAACGCCAGCGGTGTTTTCGCTGGCGTTCATTGGCGCAAATGGTGGAGCCGGGGGGAATTGAACCCCCGTCCGCAAGCCATCACCGGACAGTTCTACATGCGTAGTTCTCTGATTTGAGTCTCGCACCACCGGTCGCGCAGGAACACGCTACCGGTGACGCCAGCTACTTGATCTCATCCTCTACCGAGTAGCCCGGCAGAGAACCAGCCAATGTGAATGACCTCTCAGTTCAGAATCTTGCGATCCCTCACCCGGCCCATCGGCCAACCGTTGAGAGGCTCACGGGTTTTAAGCCGCGAGAGCGTACGAAGAGTCGTTCGCAGTTACTTTGTTTCCAGTGGATTTACGAGCGAACTGGTGCTCGGCATGCCCTGCGCCGGATCCGTACCCACGTCGAAACCTGGTCGGCCCCAGAACGTCCATTTTAGGGCAAGTGGCTCGCCTTCAAGGCGCCGGCCCCGACTGAGTCGTGAATCGCGGCGAATCGGGCGCGGCGGTACCCGAAAAAAGACAAAAGGCGTCTCGCATCGCTGCGAAACGCCTTGATCAGACCGGCCGCCGCGTGACGGCCCGCGCCTGTTATTGGCGGCGGCGGCGCGCCGTCAGGCCCAGGACGGCCATGCCGGCCGCGAACAGGCCCAGCGTGGCGGGTTCCGGCACCGCGATGGCCTGGAAGTTGTCGAACGACGTGCCGTAGCCGTCGGACTTGCCGGTGGCCTTGATGGCGAACACCGAGGTCGTGCTCTCGGCGGTGAAATCCATCGTGACCAGGTGCCAGGCGGTGCCGTTGTCGCCCACGGCGCCGAAGCCGGTGGCCGAGACGCTGGAACCGGACGCCACCGTCGCCAGGAAGCCCTGGGAAGCGGCAGCGACGCCGGCACGGTCGGCGAACCAGAACGAGATTTCGTAGTCCTTGCCGATGGTCGTGGCGAAGGACTGCTTGATCTTGTCGTTCTCGTAGCCATCGAGTTCGATGAAGTTGTGACCGTCCTGGGCGGTTCCGGCGATGTTGTCGCGGATTTCCAGGCCGGTGGACGTGGCCGAGCCGTTGTCCTTCGTGACCGTCCAGCCGGGCACGCTGGTGTACGTGTTCCAGGTGCCGGACGCCTGGACGATGCTCTCGAAGCTGCCGTCGACCAGCAGGTTCGTGGCCGCAGAGGCCGTGGCAGAGATGGCAGCCAGGGCTGCCAGCGCGATGATCTTCTTCATAGTGATTCCCTCCAGATTGACAGCCCGAATCTTAGTCGGGACGGCTATCAGCGCCCTGTCGACGGATATTCGAGTTATGCCGGTTTGGTCGCTTTGGCGTGAACGAAATCACACTCGACAGTAGCACCCCCTAATCTGAAGGGGGCGCCGGTCGAAGACCGGGGCGCCCAGCGAGGCTAAGCGCCGCGCGCGCCCAGCCAGTCCAGCAACTGGCCCGGCGACTCCAGCAGCGCGTCCGCGCCCCAGCTGTCGACGCCTTCGCCCAGGCCGAGATAGCCCCAGGTGGCCACCAGCATGGCCATGCCGGCGGCGCGCGCGGCCTGCGCGTCGCGCAGGTCGTCGCCGACGTAGACCACGTCTTCCGGGGCAATCCCCATGGCGCGGGCCGCATGCAGCAAGGGCTCGGGATGCGGCTTCGAATGCGGCGTAGTGTCGCCGCAGACCACCACCGCGGCCCGCTCCACCAGCCGCAGGCCGGCGACGATGGGCGTGGTGAAGCGCGTTGCCTTGTTGGTGACGATGCCCCAAGGGGTGCCCGCGGCCTCGAGCGCGCGCAGCATCTCGTCCACGCCTGCGAACGGGGACGTGGTCTCCAGCAGCCCGGCCTCGTAGTGCGCGAGGAACGCGTCGCGCAAAGGCTCGAATCGCGCCTCGCCCGGCACCACGCCGAAGGCGACGCCCACCATGCCGCGGGCTCCGGAGCCCACCATCGGCCGCAGCATCTCCAGCGGCAACGGTTCCAGGCCATGATCGGCCCGCAGGCGGTTGGCGGCGCCTGCCAGGTCGGGCGCGCTGTCGATCAAGGTGCCGTCCAGGTCGAACAGCACGCCGCGCACGGCGCGTGCGGCATCCGCGGCCATCAGGCGCGCGGACGGCGGCACGCCACCATGTAGTTCACGGAGGTGTCGCCCGACAGCCAGTAGCGCTGCGTCAGCGGGTTGTATTCCATGCCCACCAGCTCCAGTGTCTCCAGGCCTGCTTCACGCGCGAAGGCGGACAGTTCGCTCGGCCGGATGAACTTGCCGTATTCATGCGTGCCCTTGGGCAGCAGCTTGAGCACATGCTCCGCGCCGACGATCGCGAACAGGAACGCCTTGGCGTTGCGGTTGAGCGTGCTGAAGAACACCATGCCGCCCGGCTTGACCAGGCGCGCACAGGACGCCACGACGGACGACGGATCGGGCACGTGCTCGAGCATCTCCATGCAGGTCACGGTATCGAAGCCGGCGGGCCGCTCGGCCGCCAGCGTTTCGACGGCGACTTCGCGATACTCGAGTCCGCTGACGCCCGACTCCATCGCGTGCAGCCGCGCCACCTTCAGCGGCTTGACCGACAGGTCGATGCCCAGCACCTTGGCGCCGCGTTGCGCCATCGATTCGGCCAGGATGCCGCCGCCGCAGCCGACGTCGAGCACGGTCTTGCCGTGCAGCGGCGCGCGTTGCGCGATCCAGTCCAGCCGCAGCGGGTTGATGCGATGCAGCGGCTTGAAGTCGCCTTCGGTGTCCCACCACTTGTGGGCCAGCTCACCGAATTTCTCGAGTTCCTGCGGGTCGGCGTTTGTCATGGCTCGAATGCTAGCGCGTCGCGCGCGCGGCCCCGGCGAAAAACCGCGGCCGTGAAATGAAAAGACCCGCCGGAGCGGGTCTTGTTGCAAGGCAAGGACTGCGCTGCAGTCCGAGGAAAGCGCGAAGCCTGTGTCGGCTTCGCGGCCCTTTCCCTTACTTGCCGGTGGCGCGGGTACCGACCACTTCGATTTCCACGCGGCGGTTCTTCGCGCGGCCTTCGGCGGACTTGTTGTCGGCGACCGGCTGCTTCTTGCCCTTGCCTTCCGTGTAGACACGGTTGGCTTCGACGCCCTTGGACGTCAGGTAGGTCTTGATCGACTCGGCGCGGCGGACCGACAGCTTGTCGTTGTACGCGTCGGTGCCGACACCGTCGGTGTGGCCGACGGCGATGATCACTTCCAGGTTGATTTCCTTGGTCTTGCTGACCAGGTCATCGAGCTTGGACTTGGCTTCGGGCTTGAGCGTGGCCTTGTCGAAGTCGAAGAACGCATCGGCGGCGTAGGTGACCTTCTCGCTCGACGGAACCGGCGCGACGACGGGCGCGGGAGCCGGCGGCGGCGGGGCGACCGGAGCAGGCTCGGGAGCCGGCGGCGGCGGGGCCACTTCGGCCACGACGGGCTTGAGCGCGCCGTCGCAGTCGGCGATCGCGGTGGCCGGGGTCCAGAAGTTGTCGCGCCAGCACAGTTCGCGAGTGCCGTTCTTCCAGACGTTGCCGTCCACGTTGCGCCAGTTGTCGATGCGGCCGGGAGCGGTCGTCGCGGGCTGCGCGAACACGCTGGACATCGGTGCAACCAACGCGACGGCGGCGACAAGCATCGCGACCTTGTTCAATTTCTTCATGATTCTCCTCTCGAGGAAAGCCGCAGTTGCCTGCGATACGTCCAAATCGGATCTGAGTAACGTTGGCGTGCACCCGCCTGGGCTAGCGCGCACCACCGACAAAAATCATTGTGCCATCGGCGTATGACAGAGGCCCGATTTTGGACATCGCTCCACGAATGCGCCGGCTCAGTGTTGTGCGCCAGCGACAGGCTCCAGCCCGTAGAATCCCATGTTCCGCCTGCGCCGGGATTCACCCGGGAACGCAGGGCGTCTGTCTGTAGGCCATGACCCAATTTGCCAAGGAAACCCTGCCCATCAGCCTCGAAGAGGAGATGCGGCGCTCGTATCTGGACTACGCGATGAGCGTGATCGTGGGCCGGGCCCTGCCCGACGCCCGCGACGGCCTCAAGCCGGTCCATCGTCGCTGCCTGTTCGCGATGCACGAGCAGAACAACGACTGGAACCGCCCGTTCAAGAAGTCGGCGCGCATCGTCGGCGACGTGATGGGTAAGTACCACCCGCACGGCGACTCGGCGATCTACGAGACCATCGTGCGCATGGCGCAGCCGTTCTCGCTGCGCCACATGCTGGTCGACGGCCAGGGCAACTTCGGCTCGGTCGACGGCGACAACGCGGCGGCGATGCGGTACACGGAAATCCGTCTGGCCAAGATCGCGCACGAGATGCTGGCCGACATCGACAAGGAGACGGTCGACTTCGGCCCGAACTACGACGGCAGCGAGCAGGAACCGCTGGTGCTGCCCACGCGCCTGCCCAACCTGCTGATCAACGGCGGCACCGGCATCGCGGTGGGCATGGCCACCAACATCCCGCCGCACAACCTCAACGAGGTGGTGGACGGCTGCCTGCACCTGCTGCGCAATCCGGAGGCGACGATCGAGGAGCTGATGGAGATCATCCCGGCGCCCGACTTCCCCACCGGCGGCATCATCTACGGCGTCAACGGCGTACGCGAGGGTTATCGCACCGGGCGCGGCAAGGTGGTGATGCGCGCCAAGTGCCACTTCGAGGACATCGACCGCGGCCAGCGCCAGTCGATCATCGTCGACGAGATCCCCTACCAGGTCAACAAGAAGACGCTGCTCGAACGCATCGCCGAGCTGGTGCACGAGAAGAAGATCGAGGGCATCAGCCACATCCAGGACGAATCCGACAAGTCGGGCATGCGCATCGTCATCGACCTCAAGCGCGGCGAAGTGCCCGAGGTCGTGCTGAACAACCTGTACAAGCAGACGCAGCTGCAGGACACGTTCGGCATGAACATGGTGGCGCTGATCGACGGCCAGCCCAAGGTGTGCAACCTGAAGCTGCTGATCGCG
>JBJMWF010000222.1:0-19055 GCA_045810265.1 Vitreoscilla sp. | reverse complement strand
GGAACGCCGTGCACCACCCGTTCACCGCGCCCAAGGATGGGCACGAGGACCTGATGGACACCGACCCGGGCGCCTGCATCGCCAAGGCCTACGACATGGTGCTCAATGGCTGGGAGCTGGGCGGCGGCTCGGTGCGTATCCACCGTGCCGATGTCCAGAGCAAGGTGTTCTCGGCGCTCAACATCGGCCCCGAGGAAGCCAAGGTCAAGTTCGGCTTCCTGCTGGACGCCCTGCAATACGGCGCTCCGCCGCACGGCGGCCTGGCCTTCGGCCTGGACCGCATCGTCACGATGATGACCGGCGCCGAGTCCATCCGCGACGTCATCGCCTTCCCCAAGACGCAGCGCGCGCAGGATCTGCTCACCGGCGCGCCGAGCGCGGTCGACGAGAAGCAGTTGCGCGAGCTGCACATCCGCCTGCGCAACCTGGCCGCGACGCCGGCGGCCTGAAGTCCGTCACCCGACCGGCCGCGCTGCGGCCGGCCCCGGGCCCGCACCGTTCGCCTGGGCGAGCGCTGCGGGCCTTTTCACGCTTGCGCGGCGCAGCTCGATGCGGCGGCCATGACGCACCCCTCCGGTGAAGGAGCAGGCGGCCGCCTGCCAACATTCGGCATGCGGCCACGGCGTGCGGTCCTCGAATTGCCTGCAGGGCACTTCCCTCGTACTTCGGAGCCCCACCATGAAACTGATGAGACTGACCCTGGCGGCCGCCGCCGGCGGCATCGCCGTGAACTACCTGCTGAACAAGAACCGCGCCTCCGGCGGCGCAGCGCGCGGCAAGGAGGCCTCGAGCCGGCCTGACGACGCGCGGAGCGACTCGGATTCGTCCACGTCGTCCGCCTCAGGACGCACGCAAGGCGCATCGGCCCTGTCTTCGGAGTCGCCCAACGCGGGGGAACGGATACGCGCATCGCAACCGGCCAATTCGCTGGCCGGCAGCGGGGGCGCCTCGCTCGACCCCTTGCGCTCGAACGCGCGCGACGGTGAATTCGCCAGGTCGACAGGCTTGTCGGACTTCGCGCGCGGCGCCTGAGCGCGCGCAAGCGCCGGCATTCCTGTCGCTGGTGGCGTCCGCGTTCAGAAATATCTGCTGGACGCTGAGCGGCGACCGTGCGGGTCGCCGCTTGCCTGCCATCAGTTGAGGGTGACGGACACGCCGAAGAACGGCGACGCGGTGCTGGTGGGCGTGGCGGACGAATACTGTCCCGCCGCGCCGTCGGCGAACACGCTCATGCCGGTGCCCAGCGGCAAGGTGTAGCTGGTCGGCTTGTTGAAGGTCGTGCCGGTGGCGTCGGTGAAGCTCAGCCCGGGGCGCACGCGGAAGCCGCTCGACGGCTGGTCGTAGTCGACCACGTCGACCAGGTCGTAGAGCGCGCCATTCCTGCTCGCATAGCTGCGGGTGACCGTCTTGTTGGCGCTGTCGACGGCGGAGACGGTGTAGGTGAAGGTGTCGATCTCGAAGGCGCCCCAGTTGTGCGTCGAGCCGGCGGCCGGGATGCCCGAGAGCTGGTATTGGACATAGGCAAAGCTGGCATCGGGCGCGGGCAGGCTGGCCGACGCCACCGGCACGCCGATGACCAGGCCGCCGCCGTCCGGATAGTCGAGCGAAGAGACCAGGTTCAGCTTGCCGTTGGCGCCCCGGAAAACCATCAGCGGCTCGGCCGTCCCGTCGGCCTCGGTGCGCGTGAAGCTGCCGTCCGCGTTGGCGGTGAGCGACCGCGTGCCGGTGCAGCCCGCGGTGCAGGTGACCAGGCCCTGCGCGTCTATCGTGAAGGTGTCCAGCTGGGTTGCGCTGGCGTTGGTGCCGGTGTTCTCGCGCGAGTCGTATTCGATCGCGTTCCAGCTGCCGGCAAGCGCGGACAGCGCGATCTTCTGCATCGGGATCGCGATGTGCAGGCTGCTCGAGACGCTGGCGTTGGCCGGGTTGCCTGCTGCGAACTCGCCGCCGCTGGCGAAGGTCACGTGCTGCACGGCGGTGTTCTGCTGCGTGAACGTGGCCTGGCAGCCGGTGCCCCAGGTCAACGAGTCGGTTTCAGGGTCGCTGCCGTTGCTCTCGTGCACGTCGCCGATCGTCACCGAAGCGAGCGTGCTGTCCAGGGTGATCGTGGTCAGCCCGCCGTTGTGGTTGATCCACCAGTAGGTGCCGGCGCGCGCGCTCGGGCACTGGCTGACCGGCGGGGCCGCGGCCAGCAGCGCGGCGGCCTGCTGTTGCGCCTGCGTCGTCGAGACCGCGGCGTCCAGGGCCGTTGCCAGTTCGGCCAGCCCAGACTGGTTGGCGGCCAGGTGGGCCATCAGGGTGGCGATGGCCTGGTCCTGGTTGTCGCCGTTGGACGAAGTCGCGGTCGCGGCGGTCAGGGGAGTCGTCACCGGATCGATGCCGCTGATGCTGATGTTGGCGGCCGCCAGCGCCGCGGCCAGCGCCGTCCCGGACGCCGCGAGCTTGCCGGCGGCGTCGTTCGGCAGCGTCGCGTTGTTTGAAAAGGTGGCATCGACCTGGCTTGCATCGCCCACCGCCAGGGCCAGGATCAGTTCGGTCAGCGGCGTGACGTTGACCACGGTCGCCGAACCCGAGGCGCCGCCAGCGTTCAGCGCGGAGTGATAGACCAGCGATCCATCGGCGCTGGTCGCGCGCACCATGCAGGGCAGCACCGCGCCGGTGACAGACGCGCTGTAGCTGCCGTCGGCGGCGGCGGTGGCCGTCGCCGCACCGCCGCTGCATTTGATCTCGATCGCTGCGCCAGCCATGGCCAGGCCGGAAGCCGCGGTGCCTGTCAGGCTCAGCGGCGCGGGGGCCGGGGCCGGTGCGGGCGCCGGGGCCGGTGAACTGCTGGATCCGCCGCACCCCGAGAGCATCGCGCCGAGTGCGACGCCGGTCGCGATCGCCATCGTGCGGGGCTGTGGAATCATCCGCGCCGACTTCCTCGGGCATGCGCGCGCCTGCCGTCCTGCGTGAACCATGATGTACCTCCTGGGTTTGTGGGTTGAGTGCCCAACCACGACCGGCTGGACATGACGCCGCGCGGTTCGACAGGAGGCATTGGATGTTGCGCCGGCGTCGGGCGCATCCACCAAATGCGGGAGGAGTTTCGCGGGCGGCCGCGCCTTCAGCGCACGACCTGATCGATCGCGAAGCGGACGTCGTTGGCCCAGGGCTGCACCACGGCCGACTGGCCCACCAGGTCGCCGGGTTTCGCACGCCCGCTGCCGCTGCGGGAGATCCGCGCCGACACGACGACCTTGTCGGCATGCATGAAGCGATCGGGCGAGCCGATCATCTCCCTGGTGCCGACGTTGAAGTCGAACGGCAGGTTGCTCACCTCCACGCGGATCTGCGCCAGCGGCAACCCGTTCGGGTCGTCCGGCGTGCGCACCGTGACGAACACCGTGTCGTCCGAGGCGACCCGGCCCTCGAACTTCGGATCGAGCACGATGCGGCCGGACAGCAGCGGGGCGACGGCCTCGGCGCTCGAAGGCGACGACGCCCTGGACGTCGCCGCGGCCGAACCGCTGGCTGCAGCCGACGCAGCCGCCGCGCCGGACGCCGGGGCCGTCTCGCTCGCGAAGCGTCCGTATTGATCGGGGGCCAGCGATTCGCCGCGGCGGATGCGTTCCATGCGCTCCTTGCGCAGCTGCGCATCCTGCGCCGCGGCGATCTTGCCCTGTTCGAGGATCTGCTCGCTGCGTGCGCGCAGGCCGGCGTGGCCGGAGATCAGGTAGGCCGTGAAGCCGCCCACCAGGGCCAGCATCGCCACTGCGCCCCAGGCGCGCACGCGCAGCGGCAGCTTGGGCGCCGGGGTGTCGGGCACCAGCAGTTCCATCAGCTTCTTCATCAGCGCGGCGCGCTGGGCCTCGGCCTCTTCGGCGCGCAGCAGGCCCTTGCTCTGGTAGTCGTCGACTTGACGCAATTTGGCCTGGACGGCTTCGACTTGGGGATTCATGGGACGGCGGGACGGTGAATCCGCCATTTTCGCAGGTCGGCCGCCGCCGGGCTGCCGCCAACCGGCCGGCGCACGGTCGGGCTGCCGGCCGAGATAGCATGGGCCTCATGTCGCCCGATGTCCGCCCGCACAAGATCCCCGAGTCCGTCCTCGTGGTCATCCACACGCCGCAGCTGGACGTGCTGCTGATCGAGCGCGCCGACGCGCCGGGCTACTGGCAGAGCGTGACGGGGTCGAAGGACAGCCTGGAGGAATCGCTGGCCGAGACCTGCGTGCGCGAGGTGCGCGAGGAGACCGGCATCGAGATCGGCACGCCGGCCGTGCCACTGGAGGCGCTGCGCGACTGCGGCCTCATCAACGTCTACGAGATCTACCCGCGCTGGCGTGCGCGTTACGCGCCCGGGGTCACGCACAACACCGAGCATGTGTTCGCACTCGAGGTGCCCGCTGGCACGCCCGTGGTGCTGGCGCCGCGCGAGCACACGGCGCTGCAATGGCTGCCCTGGCGCGAGGCGGCCGACGCCTGCTTCTCGCCGTCCAATGCCGAGGCGATCCTGCACCTGCCCAGATGGTCGGGCCAGCACGGTGGTGCCTGACCGCGTACGATGCAAGCGAGAGGCCGGCATGGAACCTGACGCTCGGCATGACGATTGCCCAATGGACCGCCCTGAGCCACCTTTTCGCACGCCTTGCCGCGTGAACTCCTTGCCGTGATGAACATGACGTCGGACTTCACCGTGCTGCCCCCCCAGACGGCCACCGCGGCCACCCGCCTGCGCGTAGCCACCTACAACATCCACAAGGGCGTGCGCGGCATGGGGGCGGCCAAGCGGCTCGAGATCCACAACCTGGTGCTGGGCGTGGAGGCGCTCGACGCCGACCTCGTCTTCCTGCAGGAAGTGCGGCTGCATCACACGCGTGACGCTGCGCGCTTCGACCAGACCATCATGGGCTGGCCCGAGCAGGGCCAGGCCGAATTCCTGGCGCCCGAAGGCTACAACTCGGCCTACCGATCCAACGCCTTCACCAAGCACGGCGAGCATGGCAACGCGCTGCTCTCGCGCTGGCCGCTGGGCGACGTCGGCCATCACGACGTGTCCGACCACCGCTTCGAGCAGCGCGGCCTGCTTTACGTGCCGGTCAGCTGGAACGGCACCACCGTGCACGCGATCGTCGCCCACTTCGGGCTGGTGCATTCCAGCCGCATGCGCCAGGCGCAGCGCCTGGCCGAATACATCGCCGCCGAACTGCCGCCCGACGAGCCGGTGCTGGTGGCGGGCGACTTCAACGACTGGGGCGAGCGCCTGGACGCGCCGATGGCCGATGCCGGCCTCACCCGGGCGCTGTCCAACGACAAGCGCCTGCCCAAGCGGCCCACGTTCCCGTCGCGGCTGCCGGTGTTCTCGCTGGATCGCATCTACATGCGCGGCTTCCGCTGCGAGGGCACGATGGTGCCGCGCGGCGTCGGCTGGGCCCGAATGTCGGACCACCTGCCGTACGTCGCCGAGCTTGAGCTAAATTGACGGCCGGCGCGTTCGCGCCCCCGCGGCCGGCGTTCCCGGCCAACCACTCCCTGGAGCCCGCGATTCGCGCCAAGCGTCGTGAGCGCGTCAACACGCGCGCGCCCTGGAACCTGGGCGTCAAGCCGAAGTTCGAGGGCGGCCATTCGGTCGACCTTCTGCGTGGCGGAGACGACCTGTTCCCGGCGATGGGCGCGGCGATCGGCCGCGCGCGCCGCACGATCTGGCTGGCCACCTACATCTTCCACGACGACGCCATCGCGCACACGCTGGCGCTGCTGCTGGCCGAGGCGGCGCGCCGCGGCGTCCAGGTCAGGGTGGTGGTGGACGGCTTCGGCTCGAAGGCGACGCTGGCCACGCTGCGCGAATGGATGGTGCCCGCGGGCGTGCAGCTGGCCGTGTTCCGGCCGATCGATCGCTGGTGGAGCTACTTCCAGCCCGGGCAGGCGCGCCGGCTGCACCAGAAGCTGTGCGTGGTCGACGGCGAGGTGGCTTTCGTCGGCGGCATCAACCTGATCGCCGACCGCAACGACCTTCACCATGGCTGGAGCGACGCGCCGCGGCTCGATTTCGCGTGCCGCGTGCGCGGGGCCGCCGTCGCGGAAGTCGAGCAGTCGGTGCAGGCGATCTGGACGCGCGCGATGCTCGGGCGCGTCTGGCGCGACGAGCTTGCCAGCCTGGCACGCAGCGCGGCGCCGATCGCACGTGCGCGGCGGCTCGCCACGCGCCTGCGCATCGTGCGGCCCAAGCGTGCCAACCCCGGCATCACGCAGCCGCCGGTCAATCTCGCGTTCGTGGTGCGCGACAACCTGCGCCAGCGCCGCTCGATCGAGCGTGTCTACATGGAGGCGATCACGCATGCGCGGCATCGCATCGACCTGGTCACGCCGTACTTCTATCCCGACCGCCACTTCCGCAGCGCGCTGGCCAAGGCCGCTGCGCGCGGCGTCAAGGTGCGGCTGCTGCTGCAGGGCAAGATCGACTACCGCATCGCGGGCGTCGCCGCGCGCGTGCTGTACGACGAACTGCTGGCCACCGGCGTGCAGATCTTCGAATACACCCCGGCGTATCTGCACGCGAAGATGGCCGTCGTCGACGACGAGTGGGCGACCCTCGGCAGCTCCAACATCGATCCGCTGTCGCTGCTGTTGAACCTGGAGGCCAACGTGGTCGTGTGCGACGCACCGTTCGCGCAGCGCGTGGCCGAGGAGCTCGAGATCGCGATGGCGGCTTCCAGTCCCGTCATGGCGCCACCTTACGCCAAGGGCTGGCTGGCCGTGGTGCGCCGCACCTTCGTCGCGATGGTCGCGCACTGGTTCCTGCGCATGGCCGGCATCAACGGGCGCTACTAGCTTCGAACGCCCTCGAGCGGGTCGGGCCCGAAGCGATTGGGCCCGCGCGTGCCCGGCACGACGCCGTTGACCACCAGCAGGATCAGCGATCCGACCGCGGGAATGAAGTGGATCAGCGCCCACCAGGCCGAGAAGTCAAAGTCGTGCTGGCGCTTAGCCGATACCGCGATCAGCGGCCACAGGAAGACCAGGTTGACCAGCTTGGCGGCGGTGTCGTTGTCGACGTGGGCGATGTCCAGCAAGCCGTTGACGACGACACCCAGCAGCAGCAGCGACAGCACGCCGTGCAGCCAGTACGTGCGGCGCGAGATGCGGCCGCGCAACCCCAGGTAGAGCTGCACCAGCGACAGGCGCCCCGGCGCGACGCCCAACGCCAGCGCCGTCAGTTCGTCCGGCGTCGGGCGCGGCGCGTTCGCCGAATCGGCGGAGGAGGCGGGCTGGTCCATGCGACACAGTATTCCATGCCCTTTCCGTGCGCATGTGACGGCGCGAGCGACGCCCGCTCGCCGTTGCGTGCAAGCTGCATCGGCGCGCGATGCGCTCGCAACAATATTTGAACAAATGCGAGTTAGGATGACCCGTTGCCGGGCGCGGACGAGCCGCCCCGGGACACTTCGGGAGCAAGGAAATTGACCAGGATCCTGGTAGTCGACGATCTCAAGGACATCACCGAGTCGATGAGCCTGTTGTTCGAGACGCTCGGCCACGAGACCGAGACCGCCGCCGACGGCCAGCAGGCCATCGCCACCACCACCGCCTTCGAGCCCGGGATCGTCTTTCTTGATCTGGACATGCCTGTACTCAATGGCTACGAGGCCGCCCGCGCGATCCGCGGCACGCCGCTGCCGCAGCAGCCCTTCCTGGTGGCGCTGACCGCGGCCCACGGCGTGGCGATCGAGGTGGCCACGCGTGCGGTGGGTTTCGACTTCTACCTGCGCAAGCCCGCGGACACCAACGCGCTGCTGGCGCTGGTGGACGACCTGTCGACGCGCACCCGCCAGGCTCCCTGATCCACCTGGCGCATAAGGTTCTGCCGTTGCCGACAAAGGCAGCGCGCGGATATCGTTAGCCGATTGCATTCGTTCTCGCGGCACGCCGGCGTGCCTATCGTGGAGGCACTGTCCCTCCCGAACGAGCCCGCATGTCCGTCGTCGCCCTGTCCGGCAGTCCGTCTGCCAACTCGCGCTCCACCGCGCTGCTGCGCCATGTGCTGGCGCGCCTGGACGAGCGCGTGCTGCGCACCGAGATCGTGCTGCGCGAGCTGCCGCCGACGGCGCTGATGCGTGCCGACCTGGGTGACCCGGCCATCCGCCGCGCCAGCGAGCAGGTGGCCGCGGCGCGCCTGGTCGTGATCGCCACGCCGATCTACAAGGCCTCGTTCAGCGGCCTGCTCAAGACTTTTCTCGACCTGCTGCCGCAGGATGCGCTGCGCGGCAAGACGGTGCTGGCGCTGGGCACCGGCGGCAGCCAGGCCCACCTGCTCGCGCTCGACTACGCACTCAAGCCGGTGCTGGCCGCACTCGGTGCGCGCCATCTGCTCGATTCTGTCTATGCCGTCGATGCGCAGTTCGTGCCGGACCTGCTCCACGGCCACCTGCCGCATGACGACGTGATGCGGCGCGTCGAGCGCGCGCTGGCCGATGGCCTGTACGCGCTGCGCCCGGCCGACGCGGCGCGCACCGATTCGCCGCCCGCCATCGCGCTCGCGGCCTGACCTCATTCAAGAACGACCACCCGGAGCCTCCGAGATGACCCTTCATTCGACGATCGATCGCCGGGCCTGGCTGCGCCGGTTCGCGGCACTGGCGGCAAGCCTGGGCGCCGGAATGGCCCTCACGCTGTCGGCCGGCGCGGCGCTGGCCGAACCTGCCAAAGAGCTGCGCATCGGCTACCAGAAGTCGGCCAGCCTGCTGGTGCTGCAGAAAGCCCAGGGCACGCTGGAAAAGCGCCTGTCGTCCCAAGGCGTGGCCGTCAAGTGGGTCGAGTTCCCGGCCGGGCCCCAACTGCTCGAAGGCCTCAACGTCGGCGCCATCGATGTCGGCTTCGTCGGCGAGGCGCCGCCCATCTTCGCGCAGGCTGCCGGCGCGCGCTTCGTCTACGTCGGCAACGACCCCGCGGCGCCGCAGGCCGAGGCCCTGGTCGTGCCCAAGTCTTCGCCGCTGAAGACGGTGGCCGACCTCAAGGGCAAGCGCGTCGCCTTGAACAAGGGCTCCAACGTGCACTACCTGCTGGTGAAGCTGCTGGAGAAGAACCACCTGAAGTACTCCGACATCACGCCCGTCTTCCTGCCGCCGGCCGATGCGCGCGCGGCGTTCGAGAAGGGCGCGGTCGATGCCTGGGCCATCTGGGATCCGTTCCTGGCCGCGGCCGAAGCGCAGGTCGGTGCGCGCCAGCTCGCCGATGGCACGGGCGTCGTCGCCAACTACGCCTACTACCTCGCGCAATCGGACTTCGCGCAGGCCAACGCCGGCGTGATCCGCGAGCTGTTCGCCAGCACGCAGGAGGCGGCGCGCTTCGTGCAGGCCGACGCGCAGCGCGCGGCCGGCCTGATCGCACCGCTGCAGGGGCTGGATCCGGCCGTGGTCGAGGTCAGCCTGAAGCGCTATCGCTTCGGCGTGCAGCCGCTGACGCCTGCCGTGGTGGCCGAGCAGCAGAAGCTCGCCGACGCGTTCCTCGAACTCCAGCTGATTCCCAAGCCCGTGCGCATCGCCGACGCGGTGCCGGCGACCGCCGCGGCCGCCACGGTCGCGGGCAAGTGAGGCGCCGTCCATGAAGGTCTCGTTGAACCGCCGCCAGGCCCTCGCGCTGATCGGCGCGACGGCCGCCGTCTCCGCGCGTGCCGACGGCGCGGAGCTGCGCGTGGGCTACCAGAAGTCGTCCGTCAACCTGATGGTGGTGCGCGAGCGCCGCCTGCTCGAGGCGCGCCTGCCCGGCGTGGCCACCAAGTGGGTCGAGTTCCCCGCCGGCCCGCAGATCCTGGAGGCGCTGGCCGTCGGTGGCCTGGACTTCGGCTTCACCGGCGACACGCCGCCGGTGTTCGCGCAGGCGGCGGGCAAGGACATCCGCTACGCCGGCCTGGAGCCGCCCAAGCCGGCGAGCTCCGCGATCCTGGTGCCTGCCGCCTCCGGCCTGCGCACGCTGACCGACCTGAAGGGCAAGCGCATCGGCTTCCAGAAAGGCTCCAGCGCGCACTTCCTGGTCGTGCGCGCCGTGCAGAAGGCCGGCCTGCAGTGGTCGGACATCACGCCCGTCTACCTCACCCCGTCCGATGCCCGCGCGGCCTTCGAACGCGGGTCCCTCGACGCCTGGGGCATCTGGGATCCGTACTACGCTGCCGCCGAGATCGACGGACGCGCCCGCGTGCTGTCGACCGGCGTCGGCCTGACCAGCAACAACAGCTACTACCTGGCGTCGCCCGCACTCACGCGCGACACGCGCATGCTCAAGGCCTTGTTCGACTCGCTCAGCGAGGCCGACGCCTGGGTCAAGGCCAATCGCAGCGAGACGGCGCACTTCCTGTCGGTGGCCAGCGGGTTGCCGCTGTCGACCACGCTGCGCTTCCTCGAGCGACGCACCGCCGGCCCGATCACGCGGCTGAAGGACTCGGACATCGCCGACCAGCAGCGGGTGGCCGACACCTTCGCGCAGCTGGGCCTGATTCCCAAGCGCATCAACGTGGCGGACGCCGTCGCCCGCCTGCAGGAGCCTGCATGAAGATCCTCTGGTTCATTCCCACCCACGGCGACTCGCGTTACCTGGGCACCTCGCGCGGCGCGCGGCAGACCGACCTGGCGTACTTCAAGCAGGTGGCCATCGCCGCCGACACGCTGGGCTACGAGGGCGTGCTGCTGCCTACCGGCCGTTCCTGCGAGGACTCGTGGATGGTCGCGGCCAGCCTGGTCGACGTCACGAAACACCTGAAATTCCTGGTCGCGCTGCGCCCCGGCCTGATGCAGCCGCTGCAGGCGGCGCGCATGACCGCGACGCTCGACCGCCTGTCCGGCGGACGCGCGCTGGTCAACCTGGTCACCGGCGGCGACCCGGACGAACTCGCCGGCGACGGCCTGTTCCTGAGCCACGAGGAGCGCTACCAGGTCTCGGAGGAATTCGTGTCGATCTGGCGCGAGGTGCTGCGCGCCAGCCACTCCAGCGAGGCGGTCGACTTCGAGGGGCGGCACCTGAAGGTCAAGGGCGCCAAGGTGCTCTACCCGCCGGTCTCGCAGCCGTATCCGCCGCTGTTCTTCGGCGGCTCGTCCGGCCCGGCGCATGACCTCGCCGCGGCGCAGTGCGACACCTACCTGACCTGGGGCGAACCGCCGGCGGCGGTCGCCGAGAAGGTGCGTGACGTGGGCGGCCGCGCCGAGAAGCTGGGCCGCAAGCTGCAGTTCGGCATCCGCCTGCACGTGATCGTGCGCGAGACCGAGGACGAAGCCTGGGCCGCGGCCGGCAAGCTGATCTCGCACCTGGACGACGCAATCGTCGCCGCGGCGCAGAAGAAGTTCGCGGCGATGGACTCGATCGGCCAGCGCCGCATGGCCGCGCTGCACGGTGGCAAGTTCGACAAGGCCAACCCGCGTGCCGGCCTGGAAGTGGCGCCCAACCTGTGGGCCGGCGTCGGCCTCGTGCGCGGTGGCGCCGGCACCGCGCTGGTCGGCGATCCGCAGCAGGTCGCGGACCGCATCCAGGAGTACGCCGACCTGGGCATGGAGTACTTCATCCTCTCGGGCTATCCGCACCTGGAGGAGGCCTATCGCTTCGCCGAGCTGGTGTTCCCGCTGCTGCCGCTGGCCACGCGCGAGAAGCTGTCCTCGCAGCCGACGCTCACCGGCCCGTTCGGCGAGATCGTCGCCAACGACATCCCGCCCCGGGCCGACCTGGCCCGCGCCGCGAGCTAGCGCGATGGCCTCGGTGTCCGGACGCCTGCGCGGCGTCGCTCCCTGGATCGTGCCGCTGCTGGTGATCGCCGGCTGGGAGGCGGCGTCGCGCTCGGGCTGGCTGTCCACGCGGATCCTGCCTGAGCCGCTGGCGGTCGCCCAGGCGTTCTGGAACCTGCTGAAGTCGGGTGAACTCGCGCGCGACGTCGCCATCAGCGCCGGCCGCGCGCTTGCAGGGCTGGCCATCGGCGGCGGCCTGGGGCTGGTGCTGGGCCTGCTCACCGGCACCTTCAGGGCCGCCGAGACCCTGCTCGACACCACGCTGCAGATGGTGCGCAACGTGCCGCCGCTGGCCCTGATCCCGCTGGTCATCCTGTGGTTCGGGATCGACGAATCGGCCAAGCTGTTCCTGGTCGCGATCGGCGTCTTCTTCCCGATCTACCTCAATACCTATCACGGTATCAAGTCGGTCGATGCCGGCCTGGTCGAGATGGCGCGCAGCTACGGCCTGCGCGGCTGGCCGCTGTACCGCGAGGTGATCCTGCCCGGCGCCTTGCCGTCCATCCTGGTGGGGCTGCGTTTCTCGCTGGGCCTGATGTGGGTGCTGCTGATCGTCGCCGAGACGGTCTCGGCGCAATCGGGCATCGGCTACATGACCATGAATGCGCGCGAGTTCCTGCAGACCGACGTGGTGCTGGTGGGCGTGCTGCTCTATGCCTTGCTCGGCAAGCTGGCCGACCTCGTCGCGCGCGGGCTGGAACGGCGCTTCCTGCGCTGGAATCCCGCCTACCTGCCGGCGGCGGCCTGACATTTCGGAGGACCCACCCATGCAACGTGACTGGATGACCCCGCCCGCCACCGGCCTGGCCGTGCGCGCCGAGGCCCTGGGCAAGCGTTTCGGCGAGCGCCAGGTGCTGCAAGACGTCGCGCTCGACATCCATCCCGGCGAATTCGTCGCCATCGTCGGCCGCAGCGGCTGCGGCAAGAGCACGCTGCTGCGCCTGCTGGCCGGGCTGGAGACGCCCTCGGCCGGCGAGCTGCGACTGGGCGGGGCGCCGTCGGCGGCGCGCCGCGACGACGTGCGCATCATGTTCCAGGAGTCGCGGCTGCTGCCGTGGCGCACCGTGCTGCAGAACGTCCAGCTGGGGCTGGCGTCGCCCGACGCCGCCGCGCGCGCGCGTGACGCGCTCGCGCAGGTCGGGCTGGCCGATCGCGCGAACGAGTGGCCGGCCGTGCTCTCGGGCGGCCAGCGCCAGCGCGTGGCGCTCGCCCGCGCCCTTGTGCATCGTCCGCGCCTGCTGCTGCTGGACGAACCGCTCGGTGCGTTGGACGCGCTGACGCGCATCGAGATGCAGCAGCTGATCGAGGCGGTGTGGCGCGAGCTGCGCTTCACCGCGGTGCTGGTCACGCACGACGTCGCCGAGGCGGTGGCGCTTGCCGATCGGGTGCTGGTGCTCGAGGATGGCCATGCCAAGCTTGACGCGCCGGTCGCACTGGCGCGTCCGCGCGCGCACGGCGCGCCGGCGTTCGCGGAGCTGGAAGGGCGCCTGTTGGCGCACCTGTTGAATCGGCCGCCGACCGAGGCGGAAAGACTCGCGGCGTAGGCGCGGCGAGCGGGCCTATGCGACGGCTACCAGCGGCGCAGTGGGCTCCGGCTGCGCCACGTGCACGAACTCCGCGACCTGCACTGCGTGAGCCGCTGAGGCGTGCCGGGTTTCGGCTGGCGTCTCCTGGCGATCGGGGGCCTGCGGCCCGGCCGTGGACGAGAGCGAGGGCGAGTGCCGCACCGGCACGGGTTCGTAGGAATTGGCGCCGACGTGCAGCTCGTGCGCGCGCACCTCGACCGGCCCGGCCGCCGTCGTGCCCTGGCTCCCGGCTGCCGGCGTCGCCTTCTCGATGGTGACCGTGCTCTCGACGGGCTGCTGCGGCACGACCTGCTTGGGAACTTCCATGGCCTGCGGCACGGCAGCGGGCGGCTTGCCACCTTGTTCTCGCCGCGCATCGCGCGCATCGTCGTCGCGTTCGCCGTCGTGGGCCGTCGAGGTCTGCGCCTGTTCGCCCGCACCCACGCTGCCCACGCTGCTGACGACCTTGGCGGTGAGCTGCGCGTAGTCCGACTGCAAGGTCTGGCGATCGGCGTCGGTGAGCGTGCCGCTGGCCGAAGCCAGCACGATCTTCTGCATCATGTTGAGCGCCACCGGAAGGCTGCTCATCGCCCCGGCGACGGCCACCGTCGACAGACTGGCCATCGGATCCGGAATCTCGCTGGCGGCCTGCTGCGCCGTGGCCTGCGCCGCCGCGATGTCGGCCACGCGCGACTCGTTCGCGTCGCCTGCCTTGGCCTGGGCCTGCTGCGACAGGCGCGCGTTCGCCTCGACCGTCGCCGCCTTGGCGGTGTTGGTCTGCTCCGGTGAGAAAGGCGTGGCGACGGGCGTGCTGGGCGTCAACATGGCGAAGTCCTTCCGCGCGTGTGCCCTGACAGGCGCACGCGCTCGATATCTTGTCCCCGGCACAGCTCGCGCGAAAGTGGCTGGCACAAGCGCGCGAACGGCAGCGTGAAGAAATGCCGGCGCTTTCTCCACAATCTCCGGGGCTGGAGGATGGCCGCCGGTGTTAAGCAGGGAGAGCGCTTGTTCGGCTCTTCGGCGGCTCGCCGCCGAACTTGAGGCCGACATTGGATTTTTTGCGGTGCTGGAGGTGTCTGGCACCGCATCGAGTCGCCGCCACGGATGCCACCATCGGACAACCGGCGGCCGGCGACTCGGTGCGGTGCCTGACGCCGGCCCCGTCGGGATCGGCGCCAGGCACGTTCTCGTCCGCGAAGAAGGGGTCTTGGTCGCCGGCAAGGCAGCGCGAACGAGAACATGCCAGGCACCTCGGCGCCAGGCGCCTTGGACGGCGGAGCACGGCAGATTGGCGATGCCTGATTTCGTGCGCGACGCTGCATATGGCATTTCCTTCGTTGGCGCCGGGCTGGCCGGTGCTTACGCTGGCTTGCCATGGACACCCGCCACGCCTGCGACTGCCAACCCGTCAAATCCCGCCTCGTGATCGTGCCCGGCCTGCACGGCAGCGGCGCCGGCCACTGGCAGGGCTGGCTGCACGGCCAGATCGATGGCTCGGTGCGCGTCGAACAGGACTTCTGGAGCGTGCCCGACATCGACCGCTGGGCCGATCGCATCGCCGAGACGGTTGACGCGCTCGGCCCCGGCCCGCACGTGATCGTCGCGCACAGCTTCGGCTGCCTGGCGTCGCTGCAAGCGGCCGCGCGCTATCCGGGCCTGGGCATCGCGCAGATGCTGCTGGTCGCACCGGCCGACCCGAAGCGCTTCGGCGTGGCCAGCACGCTGCCGCAAGGGCCGCTCGCCATGCCCACCTGCGTGGTGGCCAGCGACACCGACCCGTGGATGGCCGCCACGCAGGCGCAATCCTGGGCGCAGCTGTGGGGCAGCGACTGGGTCAACCTGGGCGACGCCGGCCACATCAACGTCGACTCCGGCCATGGGCCGTTCCCGCTGGCGCGCGAATGGGCGGCGAAGGCGTTGAATCGCCTCGACGCCTGGCCCTGGCGGACCGCGGCCTGAGCGTCGCCGCCGGCAGCGCCGGCACCGCACACGTTTCCCCGCCGGCGCAATTGTCGCTAGAGTGGATGCCCACTGCGACTGCAGCCTGCAGGGAGATCCGTTTGGCAACTCACGACGACCGGCGCATGCTCGACTCGCTCGAGTCGGGCCTGCTCTGGTTCGATGGCGACCTGCGCATCGTCGACGCCAATCGCGCCGCACGCGAGGTGCTGGGCCTGGGCAACGGGCCGCTGGGCGCGCGCATCGACGAACTCGGCTGGGCGCAGAACGACGAGCACGGCGTTCCCATCCCGCAGGAGCAGCGCCCACTCTGGCGCGCGCTGCACGGCAACGGCGAGACGACCTCCGGCACGGTGGTCGTGCAGACGCCCAGCCATGGCGAGCGCTGGCTGCGCGTGCGGGCGGTGCCGGTCGATTGCCTCGGCGAAGGGCGGCCGGGCGGCGCCGTCGTCTCCTTCACGGACTTCACCAGCGAGCACCGCGCGATGAGCGCGGCGCGCGAGAGCGAGCAGCTGTTCCGCATGTTCGGCGACCACGCGCTGGACCTGATCTGGATCGTCGATCCACGCAACAGCAAGCTGGTGTACATGAACTCGGCCTACGAGCGCATCTGGGGTCGCCCGGCGACGCCGCTCTACGAGGACCTGTCACGCTGGTTGGACGGTATCCATCCGGAGGACAGGGCGCGCGTGGCCGAGGCCGCGCAGCACGCCAATCCGGCGGGCATGTACCAGACCGAGTACCGCGTGATCCGGCCCGATGGCCGCCTGGTGTGGATCCGCGGCCGCGGCTTCCCGTTGTTCGGCGCGGACGGCCGCATGCGCTACCTGGCCGGCTTCGCCGAGGACATCACGCTGGCCCGCACCAACGAGGCGCTGGAGCAGGCGCACCGCATCGCCCAGGAGCGGCTCGAGCGCATCGTGGCGACCGCGCCGGGCGCGGTCAATTCGTACTGCCGCGACGCCCAGGGGCGCGGCCGGTTCACCTTCGCCAGCCCGGCGATTCGCGACCTGCTGGGCGTCGATGCAGGGACGCTGGTGGCGCGCGGCATCGACCTGCTGGACCTGGTCCATGCCGACGATCGCGCCCTGGTGGCCGATTCCCTGCGCCTGTCCGCCGAGCTCGGCAGCGCATGGCTGGCCACCTTCCGCATCCCGCACACCGCGGCGGGCGAGCGCTGCCTCGAGGCCCACTCGATGCCGGTGCCCGAGGGCGAAGGCGGCGTCGTCTGGCACGGCTTCCTGATCGACATCACCGACCGGCGCCGCGCCGAGCAGGAGATCCGCTTGCTCAACACCGAGCTCGAGCAGCGCGTGGCCGAGCGTACCTCGGAACTCGAGGCCAAGCATCGCGAGATGGAGTCGTTCACCTACTCCGTGTCGCACGACCTGAAGGCGCCGCTGCGCGGCATCGACGGCTACAGCCGGCTGCTGGAGTCGGACCATGCCGACAGGCTGGACGAGGAGGGTCGCTTCTTCGTCGCGATGATCCGCAAGGCGACGGCCCACATGGGCGACCTGATCGACGACCTGCTGGCGTATTCGCGCGTCGAGCGCGGCCGTCCCAAGCTCGGGTCGGTTGCGGTGGCGCCCGCCGTGGCGTCGGTGGTCGATGGCGTCGCCTCCGAGGTCGCCTCGGGCGCGATCGCGCTGCACATCGAGGTCGAGCCCGGCCTGAGCGCCCTGGGCGAGCGCGACGGCCTGGTGCTTGCGCTACGCAACCTCCTGGACAACGCGGTCAAGTTCACCAGCGGCCGGCCCGATCGGAGCATCGAGATCGGGGCTCGTCGTTCGCAAGGCCAGGTGCTGTTCTGGGTGCGCGACAACGGGCCCGGCTTCGACATGCGCTACCACGACCGCATCTTCGAGATCTTCCAGCGCCTGCACCGGGCGGAGGAGTATCCGGGCACGGGCGTGGGGCTGGCGATCGTGCGCAAGGCGGTCGAGCGCATGCATGGCAAGGTGTGGGCGCAGAGCGCCAAGGGCGAGGGCGCCACGTTCTACATCCAGCTTCCGGCCGTCGCGGAGACGAACTTGTGACTTGAGGCGCCTGGCAGCCCTCAAACAGGGGGCGGTGCAAATGCCGTGTAAAGCACCCGGCAATTCGCTATGCTGGCTGAATGGAAGATCGCCGACCGATCCTGCTCGTCGAAGACAACCCGATGGATGTCGACCTGACGCAGCGTGCGTTCGCCAAGCGCCACATCGTCAACGTGCTGGAGGTGGCGCGCGACGGCGAGGAGGCGCTGGACTGGATCACCCGCTGGGAAGGCGGACATCCACTGCCGGTGGTGATCCTGCTGGACCTGAAATTGCCACGCATCAGCGGTCTGGAGGTGCTGCGCCAGCTCAAGGCGCACCCCGAGTACTGCCGCATTCCGGTCGTGGTGCTGACCACCTCGCGCGAGGATGGCGACGTGGCGGCGGCGTATGCGCTGGGCGTCAACTCCTACATCGTCAAGCCGGTCGAGTTCGAGAAGTTCATCGACGTGGCGGCCCAGATCGACCTCTACTGGTGCGTGCTGAACCAGCAGTCCCTCTGAAGACCCGAGCATCATGAAAGTCCTGTACGTCGAAGACAACGAACAGGACGCCGACCTGACCTGCCGGCGCCTGTCCCGGCTCGCGCCCGAGATCTCGCTCGCGACCGTGCACACGCTGGCGCACGCGCGCGAGCGCCTGGCCGCGCAGGAGGCCGCCGCCGCGCTGCCCGACGTGCTGCTGGTCGACGTCCGCCTGCCCGATGGCAACGGGCTCGAACTGCTGGGCGAGGTGCGCGACCGCGGCCTGCCTGTCGCCGTGGTGATGTTGACCGGCTCGGGCGACGAGGCGCTGGTCGTGGCCGCGCTGCGCAGCGGGGCCGACGACTATGTCGTCAAGTCCGGCACCTACATCGAGCGCCTGCCGGCGACGCTGGCCGGGGTCGTGGAGACTTTCCGCGCCGCCTCGGCGCATCGTTCCACACCGATCCGCGTGCTGTATGCCGAGCCGAGCGCGAGCGATGTCGACCTGTTGCAGCGCCATCTGGCGCGCTATGCGCCGCACGTGCAGGTCGAGGCCGTGTTCACGGCGCAGGAGGCGCTGGCCCGCTTGCCGCCGCAGGTCGAGACGGGCCCGGACCTGCTGTTGCTCGACTTCAAGCTCCCGGGCATGAATGCACTGGACGTCGTGCGCGAGGTACGCCACGAACGCCATCTGGACTTGCCCATCATCGTCATCACCGGCCATGGCGACGAGACCAGCGCCGCCCAGACTCTGAAGCTCGGCGCCGCCGACTACCTCGTCAAGCAGGACGACCTGTTGCACCGGCTGCCGGTGGCCATCGAGAACGCCTGGTACCGCGTGCAGCTCGAGCGCGAGCGCGGCGCGCTGCGCGAGAGCGAGGAGCGCTTCCGCCAGATGGCCGAGTCGATCGGCGATGCCTTCTTCCTCAGCGATCCGCAGCGCCGGCTGGCGCTGTACATGAGCCCGGCGTTCGAGCGCATCTGGTGCATGCCGGTCTCCGAGGTCTACGCCGACTGGCGCGCGTGGCTGGCGCACGTGCACGAGGACGATCGCACCGCCGTGCGGGTCCACATGGACGATCTCGAGCAGAGCGAGCTGGAACTCGAGTTCCGCGTCTGTCCGCCGGGCCACGAGACACGCTACGTGTTGATGCGCGTGTACGTCGTGCGCGACGGCGCCGGCCGCTTCGTGCGGCGCGCCGGCGTGATCCAGGACGTCACCGAGCGCAAGGCGCAGGAGGCGCGCATCGAGCACCTGGCGTACCACGACTCGCTCACCGGACTG
>JBJMWF010000221.1:0-6737 GCA_045810265.1 Vitreoscilla sp. | reverse complement strand
GCTCACGGTGTTGGGATTGGCCACCACGCAGCCGGCGAGCGAGCCGGCACCGGCGATGGCCGAGATCAGGACGAGGTGCTTGAACATGTTCATTCTCCGGGGGATGACCTGGCAACGCCGGCAAGTCTCCGAGCGTTGACAACCATCAGATGCCTCCACTGTGCAGCAAAGCAATTGCCCGAGGTGGCGGCAGTGGGTAAAGAAGTGTGAGCCCCTACAGGTCGGCTTCAGCCATGCAGCCGGCTGTTGCGCGGCACGCTGGCCAGCAGGAATTCCATCTGGTCGGCCAGGATGCGGCGTCCGCGCAGGATCATGTCCTCGTGCAGGCTGGGCACGTAGGGCAGGTACATCAGGCTCATGTTGGCCTCTTCGGGCATGCGATTGCCCTTGCGGCCGTTGCACGAGCGGCAGGCGGTGATGCAGTTCATCCAGGTATCGAGGCCGCGGCGCGAGACCGGGATGATGTGCTCGCGCGTGAGCTCCTCGCTGGCGAAGCAGCCGCCGCAGTAGGCGCAGACGTGGCGGTCGCGCGCGAACAGCTTGCCGTTGGTGAGCGCGGGGGTCTGGCGCCAGGCGCGCGAGGGGATGGAGCCGCGCACCGCGATGATGGAATGCACCTCGATGCGGGACTGCCTGCCGGTGGCGCGCTGCACGCCGCCGCGCATCACGTGGCAGGGGTCGCCCAGCGTCCATGCGACGGCGTCGCAGGCATAGAGGATGGCGGCCTCCTTGACCGTCATCCAGGCTTGTGGCCTTCCCGACACGTCCAGCTGCAGAACATCCATTTCCGGAGCGCTCCTTGGACCGTGAGCATACAACTACTGGATGAAACCTCAACTGGTCGGGGAAACAGCGTGTTGCGCGCCCGCCATCACGCTCGGCCGCGCGCCGTTTGAGCGTTAACCACTATGGAAATCGCACGGTCGTGCGAATTGGGACCCGATCCGCGGCCCGGACGACGGGTTTCTAGGATCCGGATACTAAAAAAAGTGCGCGGTGCCATTGGCGCGGGGCCCGGTCCTATGCAAAATAGCACGACCGTTCGATTTCTACGTTCTGCCGGCGATCCCGGCAGCAAAGATCTCGACAGGCACTCAACGCACTCCGGTTCGCCCCGGCAGATCCCGTGAACGACGCAACCGCTCTTCGCCGCCCGCCCCGTCCCTTGCAGAAGGGCCTGCAGACGCGCGCCACGATCATCGAGGCGGCGCTCGGCCTGGCGGCCAACAAGGGCCTGGAGGGCCTGTCCATCGGCCTGCTGGCCGAGGTCACGGGCATGAGCAAGTCGGGCGTCTTCGCTCACTTCGGCTCGCGCGAGGAACTGCAGATCTCGGTGATTCGAGACTATCACGTCAAGTTCGAGGAAGAGGTCTTTCTTCCGGCCATCCGCGAGGCGCGCGGCCTCCCGCGGCTGCGCGCGATGTTCGAGCGCTGGGTGCGCCGGGTGTCGTTCGAGATCGACTCGGGCTGCATCTACATCAGCGGCGCCGTCGAGTTCGACGACCGCCCGGGTCCCGTGCGCGACGCCCTGGCCACCATGGTGCAGACCTGGCAGGACGCGCTCACGCGCTCGATCCAGCTGGCCATCGACGAAGGCCACCTGACCGGCGAGACCTCGCCCGAGCAGCTGATGTTCGAGATCCACGGCCTGATCCTGGCGCTGCACCACGACGCGCGCTTCCTGCGCAACCCCGGCAGCGTCGAACGTGCGCGCCTGGGCTTCGAGCGCCTGCTCGCGCATTCGCTTCGCGCGCCCGGCTCCGAGCCGGACGCCGCCCCGTCCCGATCGAAAGAGGCGCGCACGACGCGCCGCTGATCGTTTCCCTTTTTCGCTTTCTTCCGACCCGTTCCAGGAGTTCCGACATGCCTCAATACAACCCGCCGATCCGCGACATGCAATTCGTGTTGCACGAAGTGCTGAACGTCGTCGACGAGCTGAAGGTGATGCCGCAGCACGCGGACATCGATGTCGACACCTTCAACGCGGTGCTGGAAGAAGGCGGCAAGTTCGCCTCGGAGGTGATCTTCCCGATCAACCTGAGCGGCGACGCCGAAGGCTGCCGTCTGGACAAGACGACGCACGAAGTGACGCCGCCCAAGGGCTTCAAGGAAGCCTACAAGACCTACGTCGAAGGCGGCTGGCCTTCGTTGTCGGCCGACCCCGAGTACGGCGGCCAGGGCCTGCCGATCTCGCTGAACCAGTGCTTCTACGAGATGCTCAACAGCGGCAACCAGGCCTGGACGATGTACCCCGGCCTGTCGCACGGCGCCTACGAGGCGCTGCATGCGCACGGCACGCCCGAGCAGAAGAAGATGTTCCTGCCCAAGCTGACCTCGGGCGAGTGGACCGGCACGATGTGCCTGACCGAGCCGCACTGCGGCACCGACCTGGGCCTGCTGCGCACCAAGGCCGAGCCGCAGGGCGACGGCACCTACAAGATCACCGGCGCCAAGATCTTCATCTCGGCCGGCGAGCACGACATGGTGTCCAACATCCTGCACCTGGTGCTCGCGCGCCTGCCGGATGCGCCCGCGGGCTCCAAGGGCATCTCGCTGTTCCTGGTGCCCAAGTACAAGGTCAACGCCGACGGCTCGCTGGCCGAGCGCAACCCGATCTTCTGCGCCGGCATCGAGCACAAGATGGGCATCCACGCGAACTCGACCTGCCAGATGGTGCTCGAAGGCGCCACCGGCACGCTGGTGGGCGAGCCCAACAAGGGCCTGAACGCGATGTTCGTGATGATGAACGCGGCGCGCCTGGGCGTGGGCATGCAGTCGCTGGGCCTGACCGAGGTCGCTTACCAGAACGCCGTCGCCTACGCCAAGGATCGCCTGCAGATGCGCGCGCTGTCTGGCCCGAAGGCGCCGGACAAGCCGGCCGACCCGATCATCGTGCACCCCGACGTGCGCAAGATGCTGATGACCGCGCGCGCCTACGCCGAAGGCGGCCGCGCGCTGGCCATCCACACCGCGCTGCTGATCGACAAGGAGCTGCACCACCCCGATGCCGACGTGCGCAAGGAATGCGCCGACGAAGTCGCGCTGCTGACGCCCATCGTCAAGGCCTTCATGACCGACAACGGCTGGATCGCGACCTCGCATTGCATGCAGGTGTTCGGCGGCCACGGCTTCATCCACGAGTGGGGCATGGAGCAGTACGTGCGCGACGCGCGCATCAACATGATCTACGAAGGCACCAACACGATCCAGTCGCTCGACCTGCTGGGCCGCAAGGTGCTGGGCGACAACGGCGCCAAGCTCAAGAAGTTCGGCAGGAAGATCGCCGAGTTCGTCGAGGAGGAAGGCATCAGCGAGGCGATGCAGGAATTCGTCAACCCGCTGGCCGAGCTCGGCGACAAGGTCACGAAGCTGACCACCGAGATCGGCATGAAGGCGTTCCAGAACCCGGACGAAGTCGGCGCCGCCGCCGTGGACTACCTGCGCGTCTGCGGCCACCTCGTCTTCGCGTACTTCTTCGCCCGCATGGCCAAGGTGGCGCTCGAGAAGCAGAACTCGGGCGACAAGTTCTACCAGGCCAAGCTGACCACCGCGCGTTTCTACTTCGCCAAGCTGCTGCCCGAGACGGCCGGCCTGATCCGCACCTGCCGCGCCGGACTCAAGCCGTTGATGGAGATGGACGAGGCACTTTTCTAAGCAGAACCCACAAGCGACGAAGTCGCTTGTCGGACACGAAATCGCCACGTTCAGAGCGATCATTGGTCCGCGGCCCCGGCCGTTTCAACAAACCTAGGAGACCTCTCTTGAAAAAAGCAGCAATCGCATTCGTCCTCGCCACCGCCAGCGTCCTCGCGATGGCGCAGACCTCGCCGGTGGGCCTGTGGCGGACGATCGACGACGACGGCAAGACCGAGAAGTCGACCGTTCGCATCACCTCCACCGGCGGCGTGCTGACGGGCAAGGTCGAGCACATCACCGACCCGGCCAAGGCCAGCGAGGTGTGCTCGAAGTGCGAGGACGACCGCAAGGACAAGCCGATCGTCGGCATGACCATCATCAACGACGTCAAGCAGGACGCGGAAGAGCCCAACGTGTGGGCCGGCGGCCTGATCCTCGACCCGGCCAAGGGCAGCACCTACAAGGTGCGACTGAAGGTCATCGACGGCGGCAAGAAGCTGGAAGTGCGCGGCTATATCGGCTCGCCGATGTTCGGCCGCACGCAGACCTGGATCCGCGCGGAGTAAACGCGCAGCAAGACCCGGGGCCGGGCAGCCATGCGCTGCCGGCCGCCCCGTTCACCCTGGAGAGAAAAAGTGAGTCGATTCCAAGTTCGCAAGGTCGCCGTGCTCGGCGCCGGCGTGATGGGCGCGCAGATCGCCGCCCATCTGGTCAACGTCAAGGTGCCGGTCGTGCTATTCGACCTGCCCGCCAAGTCCGGCCCCAAGAACGGGATCGTCACCAAGGCCGTCGACGGCCTGAAGAAGCTCAAGCCGGCGCCGCTGGGCGTGGCCGAGGACGCCGCGCTGATCCAGCAGGCCAACTACGAGGACAACCTCGAGCTGCTGCGCGACTGCGACCTCGTGATCGAAGCCATTGCCGAGCGCATGGACTGGAAGCTGGACCTCTACACCAAGGTCGCGCCGTTCATCGCCCCGCACGCGATCGTCGCGTCCAACACCTCCGGGCTGTCGATCACCAAGCTGTCCGAAGTGCTGCCTGAGCAGATCAAGCCGCGCTTTTGCGGCATCCACTTCTTCAACCCGCCGCGCTACATGAGCCTGGTGGAGCTGATCCCCACGCCCACCACGCAGCCGCAGATCCTCGACCAGCTCGAGAGCTTCGTCACCACCGCGCTCGGCAAGGGCGTCGTGCGCGCCAAGGACACGCCCAACTTCGTGGCCAACCGCGTCGGCATCGCCGGCATGCTGGCGACGATCATCGAGGCCGAGAAGTTCGGCCTGTCGTACGACCTGGTCGACGACCTGACCGGCAAGAAGCTGGGCCGCGCGAGCTCGGGCACCTTCCGCACCGCGGACGTCGTCGGCCTGGACACGATGGCACACGTCATCAAGACGCTGCAGGACAATCTGAAGGACGATCCGTTCTTCCCGAGCTACGCCACGCCGGCCGTGGTCGGCCGCCTGATCGAGCAGGGCGCGCTGGGCCAGAAGACCGGCGCCGGGTTCTACAAGAAGGTCGGCAAGGAGATCCAGCGCCTCGACCCGGCCACCGGCACCTACGTCGCCGGTGGCGCCAAGGCTGACGCCATCGTCGACCGCATCCTCAAGAAGCCGGCCGCCGAGCGCCTGAAGCTGCTGCGCGAATCGACCAACCCGCAGGCGCAGTTCCTGTGGGCCATCCTGCGCGACAGCTTCCACTACGCCGCGGTGCACCTGAAGGACATCGCCGACTCCGCGCGCGAGATCGACTTCGCGATGCGCTGGGGCTTCGGCTCCAGGCAAGGCCCGTTCGAGCTGTGGCAGGACGCCGGCTGGAAGCAGGTCGCCGAGTGGATCAAGCAAGACATCGACGCCGGCAAGGCGCTGTCCAGGGAGCCGCTGCCTGCCTGGGTGTTCGACGGCCGCGAAGGCGTGCACACGGCCGAAGGCTCGTGGAGCGCGGCGCAAGGCAAGTACCTGCCGGTGTCGACGCTGGAGGTCTACAAGCGCCAGCCGTTCCCGGAGACCGTGCTGGGCGCCGGCGGCGCGAGCGCGCTGAAGTCGGGCAACGAGGAATTCAAGAACGACGAAGTGCGCGTCTGGACGCTGGACGGCGAGGTGCTGATCGCCAGCATCACCGCCAAGTTGCACCTGATCTCGCCCACGGTCACCGAGGGCCTGCTCAAGGCCGTCGAGATCGCCGAAGCGAAGTACAAGGGCCTGGTGATCTGGTCGCCGGACGAGATGTTCTCGGCCGGTGCCAACCTCGAGGCGCTGATGCCCGTCTTCATGAAGATGGGCGCCAAGGGCATCGCGCCGGAAGAAAAGAAGCTGCAGGACATGATGCTGCGCCTGCGTTATTCGACGGTGCCGGTCGTCTCGGCGATCCGTGGCATCGCACTGGGCGGCGGCTGTGAGCTGGCGGTCTACTCGTCGGCGCGCGTCGCCGCGATGGAAAGCTACATGGGCCTGGTGGAAGTGGGCGTCGGCCTGATCCCGGGCGGCGGCGGCCTTGCCTACATCGCGCGTCGCGCCGCGGAAGCCGCGGCCAAGGCGCCGGGCACCGACCTGCTGGCCTTCCTGAAGGACGGCGTCGTCGCGGCGGCGTCCGCCACGGTGGGCACCAGCGCGCTCGAGTCGCGCAAGATCGGCTACCTGCTGGACTCCGACATCGTCGTCCCGCACAAGGACGAACTGCTGTACGTGGCCTCGGCGCAGGCCAGGGCGATGTACGAGACGGGGTATCGCCCGCCGGTCAAGCGCCTGATCCCGGTGGCGGGCCGCTCGGGCATCGCCACGATCAAGGCCTCCCTGGTCGCGATGCGCGACGGCGGCTTCATCAGCCAGCACGATTTCCACATCGGCAGCCTGATCGCCGACGTCTGCTGCGGCGGCGAGGTGGATGCCGGCACGCTGGTGACCGAGGAATACCTGATGGCGCTCGAGCGCAAGCACTTCTGCGCGCTGCTCGAGAATCCCAAGACGCAAGAACGCATCATGGGCATGCTGCAAACCGGCAAGCCGGTGCGGAACTGATTGGAACAATGATCATGAGCAAGCAAATCTCCGACGCCTACATCGTCGCGGCCACCCGGACGCCGATCGGCAAGTCCGTCCTGG
>JBJMWF010000220.1:0-12449 GCA_045810265.1 Vitreoscilla sp. | reverse complement strand
CCGGCGGGCGCGAGGAAGAGCATGGCGGCGCGGCGCTGAGGCTGGCCGGCAAGCCTGGACTTCGCCCCGCGGACGGCTAGGGTGCGGCCGCCGGCAGACCCGAATGGGCGATGTTCGTGTCGATGTCGGGCCGCGCCTTGCGGGCAGCGGCCAGGTCCGCCTGGGCCGCCGCGGTCTCCGACTGACGCTGGTGCACCAGGCCGCGTCCGTACAGCGACGTGGCTTGGCCAGGCTTGATGGCCAGGGCGCGGTCGAAGTCGGCCATCGCCTTCTTCAGCTTGCCCTGGCGCAGGTAGACCCAGGCCCGGCTGTCCAGGAAGGAAGCGTTCTTCGAGTCCGCGTCGACGGCCTCGTCGCAGTCGTCCAGTGCCTTGTCGAGTTCGGTGCCCATTTCGACGCGCGCCCAGCAGCGGCTGTTGTAGGCATCGTCGCTGTCGACGTCGTGCTTGTGCGCCGGAATCCACAGGTTCCATTGCGCCACGGCTTGCGCCGGCATGTACAGCCTGCCATACAGGGCGGCCATCTGGCGGCGCAGGTCCGATTGAGGCGCGAGGCGCTTGTCGAGCGTGGCCAGTTCGTCCTGCGCCTTGACGCGGTCCTCGCCTTCGCCCAGCATCCAGGCCCGCTGCATGCGGGCAGCGTCCTGGGCGGGATCCAGGCGCAAGGCGTTGTCCAGGTCGGCCAAGGCCTTGTCGAGGTGTCCCAGGGCCGTCTGGATCGACGCCCGCGTCGCGAAGAATTCGGCGTTGTCCGGCTCCAGTGCGCATGCGCGGTCCAGGTCGGCCAGCGCGCCAGCGAGGTCGCCGCGGGCCTTCGATGCCGCGCCCCGGCGGGCGAACTCGTCGGCCTTGAGCGCGTCGGCGGCTTTCTCCCCGAGCTGCGCGCTACCTCTATCGCCCACGTTGAGCGCGAAGATCGGGCCGCCGTTGTAGGTGAAGAACATCTTCGACTGCTTCTTGGAGACATAGATGTGGTGCGACAGGAAGAAGTCGATGCCGATCAGCATGTCCTCTTCCATCTCGAAGGCGGCGACCTCCAGCCGGTTGTGCTGCACGGCCTCGCCGCCGAAGTCGACGCTGGCGAAGGGGGCGGTCCACGAGTCCACCCGGCCGGCGCCGACGCCGGCGGCCTTGCCGGCCGGCTTCATGTCGCCGTCCTTCACGCCCACGCGGTGCGCGGCCTCCAGCGACACCACGGTACCGGCGCCGGAGTCGAAGACGGCGGTGACCCGGTGTCCGTTCAGCTCGATGTCCGCGCGCAGCTCCGGGTTGCGCTGCCCATGCTCGCGCTGCAGCTTCAGTTCGGACACGGGCGTCTCGCCCGCCCAGTACGCCATGTTGACCTTGTCGCAATCGTCGTTCGGAACCACGAAGCGGATGACGCCGTGCGCGAGGTCGAATTCGACGTCGGTGAACGACAGCAGGTTGCGGCCCATCAGGCCCATCGCGCCGTCGCCGGGCTCGTTGCCGCCGACGACGAACTCGACATCGGGGATCTCGCCCTTGACCAGCTGCAGGTGCGAGACCGTCGTGGTGTGCGCATGGACCCTGCCGGCCAGGCCCTCCACCTGCATGCCGTAGGGCATAGGGCCGAGCTTCAGCTGCAGCTGCGCTGCGGCGGCCTCGGTGAGCATGCTGAAGAACGCGCCGGTATCGACCATCAGCGGCACCGGCGTTCCGTTGATGCCCACGGTGGCGATCGCCCGATGGCCCACCATCTTCACCGGCAGCGCCATCGTCTTGATCGAGCAGCCCGCACTCGCCGCGGCCGGCCACGCGAAGACCAGCGCCAGGATCGCGCCAGCCAGCGCACGCGGCGCCGCCGCGCCCGCAAGATGGGTCATGCCTGCCATCGTTTCTCCCTCGAATCAGTGGATCGGGGCCGCGGCGCGGGCCGGGCGTCCCTGTTTGGCCTGACTTTATGACAAGTCGCCGACGGTGCGTTCCGGCGCGCAGTCCGCGTGCGCCAGCGCAGGTCGGAGCGGCGCGCCACAATGCGGTGCATCCAGCTTCGCGCGACCCTCCAAGGATTGCCAACCCATGACCGACGACGCCCGCTCCACCATCCACGACAACGTGGCCGCCCATCGCTTCGAGATGATCGTCGACCGCCACGCCGCGGTCGCCACCTACGCCGTCGAGGGCGACACCATCACCTTCATCCACACCGTCGTGCCCGAGGCCCTGCGCGGGCGCGGGATCGCGCGCGAGCTGGTCGAGTTCGCGCTGGCGTCGGTGCGTGAGCGCGGCCTGAAGGTGGTGCCGCAATGCGAGGTGTTCGAGGCCTACATGCGCAAGCATCCCGAGACGCACGACCTGCTGGCCGACCCGACCTTGTTCGACCGCCCGCGCCAGTCCGATTGAGTCGCTGGCTCGGTCGGGCGCAACGCCGCTTCCAGCAACCGGCGTGCCCCTGCAGCCAAGCCCGCCACGGGCCCGCTGAATGCCTGCAGCCGAACGCGCCACTGTCGGCGCAGCAATGGAGGCCCGGGCATGTCCAACCCGTCATCGAATCGCGCGCAGCCTGCCCGGACCGACAAGTCCGGCGGCCGGCCCCTCACCGTGCTCGAGCTCGCCATCGTGCTCGAGGAGCTCGATCGCGTCGTCGCCGAACTGGAGGAGTCCCTGACCGAACTCGCGCTGCCGTTCGACGACGAGTCGCGCAGCGCCGCACGCGAAGCCATCGCCGCCGCGCGCCGGCCGAGCTGAGCGCTTCAGGCGAGCGCCTCGATCGGCTGCAGCGCCAGCGCCTGGCGCACATGGCGCAGTGCGGCGAGCGCGGTGACCAGCAGCGTCGCCGCGGTCGCCGCCGCGAGCATGCTGGTGACGCCTGGCAGTGGTGCGACGCGTTCCTGGAAGCCGGCCAGGTAGAGCCATCCCAGCCACGCTGCCAGCGGCAGCGCGACCGCTGTGGCGCCCAGTAGCGGGACGGCAAATTCCGACGCCACCTGGCGAGCGATGGCGGCGTCGCCCGCGCCGTGCAGCCGATGCAGCACCAGCTCGGTGCGACGGCGGCGCAGCGTGTCGGCCACCATCGCGTAGGCGCCGATCATCGCCACGCCGATGGTCAGCAGCGCCACCGTCGTCACCGTGGCCGTCATCTGGCCTTCCTGACGGTACACGTCAGCGCGCTGATCGTCGGCCCACTGCAGTTGATAGGGAACGCGCAGGCCGCGCGCCTTCCAGGCATCGTCGACCGCGGTCCACAGTGCGGCGGCGTCCGGCCCTGTGGCCGTCAGCGTCCATTGCGGCGCGTTGGTCAGCCGGAAGGCCTGAGGCAGGGCGGCGTCGTGCGCTGATTCAAGGTTCACGTCCTTGACGACCGCGACGACGCGGCGCGGCTCGCTGCCCTTTTGCAGATAGGCGCCGCCGCCTTGCACGATCTGGCCGATGGCGGCCTGTGGCGTCGAGAACCCGAGCAGGCGAGAGGTCCTGGCGTCGATCACCTCGTGCTGCTCCCCCTCGGAGAACTCGGGTTTGCCAGCGAGCACGGTCATGCCATAGGTGTCGAAGAAGCTCGCGCCGACCAGACTCATGCGCCCGTCCGCCGTGTGGCCGTCCACGCTCGTCTGCAGCTCGCGGCTGCTGTTGTCGCCGACGTCGCCGGCAGGCTGGATGTAGCTGAAAGCCCAGTGCGTGATCGCGGGGCTGTGCGACAGGGCCGCGGCCAGGCCGTCGAGGTTGCCCACGTGGTCAGGGTCGGTTTCCATGCTCAGCACGAGGCGGTTGTGCGTGTCGAAGCCGCGATCGACATGCAGCAGGTGATGCTGCTGAAGGGCCAGCACGCCGGCCAGCGACAGCAGCAGCAGCGCGCCGCCCAGTTGCAGTCCCAGCAAGGACTGTCGCAGGCGACGGCCCCAGGGACCTTCGCTGGCAGTGCGGCCCTGCAGCGCGGTGGCCGGCACGCGGGCCAGCGCGGCACGCGCGGGCAGGGCGATGGTCAGCGGCAGCAGCGTCAGCGTCACCAGCACCAGGCCGACCAGCGCCGGCGCGGGGATGGGATCGGCCAGCGGCAGCGCCGGTGGCAGGCCGATCCAGTTGGCCACGGCAGGGGCCAGCCACCAGGCCAGCAACAGGGCACCGCCGGCGCTCAGCGCGAGCGGCACGCACGCCTCCACTGCCCACAGCTGCAGCAGGTGCGCCGGGCTGGCACCGAGTCCGCGTCGAAGTGCCGTCTCGCGCTGGCGCTGCAGCATGTGCGCGGCCTGCAGGCTCATGGCGTTGAGGGCGGCCAGCACCAGCAGCAGCGCGCTGGCCGCGCCGACAGCGCCGATGGCCTGCCAGCGCAGCGCATTGGTCGGCCCGTCGAAAGGCACGTCCTTGATCGGGACGCCGCGAAAGAACGCAGCTTCGCGCCCGACCCGCCAGGCCGGCGGCAGTTGCCTGTACTGCGGGCTGTCGACGAACGCGTCGCGCATCCAGCCGGAGACCTGGTCGATCGAGGTGCCGGGACGAAGCCGGGCGAAGACGCGGCCCGTCACCCTGTAGATCACGTCGCGGGCCGTGGCCGGCATCGTGTTGGCGGACGCGTCGAAGCCGCACATCACCATCGCGCCGCCCACCAGCGGGCTGGCGCCCCACAGCGGGCTGCGCGGGTCGGTGTCGGGCAGCACCGCCGTGACGGTGTACCAGTGGCCCGAGGCCTCGAGTCGCCGCCCGACGGCCTGCGCAGGGGACAGCCCGCCCCACAGCTTCTGCAGCAGGTCCCTGGTGATGGCAATGGAATCGTGTTGCTGCAGCGTGCCGTGGAGGTCGCCGGCCAGGCTGCGCAGGCCCAGCAGGTCGACGAGGTCGGGGTCCACGGCCAGCACGAGGGCGGGGTTCGAGCGCCCGTTCAACTGGAATTCGATGCCGCCTTGCACCATGCGGCTGACCTGGTCCAGCGGCGCGTGGCGTGCCTTGAGCAGCGGAGCGAATGCCACCGGCGCGGCGCCGAACCAGGGGCTGGGCTCGCCCGGCGGATTGCCCTTGAAGTCCAGCATGATGGTTCGGTCGGGATCGCGGACGTCGGGATCGGGTGCAGCCAGCGCGAGCGCGAACAGGGCCACCAGCAGGCAGGCCGCCAGCGCGATGGTGAGGCCGCCGATGGCGACGGCGGTGGCCTGGCCCCGGCTTCGAACATTGCGCAGCGCATCGAGCAGCAAGGCCTTCATGCCAGCTGCTCCGCGTGCGCGTCGACCAGCACGCGGCCATCGAGCAGGCGCACGGTGCGCGAGGCGAGCGAGGCGTGCTCCGCGCTGTGCGTCACCATCACCAGCGTCGTGCCTTCCTCGTTGAGCTCGCGCAGCAGGCGCATCACCTCGTGGCCGTGGGCGCTGTCGAGATTGCCGGTGGGCTCGTCGGCCAGCAGCAGCGCAGGCCGGGCGGCGATCGCGCGCGCGATCGCCACGCGTTGCTGCTGGCCGCCGCTCAGCTGGCTCGGATGGTGCTGCGCGCGATGGGCGAGGCCCAGGCGTTCGAGCACCTCGCCGACTCGCGTGCGCTGCGCCTTCTCGGGTTGTCCGCCATAGCGCAGCGCGAGGCGCACGTTGTCCTGCACGCTCATCTCATCGACCAGGTTGAAGCTCTGGAACACGAAGCCGATGCGCCCGCGCCGCAGCGCCGCCAGCTCGCGTTCGCTCTTGGAGGCGAGATCCTCGCCTTGCAGGCGGTAGCGGCCGGATGTCGGGCGATCGAGCAGCCCGAGCAGGCCCAGCAGCGTGGACTTGCCACAGCCGGACGGCCCGGTGACGGCCACGTATTCCCCGGCCTCGATGTGCAGGTCGATCGCGTCGAGCGCGGTCGTCTCGATGTCGCCGGCGCGATGCCGCTTGGTCAGTGCTTGCAGTTCGATCATGGCAGGGCGAGCCTCTCGCTGTCGGCGGGTGGTTGGGAGATGAGGACGTCGTCGCCGGGGTTGAGTCCGGCAAGGATCTCGACGAGGCCGGATGCGCGGCGTCCGATCGCCACGCTGCGGCGCTGCAGTTGGTTGCCGTCGCGCACATAGAGCTTCGCCTGCACGCCCGGGCCGTCAGGCAGCAGCAATGCGGGCTTGGGCGGGCTCAACTGGATCCTGACGTCGACGGCCTGGCCGGGTCGCAGCGAGGCGGGAGATCTTGCGTCGGGCCAGCGCAGCAGCACGCGCACCTTGCCGCCTTGCACCTGCGGCAGGGCCTGCGCGAGCCTGAGGTCGCCGACGTCGCTCGCGACGGACTGGCCAGCCTGCAGGCGCGGCAACCAGAACTCGTCGACGTCGGCCACGAGCTCGACGCCGCCGTCAGGGTCGTCGATGCGTCCGAGCCGGTCGCCGGGCCGCACGCTGGCGCCCACCTGCAGTTGGAAGCCGCTCAGCTGGCCGGCCATGGCCGCGCGCTGCAGCAGGCGATCGCGCGCCCGCTCCAGCAGTTGCAGGCCACGCTGCAGGCCTTGCACGGCGCGGGCCATCTCGGCGATCGACTGCTCGCGGATCGCCGCTTCAGCGCGCTGGTCGGCCTCGGCCTGCCGCAACATGCGATCGGCCAGCTCGCGCGTGCGCAGGCTTTGTTCGACCGCCGCCGCCGACACGAAGCCATCGGCCGCGAGCCGAGCCTGGCGGCGCCAGTCGGACTGCGCCTGCTGCTGCGCAGCCTGCAACTGCGCCAGCTCGCGCCGGTTCTGCGCCAGGCTGGCGACCTGCGCGGTCCGTTGCACCGACACGTTGACCATCTGCTGCGCCACCTCGGAGCCGCGCTGCATCAGCAATTGCTCCTGCTCGGCGCTCTGCAGCCGATAGAGCGGCGCGCCCGCGGCAACGTGGTCGCCGTCGTGCGCCAGCACCTCCTCGACGCGCCCGGCCTCGGCCGCGTCGAGCTGCACCGAACGTAGCGGCTCGACCCGAGCACGCAGGGCCACCTCGTCATGGAACACGCCGGCGCGCACGGTCGCCATCTGGGGCGACCCGACAGTAGGCACGCGCGGCGTGCGTTGCCAGGCGAGCAAGGCAGCGCCCGCGACTGCGGCGGCCACCAAGGCTGGGGCGAGCCAGGGCCGGCGACGCGAAGGCAGCGCGCGATCCATCGCGGCGCCGTCGGGGATGGCGGGGGAAGCGGTCGTCACGTAACGGACTGTGGCTTCACGTCACGCCCCGGCCAAGAGGGCTGTCCGCATCCGGACACCTCCCTGGCTCGCACACCCGCGAGGCTGCGACACTGGCGTCCGTGCCCGAAGCCTCCATTCTCGTTCTCGACGACGACCCCGACGTCGGCCTGGCCGCGCAGTTGCTGCTGCAACGCCGCGTCGCGCCGGTCAGCTGCCTGCGTCGCCCCGCCGAACTGGCAGCGGCCCTGGCCACGCTGCGACCGGCGTTGCTGCTGCTCGACCTGAACTTCGGCCCCGGTCGCACCGACGGCACGCAAGGCCTGCGGCTACTGGCCGACGTGCAGGCCAGCCCGCACCCGCCGGTCGTCATCGTGATGACTGCGTACGCCGACATCGACCTCGCCGTGCAGGCGCTCAAGCGCGGCGCGTTCGACTTCATCACCAAGCCCTGGGACAACGTGCGCCTGGTCGCCACCTGTCGCGAAGGGTTGCAGAAGTCGCAGGCGGGCGGTGACGGCATGTCCGCGTCGACGCCGGCCACCGAGCCGGTGCGATCGCTGGCCGCGCAGGAACGCGCGGCGGTGCTCGCCGCGATGGCGCAGGCCGAAGGCAATCTCAGCGCCGCTGCGCGCCTGCTCGGGCTGTCACGCGCCGCGCTGTATCGGCGACTCGACAAGCATGGCCTCTGAGCACCTTCGCCTGCTGGGCGCGGCGCTGCTGCTGGCCGGCGCGGGCGCGCTGGCGCACGCGTCGGGCGCCTGCGCGCGCGCGTGGACGGGCACTACCGTGCTTGCGATCGCGGGCCTCGCGCTGGCCTGGCCATTGACGCGCCGTTCTCCGCCGCGGACACCTGTCGTGGAGACGCCGCGGCCGCCCGATACGCGCCAGCTCGCGATCCTGCAGGCGCAGGTCGAAGCGCTGCCCGTCGCGGCGTGGCTGATCGAGCCGGACACGCTGCGCCCTTTGACGACGCGCGCGCGTCGGCTCGCCGCGCCCGGTGGCGTGCGCGATCTCGCCGCGTTGCACCAACTCCTGCGCGGCGCCGACCCGAGTGGCCCGGTGCTACTGGAGACGGAGCGCGGCAGCGAACGCTGGCAGCTGCGCCGACAGACGCTCGCGGTCGACGGCCGCGCGCAGTCGCTGCTGGTGCTGGTGCCGCTCGAGAACGAACTCGAGTCCGAGTCGCTGCTCGCCTGGCGCCAGTTGGTGCAGGTGCTGACGCACGAGATCATGAATTCGCTGACGCCGATCCGCAGCCTCAGCCAGTCGGCGCTGACACTGTCCGACGAGCCCGGGGCCGAGGGCGAGCTGCACCTGGCATTGGACGCCATCGCCCGCCGTGCGGACAGCCTTGCCGCGTTCGTCGGCACCTACCGGCGCGTCAGTCAATGGCCCGCGCCGACGATGGCGCCGGTCGACGTGCGGGCCTTGTTCGGCCGGCTCGAACAGGCCGTGGCGCCGGCCTGGATCGCGCGCGGCGGCGCCGTCTCGTTCGAGCTCGAATCGCCCACCCTGCGCCTGCAGGGCGACGACGGCCAGCTCGAACAGGCGCTGCTGGCCTTGATCGCGAATGCCAGTCAGGCCACCGCCGACGTCGCCGCGCCGCGGCTGTGGGTGCAGGCGCGCCAGACCCGCGGGGGCCGCCTGCAGATCGGCGTGCGCGACAACGGGCCTGGCGTGCCACCGGGCCTGGAGCGCCAGATCTTCCTGCCGTTCTTCAGTGCGCGTGAAGGCGGTCAGGGCATCGGCCTGACAGTCGTACGCCAGCTCGTGAACGGCATGGGCGGCAGGGTGCGCCATGTGCGGCCGATGGAGGGCGGCGCGGCGTTCGTACTTAGCTTCTAGCCGAACCCGGCGTATCACGGCGGCCGGTTCGTCCGCCCCCCTTTTGGGGATGGTTGCCCGACGGACGGGGTCCGATGATCGCGGGCTGGCGACCGGTCGCAGCCGGCGCTCATTCGTCTCCTGGAGGTAACAACATGAATCTCGTCGAACGCGCGAAGGCCATCCTGCTCAAGCCGGCCGAAACCTGGCCGGTGATCGATGCCGAACCGGCAACGGTGGCATCGATCTACAAGGACTGGCTGTTCATCATGGCCGCCATCCCGGCGGTGTGCTCGTTCATCGGCCTGTCCATCATCGGTGCCGGCATGTTCGGCTACGGCTTCCGCATCCCCATCGGGTACGGGCTCACGAGCATGGTGCTGCGCTACGTGATGTCGCTCATCGTGGCCTTCGTGATGGCGGTGATCGTCGACGCGCTCGCCCCCACCTTCGGCGGCACCCGCAACCAGGTGTCCGCGCTCAAGGTGGTGGCCTACGGCGGCACCGCCAGCTACGTGGCGGGCTTCCTGAGCCTGCTGCCGTCGCTGAGCGTGCTGGCCATCATCGCGGCCTGCTATTCGATCTACCTGATCTATCTGGGCTTGCCGGTGCTGATGAAGTGCCCGCGCGACAAGGCGGCCGGCTACACCGCGGTGGTGATCGTCGTGGCGATCATCGCGGCCATCATCATCGGCGCCTTCTCCACCCTGTTCATGCCGGGGCGCGGGATGCTGTTCGGCAGCGGCGCCTCGTCGGGCGCGTTCAGCATCCGGACGCCCGATGGCGAAGTCAACATCGACTCCTCCGCGATCGATGCCGCCAACAAGCGCATGGAGGCGGCGCGCGCGCGCATCGAGGCGGCGCAGAAGTCGGGCGACCCGGCCTCCGCCGGCGCGGCGCTCGGCGAGATGATGGGCGCGCTGACCGGCGCCGGCGGCACGCCGATCCCGGTGGCTGACCTGAAGGCGCAATTGCCCGACACGCTGGGCGCGCTCAAGCGCGAATCGTTCGAGACCAGCGGTGGCCAGGCGATGGGCATCTCGAGCTCCGTGGCCAAGGCGGGCTACGTCGCCGGCGACCAGCACGCTCAGCTGACCATCACCGATCTGGGCGGCCTGGGCGGCCTGGCGTCGGTCGCGACCTGGGCCAACGTCACCGTCGACAAGGAGACGCCCGACGGCATCGAGAAGACCTACAAGGACAGCGGCCGCACCATCCACGAGGAATACCGCAAGGACGGCAGCCATTCGGAGTACACGGTGATCCTGAAGAACGGCGTGATCGTCGAGACCAGCGGCGACAGGATCGACGGCGCCACGTTGAAATCGATGGCCAGCGGCGTGAATTTCGACGCGATCGAGGCGATGAAGCGGCCCGTGAAGTCGTGAGCGCACTCTAAAGTGGAGGCGTAGATTCCTGCCACCACAACAGCCCAAGAGTCCTCATGTCATTTGCCAGTCGGTATTCGAAAGACGGCGTTTCGATCAACAGCGTCGCGGTCTTGCGGGACGGCCTCCTCGCGGTCGTGGCGCTGCTGGTGCTGATGTCGTTCTGGCCCCTGCGCACGGTGCCCACGGGCTCGCGCGGCGTCATCACGGTGGGCGGTGCCATCCGCAGCCTGCAGAACGAAGGCTTCACGCTGATCGCGCCGTGGCAGAAGATGGAGGTGTTTTCCATCCGAGCCGAGCAGGCCGACATCGAGAACGCCGAAGGCTCGACCTCCGACACGCAACCGGTGAAGGTGAGCTTGACCGTGCGCTACTCGATCGCGCCCGATCGCGTGACCGAGGTCTACGAGAAATACAGCCACGACGGCAACCTGGCCAACTACGTGCAGACCGCCACGCAGGAGGTCTTCAAGGCCGTCACGGCGCGCTATTCGGCGCCCGACCTGATCAGCCAGCGCGCCGCCGTCTCGGCCGACATCACCGCGGCGCTGCGCGCCAAGCTCGCCACCTACGGCGCGCAGGTGATCTCCATCGACATGCGCAACTTCTCGTTCAGCGAGAGCTACATGCGGGCGATCAACGACAAGGTCACGCAGGAGCAGCTGCGACTGGCCGCCGAGAACAAGCTCAAGACCGTCGAGGCCGAACAGAAGCAGAAGGTCGCGATCGCCGAGGCCGAGGCCAACGCCGTCAAGGCCACTGCGGACGGCGATGCCTACGCGAAGGTCAAGGTGGCCACCGCCGAGGCGCAGTCGCTGCAGGTGCAGAACGATGCGCTGGCCAAGAACCGCGACGTGCTGGAGCTGCGCCGCATCGAGGTGGAGTTGACGAAGGCGCAGCGCTGGAACGGGGCGCTGCCGACGTCGGTGTACGGTTCGGCGCCGATCCCGTTCATGAACGTGGGCACCGGCGCCGGTACGGCGGCCCACTGACCGGCGGCACGACTGCCGCGTCTGCGTGCGCTCAGGCGCGGGCGGCCGGGGTCTCTGTGGCGCCGAAGAAGACGCGGAAGATCTCGGGCTCGTCAAGGTCGCGCATCGACAGGCCGGCCAGCGGTTCGCAGAAGCTCACCGGCTCGTGCAGGGCGTCGAAGGCCACCGGCATCGTCTCCGCCCAGCTCGGCGCGCCGTCATCGCTGCGCTTGACCAGATGCTGCAGCGACGGCTGGAATTCCCAGTCGATGCCCAGGTCGGGTGTGCGCGGTGCGAAGTCGTTGGGAGCGTTGGTCATGGCGGATTCCTCGATAGTTCGAACAGTACGCCTGGCCAGCGCGCGTGAAGACCCGAAAAGGACTGGTTAACCGTCCAGTTCCCCGGCGGCGATGGCGCCCGTGCCCGGGCCGACGAGGCCATTTCTGTCCACCGAAACTGTGGACAACTCTGTGGGGCGAAATCGGCAATGGGCCGGCAGGCCGCGCCAGCGCTGGATGTCAAGGGAAGTGCTGCGCAATCGGGCAGGCGGCTGACAAACTTTTTTTGGGGGCTGCCGTCACCAGGCGCTTACCACAAGGTGTCAGGCATGCCGTGATATCGCGCTGAGATTCATTTGGGGCGCGGTTCGCTTCGCGCTGGCCGCTGCTTCGCGCTTCGCGCAGGCCGCTGCTTCGCGCTTCGCGCAGGCGGCTGCTTCGCGAGCGACAGGCTGGTCTGGGTCTTGGCTCTCCGCTCACGTGCGCCTGAATCCGGCCTGGACGGCCGGATTCTGCGGGCTCTGTGGCTTCGAGGTGCTCCGCGCGCTCGCGGTCCTGGCCGCGCCCGGTGACGTGATTGGCGGACCGGGGGCGTCCGCGCGCTACGTCCCGGTTCGCTGCGCTCCAAGCCCCAGCCCACCCTGCCGCAGCGACACCTGGGTGGGTGGAGAAAGACCACTTCCGTTTTTAAAGGGGGTTTGGCATCGACGGGCCATCGAGGCCGCGTCGATGCCCGCGGCCGGCACGTCACTGCGCACCGTGCCTGACGCGAACTTCGGATCGAGATGCCGCGGCTGCTTGTCGTGATGGACGATGCGCAGCGCTTCGCGCTTCGCGCGACGCCGAAGGCGTCGCGACGTCGTCCGTCAGGACAAGGAACGCTGGCGGGCGGGCCCGCCATTCGCGTCAAGCCCGGTGCCCGGCCAAGCGGCT
>JBJMWF010000219.1:0-10198 GCA_045810265.1 Vitreoscilla sp. | reverse complement strand
CCACGACACGCCCGGCCTGTTCCGCCGCAACGGCAGCGTGCTGGTGGCGCACGCCGGCGATACCGGCGCGACGCAGCGCGTGCTCGCCCGCATGAAGGCTGCCAACGCGCGCAGCGCCCGTGAGCGCGCGCTCGACGCCGCCGAGTCCGACCAACCGACGACGCTGCAGCTGAACAGCCACCGCGAGAAGCCGCCGCAACGCGACCCGCAGGCGCTGACACCCGACGCGCTGCGGGCGCTCGAGCCGGCGCTGCTGCCCGGGTTGCAAGGCTGGCTGCTGCCCGGCGAGGGCCAGGTCGACGCCACGCGCCTGCTGCCTGCGCTCGTCGCCGAGAGCCCCGGCGTGCGATGGCACTGGGGCAAGCGCGTGCTGCAGGTCGAGCCGCACGCGCTGCACGTGGCCGGACGCCCGCCCGTCAAGGTCGACTTCGCCGTCGACACGCGCGGCCTCGGCGCGCGCGGTGCCGGACTCGCGCTGCGCGGCGTGCGCGGCGAGCTGCTGTGGCTGCATGCGCCCGGGCTGGAGCTGCGCCGGCCGGTGCGGTGCATCCACGCGCGTCACCGCGTCTACCTGGTGCCGCGCCACGGCGACCTCGTGATCGTTGGCGCGACGGAGATCGACTGCGAGGATCGCTCGCCGGTGAGCGTGCGCAGCACCATCGAACTGCTGTCCGCGGCGCACAGCATCGTGCCGGAGCTGGCCGAGGCACGCATCGTGCGGCTGGACACCCACCTGCGCCCCGCCACCCTCGACCAGCGCCCGCACCTGCATTGCGAGCCGGGCCTGGTCCGCATCAACGGGCTGTTCCGCCATGGCTTCCTGCTGGCGCCCGCCCTCGTCGAAGAAGCCCTCGAGCGCACCGGCCTGATGGTGGGTGCCCGCCGCAAGGAGTTGAGCCATGCATGAAGGAGACGACGTGTTCGCACCGGCGCAGATACGCTCGGCCAACGTCCTGGTCAACGGCGAGCCGCTCGCCTGGCGCCTGGGCCTGACGGTGGCCGACGTGGTCGCCCTGCGCGGCAGCGAGGACGACTCCGTCGCCACCGCGGTCAACACCCGCTTCGTGCCGCGCTCGGCCCGCTCGGACACGCCGCTGTGGCCCGACGACCGTGTCGTCATCTTCTCGGCGATCGTCGGGGGATGAGCGTACGCCCGGCCGCTCCGAAGGGAGCTCGCACCGCAGCCGTCAGGCGGAGGGTAGCCTCATGACCACGCGACTGGACTTCTCGGCGGCTGCCCCATCGCCCTGGCGCGTCTACGGACAGCGCCTGGACAGCCGCTTCCTGATCGGCAGCGCCGGCTACCCATCGCCGGCGGTGCTCGCGCGCGCCATCACGGCCTCGGGCGCGCAGGTCGTCACGGTCGGCCTGAAGCGCGAAATCGCCGGCGATCCACTGCCGCGCGGCGGCGACGCGGTCGCCATGCTGCGTGCCGTGTGCACCAGCGCCGGCGCGCGCCTGCTGCCCAACACCGCCGGCTGCCGCAGCGCGCGCGAGGCGGTGCTGCTGGCGCAGATGTCGCGCGAGCTGTTCGACACGCCGTGGATCAAGCTGGAGGTGATCGGCGACGACCACACGCTGCAGCCCGACCCGTTCGAACTCGTCGACGCCGCGGCGCAGCTGGTGCGCCTGGGGTTCCAGGTGTTTCCTTATTGCACGGACGACCTGGTCGTCTGCCGCCGGCTGCTGGCCGCCGGCTGCGAGGTCCTGATGCCGTGGGCCGCGCCGATCGGCTCCGGCCAGGGCGTGCTCGATCCGGCGGCCCTGCGCGGCCTGCGCGCGCGCTTGCCCGGCGTGCCGCTGATCGTGGACGCCGGCCTGGGCGCGCCCTCGCACGCGGCGTTCGCGATGGAGCTGGGCTACGACGGCGTGCTGCTCAATTCGGCGATCGCGCAGGCGGTCGATCCGCCGCAGATGGCGATGGCCTTCGCGCACGCCATCGCGGGCGGCCGGCTCGGCTACGAGGCCGGCCTGATCGAGCCGCAGGACATGGCGCGCCCGAGCACCCCCTGCGGCAACGAGCCGATCCTGGTCGACTGATGGCCAGCGACAAGGCTGCGCGCCGCCCCGTCGTGTGGACCATCGCCGGCACCGATTCCGGCGGCGGCGCCGGCCTGCATGCCGACATGCGCGCACTCGACGCCTTCGGCGTGCATGGCGCCTGCGCGGTCGCGGCGGTGACCGCGCAGCATTCGCTGGCCGTCACGCACGTCGAACCGGTGGCGCCCGGCGTGCTCGACGCCCAACTCTGCGCACTGGCGGGCGACATGCCGCCCGACGCGATCAAGACCGGCCTGCTGGGCAGCCTGGAGAACCTGCGCGTCGTCGTCGACCACGTGCGCCGCGTCCGCGCCCGCTTTCCAGCGCGCACCGTCCCGCTGGTGGTCGATCCCGTCTTCGGTGCGACCACCGGCGCGTCGTTCGCCGGCGAGGCCTTGCGCAATGCGTATCGCGAGGAACTGCTGCCGCTGGCCACGCTGGCGACGCCCAACGTGGCCGAGGCGCGCGCGCTGGTGCCGTCGTCGCAACTGCTGGGCCCCGTGCCGCTCGCCTGCGCGTGGCGCGCGTTCGGCGCGCGTGCGGTGGTCGTCACCGGCGGCGACAGCGACCGCCTGGCCGAAGACGAGATCGAGCACCTGTCGACCGCCCGCCTGGCAACGCGCCTGACCGAGATCGATGCGCGCGCTGCCTGGGCGCACGACTGGCTCGACGCCGAGCACGGACTGCGCAGCCGCGGCTGGCTGGCCTCGCCTCGTATCGAGACCGAGCACCACCACGGGACGGGCTGCGTGTTTGCCTCGACGGCTGCCGCCGCGCTGGCGCACGGCTTCGTCGCCGCTGACGCCGTCGTGCTCGCCAAGATGGCCACCAGCGAGGGCTTGCGGCATGCCTATGCGGCCGGCGCCGGCGCCGGCCCGGTCGCGCCGCGCGCCGGCTTCGCCAACCGGCTCGCGAACCTGCCCCTGCTCGATCCGCTGCCCGACGCCGACGCGCGCTTCGCGTTCCCCGCGATGCCGGCGCACACCCGCGGCCTCTATGCGATCGTCGACAGCAGCGCGTGGGTCGCGCGCGTGATCGCCGAAGGCGTCCGGCTGGTGCAGCTGCGCATCAAGGACGCCGCAGGCGACGCGCTCGTGCGGGAGATCCGCAGCGCGGTCGCTTGCGCGCGCGCGGCGGGCGCCACGCTCATCGTCAACGACCACTGGGAACTCGCGCTGGAACTCGGCGCGCACGGCGTGCACCTGGGCCAGGACGACCTGCCCGGCGCCGACATCGACGCGCTGCGCCACGCCGGCCTGCTGCTGGGCATCAGCACGCACTCGTACTGGGAAGCCTGCCGCGCCCGTGCGCTGCACCCCAGCTACGTCGCCTGCGGCCCCATCCACGCGACCACGCTCAAGCAGATGCCCTGGATCCCGCAGGGCGACGCCAACCTCGCGTACTGGTGCGCGCTGCTGCACGACACGCCGGTCGTCGCCATCGGCGGCATGGACGCGGCGCGGGCGCACAGCGCGATGAGCGCCGGGGCGTGGTCGGTGGCCGTGGTCGGCGCGATCACGCGCAGCGAGGATCCGCGCGCCGCCATCGCCCAGCTGCAGCACGCGGTCGCTTCGGCCGAGCGCACCAGCCCGCAGCGCCCGCCCGCATTCGCCCGGACGACGCTCAGGCCCTGAGGCTGGCGCTGGCGCACGAGCGGCGGCCCAAGGTGCCTGGCATCTTCTCGTTCGCGCCGCAACATCGGCGAGCGGAATTCACTCGCCGCGAACGTGAAGGTGCCTGGCACCGATCCCGATGGCCGGCGTCAGGCACCGCACCGAGTCGCCGGCCAGCGCTGGCCCGATGGTGGCCTCCGTGACGGCGACCCGATGCGATGCCAACACCTCCAGAACCGACCCGGCGGGGTCAACCCGCTAATGCGATGAGCGCCGGGGTGCTGTCGAGCTGCCGGCGTGGATTCGATGCGACGCGAGCGTGGCTCGGGCCCCAGGAGTCGAGGATTCCCCACGAGCGATCGAAACCTGCGGCGGGCCACCGCCGGCACAATTCACGAAAGGCTCGAAACGGCCGTCGAAAAGGCGGCATTCCCGTTGTTGGGCCACGACGAACTGCCCGCACACTGGAGCAGCCCGTACGGCCGAACAGGATGTGCCCCTCATGATGCGCGTGAAGAAGATCCGTTGATGTCCCGACTTCCTCGCTACGGTCCGATCGTCGCCGTGTTCGTCGCCATGACGATCCTGCAGGCGTCGGTGGCCGCGATCAGCATCCAGCTGCTGTCCACCGTGCGTGCCTACGTCACCGGCGAGAGCCTGTATTCGAAGGCCCAGAAGGACGCGCAGATCTATCTGCTCGACTATGTCGAGAAGCAGCGCGAAGTCGACTACGCGCGCTTCATGTCCGCCCTGGCGATGCCCATCGGCGACCGGGCCGCGCGCGAGGCCCTGCAACGCGACGAGCCGGACATCGCCGCCGCGCGCCAGGGCTTCATCGACGGCGGCAACCATCCGGACGACATCGACGGCCTGATCCGGATGTTCCGCTGGTTCCAGCACCTGCCGTTCATGTCCAGGCCGATCGCGACCTGGACCGAAGGCGACCGCACGATCCAGGAGATGCGCACGCTGGTCGAGCGCGCGCGCGACCGCATCCGGGCAGGCGATCTCCAGGCTCCGGCAGTCGAGGCGCTGCGTGTGCAATCGCCCCTTCTCAACGAGCGCCTGACGCGCCTGACCAGCGCGTTCTCGGCGCAGCTGGGCGAGGCCTCCCGAACCACCCAGCGGCTGCTGCTGGCCCTCAACGCCTGCATCGCCGTGCTGCTGACGATCTCGGGGCTGGTCTTCGTGCGCCGCAGCATCCGCATGCAGGCCGCCGCCGACCTGGGCATGGAGCGCCTGATCCACGCGGTGACCGACGGCGTGGTCACCATCGACGAAAGCCGCCAGGTCGTGCTGTTCAACCGCGCTGCCGGCGCGATGTTCGGCGTCGAACCGGCGGATGCCCTGGGCAAGCCGATCGACCGGTTCATCGAGCACCTCTCGATGACGAATGCCCCCGCGGCCGGACATGTCGCGCCGTTCGAGCCCAGCGCCGCGGCATTGCAGGCGCTGACGGGCCGCAAGCGCGACGGGCGGCCGTTCCCGGTCGAGGCCTCGGTCTCGCGACTTCAGATGGAGCGAGGCGCCCTGACGACCATCGTCCTGCGCGACATCACGGTGCGCCTGATGGCCGATGCCGAGCGGCGGGCGCACGAGGCGCTGGAGGCCTCGAGCAGGGCCAAGACCGAGTTCCTCTCGCGCATGAGCCACGAGCTGCGCACGCCGCTGAACGCCGTGATCGGCTTCTCGACGCTGCTGCGCATGGACAGCGCCAGGCCGCTGTCGCCGGAACAGCTCGAGCGGGTGCAGCACGTGGAGAACGCCGGCGCGCATCTGCTGGCCTTGGTCAATGACGTGCTGGACCTGTCGCGCATCGAGTCGGGCGAGATGTCCGTGTCGCCCGAGGCCGTTCAACTGGTGCGGGTCATCGAGGAAGCGGCCACCATGGTGTCGCCGCTGGTCACCAAGGCGGGCATCGAGGTTTTCCTGGCCGCCGAACTTCCGGCATCGAACGCCGGCCCGCGTGCCGATACCCGCTCGGCGCCGCCGTCCGACGTCTGGGTCAGCGCCGATCCGGTGCGGCTGCGCCAGATCCTGGTCAATCTCCTGAGCAACGCCGTCAAGTACAACAAGCCAGGCGGCCGAGTCGCGCTGACCTGGCGGCGCGATCGGGACGAGTGCGAGATCCTCATCACCGATACCGGCAAGGGCATTCCGTCGGACCAGCTGGCCTGCCTGTTCCAGCCGTTCAACCGGTTGGGCGCCGAAGCAACCACGGTCGAGGGCACCGGCATCGGCCTGGTGCTCTCGCGCCAGCTGGCCGAGATGATGGGGGGCACGCTCACCGTCAGCAGCACCTTCGGCGTGGGCACCTGCGCCAGCCTGAAGCTGGGCATCGCCGGTGCGCCGGCCGTCAAGTCGGACTCGGCGCGCATGGCGCGCTCGGAAGCGCGCGCCACCCCGGCACTCAGCGTGCTGTATGCCGAGGACGACGAGGTCAACGCCGAACTGGTGCGCCAGCTCGTGAGCATGCGGCGCGGCATCTCGCTGCGCGTGGAGACCAACGGCGCGATGGCGCTGGCCAGCGCGCGCGCCGACCCGCCGGACCTGATGCTGGTCGACATGAACCTGGGCGACATGACGGGCATCGAGCTCGCGCGCGAGCTGCGCCGCGACCGTGCGACCCGGGGCGTGCGCCTGGTCGCGCTGTCGGCCGATGCGTTGCCGGAACAGATACGCGCCGCGATGGCCTGCGGCTTCGAGAGCTATCTGACCAAGCCCATCAATTTCGACGAAGTGCTGGCCCTGCTGGACGCACACAGCCACGAAGCCTTCGCCTGAGTTCCAGCGGCCGCATGGCGCGGCCTGCAAGAGCCGGCCCAGGTCGTCGCGATCAAGCCAAGGACGACGACCGGGCTTTCCTGCTCGCGAGCTGCCCGCGACGGCAGCAGCGAGTTCTTCTTCGCCAAACCAAGGTCAGGAGGACCATGTCCAACGAATTCCGTCGCACCGGCGATCTCAAGAGCATCGGTAGCTACCCCGTCTGGCTGCAACGTGTCGTCCATGAAACGACGCCGCACAAGCGCCGTGTCGTCGACCACGAGCTGTTCACGCTGATGCGCGACGCCCGCTTGCCGCTGCCGGCCATGCGGCGCTTCATGGTCGGCATCTGGCCGACGATCGAGCAGTTTCCCAGGTTCATGGCCATGAACCTGAAGAAGGCCGGCTACGGCGAGGGCGCCGGCATCGACATGGCCCGCCGCTACCTGATCCAGAACATCCGCGTCGAGCAGAAGCATGCGGAGCATTGGGCGGCCTGGGCCAGCGCCGCGGGCCTGAGCCTGAACGACCTGCGATCCGGCGCCGACACCGAGGAGCTTCAGGCCCTGGCGCACTGGTGCTGGTACGTGTGCGACCGCGCCGACCTGGCGGTCGCCGTCGCCGCGACCAACTACGCGGTCGAAGGCGCCACGGGCGAGTGGTCCTGCGTGGTCTGTTCGCAGGACACCTATGCCAGGTCGCTGCCCGAGCCGGTGCGTTCGCCGGCGATGCGCTGGCTCAAGGTGCACGCCGAATACGACGACACCCATCCCTGGGAAGCGCTGGACATCGTCGCGACGCTGCTCGGACACGCGCCCAGCGCGCACGAGATCGCGCACGTGCGCCGGGCCATCCGCACCAGCTACCGCTACATGGAGCTGTCGCTGGACAGCGCCATGATGGCCTCCCTGCACGGAGACTTCGACGAGACGGCGTCGAACTCGTCGGCCATGGGACTGGACGCGCTCGGCGTCGCCTGACGTTCGCGGGCGGCGAGGCAGCGGCATCGCCGAGCTGCCTGCCCTCGCACGCCGATTGCTGCCTGAGGGCCCCATTTCGGCAGGAGGCCTCTTGGACTGGTCCGCCTTCAAGCACGCGCTCGACGCCTACAACTTCGACCTCTTTTCGCTCGGCAAGACCGAGATCACCGTCTACACGCTGCTCAAGCTCGCGATCTCGGCGCTGGTGCTGTGGTTCGTGGCCGGGCGCTTCAGCCGCTGGACGCTGGCCCGGCTGCTGGCACGCACCCGCATGGAGCAGGGCCAGCGGCTGGCCGTCGCGGGCCTGGTGCACTACGCGGTGCTGATCTTCGGGGCCGTCGTGATCCTGCAGAACGCGGGCATCCAGCTGACGGCGTTCGCAGTCGTCGCCAGCGCGCTCGGCGTGGGCGTCGGCTTCGGCCTGCAGAACATCATCAGCAACTTCATCAGCGGCTTGATCGTGCTCATGGAGCGGCCGATCGAGATCGGCGACCGCATCGAGGTGGCCGGCGTCGAGGGCGTGGTGCAGGAAGTGGGCGCACGCCGCACGACGGTGGTCACGCCCGACCACATCGCGATCCTGGTACCCAACCAGAGCTTCATCACCAGCAACGTCACCAACTACAGCTACCTGAAGCAGAACGTGCGACTGCGCGTGCCGGTGCCGATCGCCCCGGGGCAGGACATCGCGCAGGTGCGCGCGCTGCTGGTCGAGGCCGCCAGGCAGCAGGATGTCCTGCCCGACCCCAAGCCGGAAGTCACGATCACCGGCATGACGGCCTCGGGCGTGACCGTCGAGCTCTGGGTCTGGTACGACCCGAAGAAATGCGCCCGCGCCGCCGTCCTGGGTCGCGTCTACCTGGCCATCGTCGACGCGCTGCCACGCGGCGGGATCAAGCTGGGCACGTGACGCCCGGCGACGTCAGGCCGCGGCAGGAATCAGCCGCGCCTCGATCCATCCGCGCAAGCTGTTGAAGAACGCCAGGCCGTCCGCCCGCGCCAGATCGGCGCGGGTGAGCGTCGCCTCCTCGATCCTGCCCTCGCGCAGCAGGCGCGCGCGTGCGACGCCGCGCAGCAGGCCGCAGCGGGACGCCGGCGTCAGCCAGCGCCCGTCCAGATGCAGCGCGACGTTGCCGCGCGTGAACTCCGTCAGCTCGCCGCGCTCGTTCCACAGCAGGGTGTCGAAGACATCGTCGCCCGAAGGCGCGAACGCGTCGTAGTGCGCCCGGTGCGTGGTCTTGAAGCGCACGAACTCGCCGTCGCTGCCCACCAGCGGGCGCGGCGCGAGCGTCACCCGCACCGGCGCCTGCGTGGGAGCGAGCGGGTAGGCCTGCGCGCGCGCGGCGCCCGCGCGATCGGCGAGCAGGCGCACGCGCCAGCGGCCGCCGGGGTGCGCGGCGCCAAGTTCGTCGAGCGCGCGTTGCGCCGCCGCGGCGGGCGAGGCGAAGGCGAAGTGCGCGGCGGCCTCGCGCAGGCGCGCCAGGTGCGCGTCGACGTCGGCGAACACGCCCTGCTCCAGCCGCAGCGTCTCCAGCAACTCGAAGGCCTGGCTCGCGCGATCCACGAACGCGCGCTTGTGGCGCCATTCGTCCCACTCGCCGGCCGCGGTCGCGTCGGCCGTGATGCCGCTGCCGATGCCGCAGCGCACGCGAGTCATCGCGCCCTCCTCGCGCAGGGCCAGCGTGCGGATCGGCACGTTGAAGGTCGCCGCGCCGCCCGGTTGCACGACGCCGATCGCGCCGCAGTAGATGCCCCGCGGCTCGGGCTCGAGCTCGTTGATCAGGCGCATCGCCTGCACCTTGGGCGCGCCGGTGATCGAGCCGCACGGGAACAGCGCACCGAAGACGTCGGCCAGCGTGGTGTGCGGGCGCGTGGTGGCGACGACGTCGGAACTCATCTGCCACACCGTCGGCCAGGCCTCGGTATGGAACAGCCGCGGCACGCGCACCGAATGCGGCTCGGCGATGCGCGAGACATCGTTGCGCAGCAGGTCGACGATCATCAGGTTCTCGGCCCGCTCCTTGGCGGCGCTGCGCAGGAACGCGGACTGCGCGGCGTCTTCCTCGGGCGTCGCGCCGCGCGGCGCGGTGCCCTTCATCGGTCGGGCCAGCAGACGGTCGTCGTGCCAGTCGAAGAACAGCTCGGGCGACACCGACAGGATGCGGTCGTCGGGTTCGGCTGCGGTGCCCAGGTCGAGGTAGGCCGCGTAGGCATTGGGCTGCGCCCGCTGCAAGGCCGCGAACAGCGCCAGCGGATCGCCCTGCAACGTGCCGGTCAGCGGCGCGGTGGCGTTGACCTGGTAGACCTGGCCATCGGCGATCGCGCGCAGGATCTCGGCGATCGCGATGTCGAACGCGTCGCGCCGCGGGCCGTCCGTCCAGCGCACGGTGGCGGTCCCGGCGTCGGCGAATGCCGGCTCGCCCGGCAGCGGCGCATCGTAGACGGCGAACGCTGCCAGCGGGCGCCGGAGATCGGACGGCGCATGCGTCTGGAACGCCTCGTCGAACGCACCGGCCGCCTCGTAGCAGAGGTAGCCGACGCACCACGCGCCCTCTTGCGCCAGCGCATGCACGCGCGCGAGCAGCGGCGCCACCGCGGCCAGGCTGGTCGCGCGCAGGCGCTCGCGCGGCGCTCCGAACGCCAGGCGCAGCGATGCGGCACCTTCGTCGGGCGAGCGGAAATCGATCAGGGCGGTGGGACGGATCCCGGGCGGGGACATGCGCGCGAAACTCATGGAAGAGCGCGCAGTTTAGCGATGCCCGCTCAGCGGAACATCATCAGCATCTGTTCGAGCGCCGCCGT
>JBJMWF010000218.1:0-30093 GCA_045810265.1 Vitreoscilla sp. | reverse complement strand
CTTGCCCGGGATCAGGTAGGGACTGACCCCGCGCGCCAGCACGATCAGTGGCAGGTCGCCGAAGGGCTTGCGCGCCGCGCGCAACTGGGCGCGATCCGCCGCCAGCGCGGCACGCTCCGCCTGCCGCACGCGCCACCAGGCCGGCGTCAGGCGCTGTTTCAGGCCCAACTCGCCGACGACAGCCGGCAGTGACGGATCGGCGCCGCCGATGCAGTCGTCGTAGATTTCGGACTTCGGGTCGAAGCCCTTGGCGGCCTGCGCCGCGCAGCCGTTGCCGAAGGCGAGGATGTCTGCATCGCCCTGCGTGATCTGCCCGAGCGTGAGCGCATCGGGACGCATGTTCTCGTCCTCGTGCATAGGCTCGACCAGCACCAGGCCGGCGACCTCGGCCGGGTGCTGCCACGCGAACAGCTGCGCCGCGCCACCGCCGAACGAGTTGCCCACCAGCACGTAGGGCGGCGCGATGCCGGCGGCCTGCAGCAGGGCATGCAGGTCGGCGACGGCGTTCTGCGCGTCCGCCGCGCGCGGCGAAGGATCGCTGAAGCCGTAGCCGGCACGGTCGTAGACGCAGGCTCGGGTCTGCGCTGCGACCTTGGGCTGCACCGCCCACCATTCCCAGCCGGCGCCGCCGGACGGCGCTTCGAAGACGACCGTCGGCGTGCCGGCGCCGCTGCAGAACAGGTTGAGCTTGCGGCCGCCGATGTCGACGAGCCGGTGGGGCGTCGCGAACTCGGCGCCGGGCGCCTGGGCCAAGGCCAGGGAGGATGACAGCGTCAGTGCGAGCAGCAGGATCTTGTTCATTGGAATCGTCGTTGTTGTCAGAGCTTGTGCGCGCACTTGCCCAGGGCCTCGGCGGCCAGCAGGAAGGGCGCGCTGAGCAGGCCCATGCCGGCACCGGCGAAGTCGCCTTTCATGCAGTCCTGCTTGTGGGCGGCGGCGATGTCCTGCGCGAGGGCCTGTGCGGGCGGAGGCGGCGGCAGGTTGCGCTTGCAGTTGCAGTGCGAGCCGTCGGCGGCCAGTAGCTCGCTGCCGGGATCCTCGTGCGTGAGTGCGTTGCCGCGGCTTGCGAGGCCACCTTGCGCGGCGGCGCGGATGGCCTGGCGGGTGGCGGCGTTGTCCAGGAATTGAAGATCGGGCTGCGGTGCCGAGGCCGGCGGCGCGGCGGCGGCGATGGCAGGCGCTGGCGAGGCTGGCAGCGTGATGGACTGCGCTTGCCCCTCGCGCGGGGGCGCGCCGGGCGCGCGCGACGCGGATGCGTTCGCGCGGCCCGGCGCCGGCGGCTGCGAACGCGCGCGCCTTGGCGAGGGTGCGGCCTGCGGTGCTGGCGGCGGGGGGGCGGGATGCAGGACGACGGTGACCAGCGTGGTCGCGCGATCGGCGGTGGGGCGCGCCCGCTCGATGCGATCGATGGCCAGCGTCAGCGAGACCAGCACCAGCACGTGAAGTGCGATCGCGGCGACCAGGCGCGAGGCGCTCCAGCGGCGGCGCCGCGCGCTCGCCCAGTCATGCATCGCCGGTCTCCTCGTCCGCCGAGCCTGCGTCGCCGGGCCGGTATTCAAGGATGTCACCCGGCTGGCATTGCAGCACGCGGCAGATCGCGTCCAGCGTGTCGAAGCGCACCCCGCGCACCTTGCCCGATTTCAGCAGCGAGATGTTCTGCTCGGTGATGCCCACGCGTTCGGCGAGCTCGCGCGAGCGCATCTTGCGCCGCGCCAGCATCACGTCCAGGTTGACGACGATGGTCATGCCGGCGCGCGCTTCAGACGAAGCCCTCGTTGTCCTCGGCGATGCGCGCGGCCTCGGCCATCACGCTGGAGATCGCCAGCACGACGACGCCCAGCAGCAGCGTCATGTAGTCGTCCGAGCTCAGGTCGAGCGTCAGTTCGCGCTTGCCCGGCCCGTTCTGCAGCGTCACCAGCACCGACAGCACCGCGCGGTAGATCGGCGACAGGAAGGCTGCCGCCAGCGTCCAGCGCGCGAAGCTGCGCAGGCTGGCCAGCGCCCGGGCGCTGAAGATGCGCGATTGCAGGTACTCGCCGAACAGCTGCCACAGGCGCAGCAGCGCCATCAGGATCACCGCCAGCGACGGGATGTCCCACAGCACGTACAGCGCGCGGGTGGTGGTCGTCAGCGGGCCGATGATGCCGGCATGGGTCTGGCTGCCGATGATGCGCACGGCGTAGTCCGGGAAGAACCAGGTGCCCAGCGCGTTGCCGATGAACAGCGCCGCCCCTGCCAGCACCAGCGCGCGGCCGATGCGCGCCGTGCGCTGGAAGCGGGCCGGCGGGGATGGGCGGGGCGGTACCAGGCGAGGGTCGTTCATCGGATCGGGGAATGTATTGGCGTTGATCGTCGATCAACAAGAAATTATTGTAAAACGATAAAACATGGGCGCGCAACGGCAACACATCGTTTGGCCGGCTCCAGGGCGCGGCCCCCTGCACGCGCTACACCGTATCCACGCCGCCGACAATCCCATCGACCAGCGATTGCCTCCATGGCCGGTGTCCGACTACGTGAAGCCCGATCGCGCTGGCGCGACAATCGTCGCCATGGCCCGAAAGAACCACGTCAGCGAAACCCCCGCCACGCAGTGGCTGCGCGCGCAAGGCGTCGCCTTCACCGAACATGTCTACGACTACGTCGAGCACGGCGGTACGGCGGAATCCTCCGCGCAGCTGGGCGTGCCGGAGCACGAGGTCGTCAAGACGCTGGTGATGCAGGACGAGGCCGCGCGTCCGCTGGTGGTGCTGATGCATGGCGACCGCACGGTGTCGACGAAGAACCTGGCGCGGGCGATCGGCGCCAAGGCGGTCGAACCGTGCAAGCCCGAGGTGGCGCAGCGCCACAGCGGCTACCTGGTGGGCGGCACCTCGCCGTTCGGATTCCGCAAGGAGGTGCCGGTCTATGTGCAGGAAACCATCCTCGCGCTGCCTCGCATCCTGATCAACGGCGGGCGCCGCGGCTACCTCCTAGGAATGCCGCCCGAGGTCCTGACCACGAAGCTGGGCGCCACACCGGTGCAGTGCGCCAACTGAGGGTGCGCCGGCGACCGGATTCGGTGCGTTTTCGGGGGCTTGTCCAGGGTTGTCTAGTCAATTTGCGCGGCGAAAAACAGACAGCAGGGTTTTCGCGAACAAAGTTCATTCTCGCGGTGAACACAATCGGGCCACCGCGCACCGGGTTGTCATGATTCGTTAATAAACCGTTACGGGCGATCCGGCGGCGTGGAGAAGAAGGCACACCACTTCACGAGGAAGGACCTCCCCCATGTTCACCCGCACCAGGATCTGCTCCGCATTGTTCGCCGCCCTCGCGGCCAACGCGTGGGCTCAGGACGCCGCCCCCCAAACCACGCAGCGTGTCGAGATCACCGGCTCCGCGATCCGCCGCGTCGAATCCGAGGGCGCACTGCCCGTCACCGTCATCTCGCGCGACGCCATCGACAAGACCGGCGCGCTGTCGATCACCGAGCTGATCCAGAAGCTGCCTGCGATGACCGGCGGCAACTTCCAGCAATCCTCGAGCTCGGTCAACGGCAACGGCAACGGCACCACCACCGCGGCCATCCACGGACTGGATCAGAAGTACACGCTGGTGCTGCTCAATGGCCGGCGCGTCGCGCCCTTCGGCGGCTTCGGCGCCGCCGGCGGCGACGGTTCGGTGAACCTCGAGAGCCTGCCGCTCGACGCCATCGAGCGGGTCGAGGTGCTGACCGACGGCGCGTCGACGCTCTATGGCTCCGATGCCATCGCCGGCGTGGTCAACTTCATCACCAAGAAGAACCAGACGGACGCTGTCGTCTCGTTCAACGGCACGCGGCCGCAGAAGGCAGGCGGCAGCAAGTGGAGCGCGGGCATCAGCAAGGGCTTCGGCGACCTCGAGAAGGACGGCAACAACCTGCTGCTGTCCTACAGCCACGACGTGCAGAACAAGTTGATGGCCAGCCAGCGCGCCGTCTCCCGGCGCGGCGGCCTGGTGCCGGTGACGATCGACGGGCAGGCGGCGACGCTCTACCAGCCGTCCAGCAATTCGCTGCCGGCCAACATCTACCTGGACAGTGGCACGAAGCTGAACCCGTACCTGGCCGCGAACGGCAACTGCGGCCCGAGTCCGGTCGTGTTCGCCAGCGGCACCCGCTGCTTCACGAACTACGCGGCCACGGTGCAGGACATCCCGGGTTCCAAGCGTGACAGCGTGTTCGTGACCGACCATTTCAAGCTCAACGCCAACACCACGCTGTTCGCCGAGGCCTTGTGGTCCAAGTTCGACATGACGGCCGCGTTCGCGCCCTCGGCCCAGCCCATGGGCCTGGGCAACCAGGATCTGCTCGGCCAGCCGCTCGACAACCTGTGGCAGAAGTACGTCGTTCCCTACCAGACTGCCAGCGGCGACACCAGCGCGGGCGCCAGCCTGCACTACCGCTCGTTCGACGCCGGTGGCCGGACGGACGATTGGCAGACGACCTCCCATCACTACGTGCTGGGCGCCGAAGGCACCGCCATGGACTGGGATTACACCGCCAGCGTGACCTTGTCCTCGAACCAGGACCAGGACAAGCTCGCCGGAGGCTACCTGGACTTCACCAAGTTCGTGGACCTGATCAAGTCCGGCGCCTACGATCCCATCGTGCCGATCCCGGGCCAGAGCCTGGCCTCGGCGCAACTGCACGGCACCTTCCTGAAGACCAAGATCGCGCAGGACGTGCTGAACCTGCACGCGTCCAGGGATCTGTTCAAGATGCCGGGCGGCATGTCTTCGCTGGCCGTGGGCTTCGACGCGACGCACCAGAAGATGAGCCAGGACACCAGCGCGATGGCGGAGTTCGGCAACGGCACCGCCGCCACCGCCAGCGCGACCGACTACGCCGTCGGTGGCTTCTATGGCTATGTTCCCATGTCGGCCAGCCGCAACAACTATGGCGCCTTCGCCGAAGTGCTGATGCCGATCGCGAACAAGACGGAAATCACGGGCTCCATCCGCTTCGACCGCTACGACCGCGTGAAGAACGACGAGCCGTTCACCCAGGTGCCGAACAACCTGCAGCCGCTGCCCTCGGAGTCGGAAGGCAACAGCTTCAGCCATCCCACCTTCAAGTTGAGCTTCCGCTCGCAGCCGGTGGAAACGCTGCTGCTGCGCGGCTCCTTCGGCACGGGCTTCAAGGCGCCGTCGGTCAACCAGATCGCCGCACCGCTGGCTTTCGCCACCAACACCTCGGGCTCCTACCCCTGCCCGTACCCGACCACCGACGTCTGCATCGCCAACGGGACGGATCCCGAGCAGTGGGACCTGATCTCCTCGGGCAACCCCCAAAAGGGTAGCGCGGGCCTGAAGGCGGAGACGTCGCAGCAATGGACCCTGGGTGCCCGCCTGGAGCCGGCCAAGGGCCTGTCGTTCGGCCTGGACTACTGGGGCGTCAAGCTCAAGAACCAGATCCTGTCGGGCATGCCCGAAGGCTACGCCTTCGCCCACGCCGACACGCTCGCCAGCCTGTTCGTGAACCCTTACCGTGACCCGTCCGGTCCCCAGACGATCGGCCTGCTCCAGAAGCCGTTCAACGCCGGCAGCGCCAACTACCAGGGCCTGGACTGGGAGTTCAACCTGAGCCAGGCCATCGCGATCGGCCGGATCTCGGCCGACCTGAGCGGCACGCACATGCTCAAGGCCGACTACAACCTGCCGGGCGGCAAGCAGACCGACCTGGGCCGCTTCGGTGGCGACAACAACGTCGTCTTCCGCGACATCTTCCGCCTGACGCTGGGGCTGCAGACCGGCGACTTCACCAACACGTTGAGCGTGAACCACAAGTCCGGCTACAAGGATCAGGCGTTCACCGCGGACTCGGGCAACGTGCTGGCGGTCAATGCTGACGGCTCGCTGGGCGACGGCGTGGCCTACAACGGCCATGTCGGGTCTTACACGGTCGCCGACTGGCAGACGCGCTGGCAAGTCTCGAACGCCCTGCGCCTCACGTTCGGCATCAACAACATCTTCGATGTGAAGCCGCCTCTGTCGCTCAAGATCGTGGGCGGCAACCAGGTCGGGTACGACGGCCGCTACGCCGACCCGTCGGGCGTCTCCTTCGCCGTCGGCGCGACCTACCGCTTCTGACCGGCACTGCAATGAAGACGCCCCGGCCGCGCGAGCGGCCGGGGCGTTTTTTCGTGCGGGCGTGCCTTGGCGCGTGACGCGCGCGTGGCGCCAGGCTCAGCTGCCCAGCGCCTTCAACAGCTTGGCGCCGTCCGGCGAGCCCCAGCCCGTGCACGGATCCCAGCCGGCCTTGGCGCTGTAGCTGCCGTTGTTGCCCACGGTGATGTCGTGCGTGCCCTTGCCGGCCAGCGAGCCGTAGAGCAGGGGATTGAGCAGGCCCACAGGGTGGCCCAGCTTCTGGTTCAGCAGGGCGACCAGGCCGGCCCACAGCGGCGCCACGGCGCTGGTGCCGCCGAACACCATGTTCTCGCCGTCGACGCGCACGTCGTAGCCGGTGGCCGGATCGGCATCGCCGGCCACGTCGGGCACGCCGCGGCCGGCCTTGCCGCCCGCGCCCGCGCTCACCGGCACGCCGGCCTTGGCCTGCCATGCCGGCAACGCGAAGAAGCCGCTGACGCCGCCGCCGGTGGCGCTGGTGGTGGCCCCTTCGTTCCACACCGTCTCCGACGAGATCTTGTGCGCGCTGGATGCCAGCAGCCTGGTGCCGCCGCAGGCCAGCACGTTGGGGCTGGAGGACGGGAAGTCCACATGCGGCTTGCCGTCGGCCACGCCATCCGACGAGCCGTTGTCCCCGGCGGCAGCGCAGATCGTCACGCCCATCGCCGCGGCAGCCTGGAACGCCTGGTCGTACTGCGTCATCGCCTGCGTCGTCCAGTTGGCCTCGGCCGAGCCCCAGCTGATCGAGATCACTGATGGCTTGTTGACCTTGTCGTGGACGGCGGTGGTGATGGCGTCGAGGAAACCGGCCGTGGTGTTGGGCGCGAAGTAGACGACGATGTGCGCCTTGGGGGCGACGCCGCCGGCCACTTCGATGTCCAGCATCACCTCGCCGTCGGCGCTGTTGGCGTTGGTGGGATGGTTCTTCGCGTGATCGACCAGCACTGCCTTGACCTTCGGGTTGGCGATGCCCAGCGCGGCGAAGTAGGTGGCCAGGTCGGCCGGCTTGTAGCCGCCGCCCAGCTCGATGATGCCGATGCACTGGCCGCTGCCGTCCGCGTCGGCGGGGAAGTCGTACAGCTTGGCGAGCGCAGGCGGCGTGAACGACTTGGCCGCCACCGAGTGCATGCCTCGCACGGGATCGTAGCGCTGGAAGTGCGGCTCGGCGGCCGGGCGGTCGTCGAGACCGAACACGCCTTCGACGACGCCGGCGAGTTCGCCAGGCAGGCTGATCGTTCCCGTGCGGCCGCGGTAGGTGCCCGAATCGTGCTCGTACTGCTGCAGTTGCACGCCGAAGGCATTGTTCATGGATTCGACCGTGCCCGACAGGACGACGCTGCGGCGCGCGACGTCGGACTCGACCACCGCCAGGCCATGTGCTTGCGCAAAGGCGCCGATGCGGGCCACGTCCTGGGGATCGGCACCGTGGGCGTCGGCGAACTCCTCGCGCGTGAGGTAGCTGCGGCGCGCCGGGTGCGTGTCGTCGGGCTGGGCTTGCGCGATGGGCGCTTTGGGGCGCACGCGCAGCGTGACCTCGATGCGTTCGTCGGGACGGACGGGCCCGATCGCGCGGGCGCCCGCCAGGGGTTGGCGCTCGCTGCCGGGGAGGGTGTGTCTGTTGGCCATGATGGATCCTTTGCGACTGGATGTGCGACCGGAGCCCGCCGCGCGGGCGTTCGGTGATCGTCTGCCTGCAGCAAATCCGCGTCCACCCCTAGCGAGGTAAAAATCGGTGTCCGTCCCCCCTGTCCGCAGTGATGGGCGTGCGGTTTGCCGACGACGGCAGGCCGGTCGAAAAATGGCCGGGGCGGGGGTCTTGATCCCTGCTCGGCCAGGCCCCATGTAGGCGGCGAGACAGCGCCGACTCCACGAGAGCATGATGTCGGTGGCCCTCCGTCTGAAAGGACATGAAGATGAAACGCAAGATGATGTTGGTGGCCGCCTGTGCCGCCGCGCTGTGGTCGGCCGCTGCCTTCGCGCTGCCGACGGTCAACGACGTGCAGGTGGCGGTCAAGGCCGGGGACTATCCCAAGGCCGAGACCCTGATCCAGGAGGTGATTGCCGCCAAGCCGCAGAACGCGCGGGCGCACTATTTCTACGCCGAGATGCTGGCCCATGACGGCAAGTTCGCCGAGGCCTCTGCACAGGCGCGCCAGGCGCGCGAGCTCGACCCGGCGCTGTCGTTCGAGAAGGATCCCGAGAAGTTCCGCACCTTCGAACGCGAGTTGCAGCGGGCGCAGGCCGCCCCCACGACCAGCACGCAGGTCGCGCCGCAGGCGGCGCCTCAGTCGCGCGTGAACATGGCGCCGGCCGTGCCGACGCGGGCGCCGTCCAGCGGCATTCCCGGCTGGGTCTGGGTCGTTGGCCTGGCGGTGGTCGCCTTCCTGATCTTCCGCGCCGTGTCGCGCCGCGCGATGGCCAGCAACATGGCGGGCGCCGGCTACGCGCCGCAGGGCGGCTACGGCGGGCAGGCGGGCATGGCCCAGCCCGGCTACGGGCCGGGGTACGGTCCGGGCTACGGCGCCGCGCCCGGCGGCGGCCTGCTGCGCACCGGCCTGGCCGCGGCCGGCGGCGTGGCCGGCGGCATGCTGCTGGAGAAGATGCTGGAAGGCAATCGCCACGATGACGGCATGATCAACAACGGCGGCGGCTACCAGGGCGGCGGCTACGTCGACAACGGCGCCGGTCAGGCCGCCAGCGACCTGGAGAACCGTCCGTTCGACTTCGGGCAGGGCGGCAACGACTGGAGCGACGGCGGCGGCGGGGGCGGCTCGGACTTCTCGTCCGGCAGCAGCGACGACGGCGGCGGCTGGTAAGCCTCTGCACAACGAAAGACGGGGCCGGTGGCCCCGTTTTTTTTGGTTCATCGTCGATCTGCGGGGAACAGATCGGTCGAAATCGTCGGCATGCCAGGTCGGTGCCGGAGGTGTCTGGCATCGCATCGAGTCGCCGCGACCGATCTCATCATCGGACCAGCGGCGATCGGCGACTCGGTGCGATGCCTGACGCCGGCCCCGACGAGATCGGCGCCAGGCACGTTCTCGTCCGCGAGGAAGGGGTCCCGCTCGTTGACATCGCAGCGCGAACTAGAACATGCCAGGCACCTCGGTCCGCAGGTCGTGGTCGAGGCGCCCTGCGTGACTCGACCCAAACGCCGCCTTCTCTTTGTCGCTGAGCACTCCCGTAGATCGGCGAAGAACCTTTTTTTTCACCCGCGCGTCACCAGCCCTCGCTGCCCGGCTCGCCCTTGAACGGCCCGACCAGCTCCGGCGTGATCCAGCCGCCGTAGAAGCCGCCCGGCTGCGGCGTGACGAGCACGCCGCCCACGCGGCATTCCAGCGCGTGGCAGTAGAAGGCCACCGCATCGCGCAGCGGCTCGGAGCCGGGCAGCGGATCCGGATAGCTCCACGCCACCTTGGCCAGGCGGCGGTCGCCGTGCGCCAGCGACCAGTAACGCGCCGGGCCCTTCCACTCGCACAGCGAGGTGCCCTCGGCGGGCTCCAGCAGGCCCGGCGTGACGTCGGCCAGCGGAATGTAGAAACTGGGCGGATGCGCCGTCTCGAGGCCGCGGATCGCGCGCGTACTGCGTGCGATCTCGAGCTCGCCCCAGCGCACGACGACCTCGCGCCGGTCGATCTCCAGCCGGGGCGGACGCGGGTAGTCCCACACGGATTCCTGGCCGGCCCTGGGGGCGAGGGCGAACGGGGGCCGCGCCTGGCCGCGCCAGTGCCAGTGGCTGCGGGCCGCGTCCAGCGCGTCGTCGTCGAAGACAGAGGGAACAGAGCTCATGCGTGAGCGTACAACGGCCGTGTCTCCGGTGTGTTGCGTGGGGTCGGATGCTGCGTTGCAGCACATGTCCGGGTGAGTGCGCATTCACCCCCGAAACGACTGATTCTGCGCCAGGCCCCAAAATGGCTCATCAGTCGGCTGCCAGAGGCCGATAAGCCCGGGATGACTTGCCCGACCGGGCCTTCGCCCCAGGGCGCCGGCCTGCCTACCTCGACCTGATCAAGGGACATGACGCCAGCGCCTGCGGTCGCCGCCTTCGTCCGCCGCCTTCTCGACGGCTGGTGGCGCACCCGCACGCTCGCGGTCTACACGGCCGGCGATCGCGATTCGGCGCAGATCCGCGCGGCCCACCTGAACTCGGTGATCCGGCTGACGCCTTACACGATGGCGGCCAACATCGGCAACGGCGCGCTGGTGGTCTGGGCCTACCGCGACGAGGTGACCCTGGGCATGCTGGCCTGGTTGGCGCTGCTGTACGCGCTGTGCGCCGTGGCGGTACTGGGTTGGTGGCGCGGCCGCCATCGCCTGCGCACCATGGCCTCGCCGGCGGCGATCCGCCACGCCAACGTGCATGCCAACCTGCTCGCGCTGGTGTGGGCCGCGTTGCCGATCCTGTGGTTCGCGCACGCCGCGCCGCAGCAGCAGTTGCTGGTGACGGCGCTGGTCACGGGCATGCTGGCCGCCGGCGCCTTCGTGCTCAGCCCGCTGCCGGTGGCGGCGGTCGTCTTCGTCGTGATCTTCGCGTCCTCGGGCATCGTGGCCTGCTGGCGCACCGGCGACCGCATCTTCGTGGCCGTGGGCGTGCTGCAGACCATCTACGCTTGCATCGTCATCCTGGGCGCGCTGGCCGCCTCGCGCAAGGCCACTGCGCTGCTGCAGTCGCAGGCCGAGGCCAAGCGCCAGGAACGCATGATGGCGGTGCTGCTGCACGACTTCGAGCAGAACGCGGCGGAAGCGCTGTGGGAGACCGGCCTGGACGGCTGCATCGCCCACCACTCGCCGCGCCTGGCGACGCTGCTCGGGCTGGACGAGACGCAACTGCGCGAGCGGCCCTTCCTGGACCTGCTGGGCCAGATCGGGGCCGACGTCTCGCGCCTGCGCGCGACCATGCACGCCGAACGGCCGTTCAAGGAGCTGCGCCTGTCCGTCACGTCGACGCGCGGTGCGCGCTCGCCCTCGCCGCCCGCGAACGGGCCGCGGCACTGGTCCATCAACGGCAAGCGGCTGGTCGACGACGACGGCCACACCGCCGGCTGGCGGGGCGTCATCGCCGACGTCACCGAGCAGGTGATGGCGCAGGAGCGCCTGCAGCACCTCGCGCACACCGACTCGCTGACCGGCCTGGCCAATCGCTTCACGCTGCACGGCGCGCTGCGTGCGGCGATCACGCAGCGGCGGCTGGTCGCGCTGCTGGCGCTGGATCTCGACCACTTCAAGCTGGTCAACGACACCCTGGGTCACGCCGCCGGCGACCAGTTGCTGCAGACCGTGGCCGCGCGCCTGCTCGCCTGCCGCCGCGGGCCCGACCTGGTCGCCCGCCTGGGCGGCGACGAGTTCGCGCTGCTGGTGCTCGACGAGGGCGGCGTCGACGTCGACGCGTTGTCGCAGCGCCTGATCGACGTGCTCGAGGAGCCGGTCGAGGTCAGCGGGCGCTCGTTGCGCGCCTCGGCCAGCATCGGCGTGGCGCGCTGGGCCGAGGGCGACGTCAGCGCCGACGACCTGCTGGTGCACGCCGACATCGCGCTGTACGCGGCCAAGAAGGCCGGGCGTGCTCGCTACGCCACCTACTCATCGGACCTGGGCGACCGCAACCGCCGCAGCGTGATGATCGAGCAGGAGCTGCGCCAGGCGGTGCAGCGCGGCCAGCTGCAGCTGCACTGGCAGCCCAAGGTGGAGATCGAATCCTCGCGCATCGTCGGCGCCGAGGTGCTGCTGCGCTGGCACCATCCGCAGCTGGGCAACGTGGCGCCGATCGAGTTCATCCCGATCGCGGAGCGCAACGGCTCGATCCGCGAGATCGGCATGTGGGTGCTGCGCCAGGCCTGCCAGGTGGCGGTGGCATCGATGCCGGGGCTCACGATCTCGGTCAACGTCTCGCCGGCGCAGCTGCACGACGACGAGTTCACCGCCTGCGTGCGCGACGCGCTGGACGCGAGCGGGCTCGATCCGTTCCGGCTCGAGCTCGAGATCACCGAGTCGGTGTTCATCGACGACGTCGACGGCGCGCTGCAGCGCCTGCACTCGCTGCGCGCGCTCGGCGTTCGCGTCGCGCTGGACGATTTCGGCACCGGCTATTCGTCGCTCGCCTACCTGCGCCGTTTCCCGTTCGACACGCTCAAGATCGACCGCGCCTTCGTCGACGAGCTGATGAACAGCATGGACACGCGCGCCATCGTGCAGATGATCACGCAGCTCGCGCAGACGCTCAACATGCGCACGGTGGCCGAGGGCGTCGAGTCGGCATCGCAGCTTAGCGCGGTGTCGTCGGTGGGCTGCGACGAGATCCAGGGCTGGCTAGTGTCGGTGGCCTGCCCGCTCGACGAATTCCTCGCCTTCTGGATGGACTGGACGCACAAGCCGCTGGCGCTGGTGGAACAGGTCAGGGCGCTGGGCGCGGCCTGACCTACACTTGTGGACTTCGATGGCAACGAAGGCTGCGGCAGTGGCGAGTTTCTGGATGGTGCGTTCGGGTGTTGCGGTGCTGGCCTACCTGCTCGGTTCCCTGAGCTTCGCCGTGATCGTGTCCAAGGCGATGCGCCTCGATGATCCGCGCTCCTACGGTTCGGGCAACCCGGGCGCGACAAACGTCCTGCGCAGCGGCAACAAGGTCGCCGCCATCCTCACGCTGCTGCTCGATGCGCTCAAGGGCGTGGTCGCGGTGCTGGTGGCGCGCGCGCTGTCGCAGCGCCTGGGCTTCGGCGACGCCACCATCGCGCTGGCCGGCCTGGCCGCCTTCCTGGGCCACCTGTACCCGGTGTTCTTCCGCTTCCAGGGCGGCAAGGGCGTGGCCACCGCGGCGGGCGTGCTGCTGGCGCTGAACGGCTGGCTGGGCCTGGCCAGCCTGGCCACCTGGCTCGTGATCGCGATCGCCACCCGCTATTCGTCGCTCGCGGCACTGGTGACGGCGGTGCTCGCGCCGGTCTACACCTGGTTGCTGGCCGGCGACCCGCGCGTCGTCGCCCTGGTGGCCGTCATGAGCGTGCTGCTCGTCTGGCGGCACCGTTCCAACATCGCCAAGCTGCGCAACGGCACCGAGTCCAAGCTGGGCAGCAAGGCCAAGTCAACTTCCTGAAAAGAAAGATCCCATGAGCGACATTCAACGATTCGACCTCGGCGCCCGCATGTCCGAGATGGCCGTGCACAACGGCGTGGCCTACCTGGCCGGCCAGGTCGCCTCTGACGCTACCAAGGACGCCCAGGGCCAGACCGCCGACGTGCTGGCCCAGGTCGACGCGCTGCTGGCGCGCGCAGGCACCGACAAGTCGCGCATCCTGATGGCGCAGATCTTCCTGGCCGACGTGGCCGACTTTGCCGCGATGAACGCGGCCTGGGACGCCTGGGTCGCCGGCGGTGCCACGCCGCCGCGGGCGACGGTCGAGGCCAGGCTGGCCAAACCCGAGTGGAAGGTCGAGATCGTCGTGAAGGCGGCGGTCTAAGCCGTCTGCAGACCGAGCAGGGCCGGATCCCCGCGGCCCTCGCGCACCAGCACCGGCTCGTCGCCGCTCAGGTCGACGACGGTGGTCGGCTCCATCGGGCAGGCGCCCGCGCAGACGATGGCCTGGATGCTCTTCTCGAAGCGCGCGCGGATCTCGTCGGTGTCGTTCAGCGGCTGCGTCTCGCCAGGCGGGATCAGCGTGGTGGCGAGCAGCGGTTGGCCGAGCTCCTCGAGCAGGGATTGCAGCACCTTGTGATCGGGCACGCGCAGGCCGATGGTGCGGCGCGACGGGTGCGACACGCGGCGCGGCACTTCTTTGGTGGCGTCGAGGATGAAGGTGAAGGGCCCCGGCGTCGCGGCCTTGAGCATGCGGTACTGGCGGTTGTCCACGCGCGCGTAGTTGGCGAGCTCGGACAGGTCGCGGCACAGCAGCGTGAGGTGGTGCTTGTCGTCGACGCCGCGCACGCGGCGCAGTTTCTCGACCGCGTCCTTGTCGTCGAGATGGCAGACGAACGCGTAGCTCGAGTCGGTGGGCACGGCGGCCAGACCGCCCTCGTGCAGGATCTGCGCTGCCTGGCGCAGCAGGCGGATCTGCGGGTTGTCGGGATGGACGTCGAAGAACTGTGCCATGCCGCCATTGTCTCAGCGGCGCCGCGTCCTTGGCGTGACAACGCCTATTCGGGCAGCACGTCGACCGCGGCCGTAGGCGTCGAGGCGCCGGGCCGGCGCAGGTTGAGCGCGGCCGATGTCGCGCCGCAGGCCGCGATCACGGCCATGCCGATCCAGGCCCAGTGGTCGGGCAGGTGGTCGAAGACCACGTAGGCGATCAGCGCCGCGAAGGCGATCTGCACGTACAGAAAGGGCATCAGCGTGGCAGTGCGCGCCTTGCCCAGCGCCAGAATCAGGAACAGGTGGCCGGCGGTGCCCAGCAGCCCGCACAAGATCATCAAGGCCCACGCGCTGGCCGGCAGGCGCTGCAGCGTCGCCAGGCTGGCGTCCAGGCCTTGGGTCGCGGCCGCGACGGCCAGCAGCGGCAACAGCAGCACCGAGCCGACGAAGCCGGTCCAGAAGTGCGTGGTGATCGGACTCTCGGCGCCGGCCAGGCGGCTCGTCAGCACCTGGAAGCTGGCATAGGCGACGGCGCCCAGCAGCGGCAGCGCGACGACCCAGCCGAACGCGCCCGAGCCCGGCCGGATCACGATCAGCGCGCCGGCGAAGCCGCCGCACACGAGTGCCCAGCGCAGCCGTGACACCGACTCGCGCAGCACCGTGGCCGCCAGCACCGTCACCAGCAGCGGGGTCAGCATGTTGATGGCCGTGTATTCGGGCACCGGCATCAGGCGCACGGCGAAGAACGAGCACAGGCTGGTGGCCAGCAGGAGCACGCCGCGCAGCCACTGGAATTTCGGATGGGCCGAGGCGAAGCCCGCGCGCCCGCGCGGCGCCAGCGCGACGGCCATCACCACCGCCTGCACCGTGTAGCGCAGCGTCATGATCAGCAGCACCGGCACGCCCCAGCGGCCATCGGGCTGGCTCAAGCCCCGTGCGGTGGAATCGAGTGACGCGAAGCAGGCCGCTGCAAGCAGGATCAGCAGCACGCCCTGCAGCGGATGGGCATGAAGTGACGGCCCCCGGCGGCCGGGTACGGCCGCCACCCCCCATGGGGGCGCGGCCTTGCTCCGGAGCGGCCGCGCGCGGCGGCCGCGAGGTGATTTGCGCAAGCTCACGACGCCACAGGCTCGGCGCGCAACTCCGCGGCTGTCCAGCGCGACCACACCGGCGTCAGGCGCGGCGACAGCTGCAGCTGGCCGGGCAGCAGGCCCAGGTCCAGGCGGCTTTCCTGCGGGTCGTGGAAATCGCTGCCGCGCGAGGCGAGCAGCCCGAACTCCAGCGCCGTCTCGGTGTACTTGACGATGTCGCCGGCGTGATGGCTGCCGGTCACGACCTCGACGCCTTCTCCGCCATGCGCCTGGAATTCGATGAACAGCGCGTATTCCTCGGTCGGCGTGAACTTGTAGCGCCCGGGATGCGCGATGACGGCCACGCCGCCGGCCGCGCGGATCCAGCGCACGGCGTCGCCCAGCTTGGCCCAGCGATGCTCGACATAGCCCGGCTTGCCCTCGGTGAGGTAGCGCCGGAACACGGCGTGCATGTCGGGCGCGACGCCGCTGGCGATCAGGAAGCGGCCGAAGTGCGTGCGCGAGACCAGGTTCGGGTTCGGGGCCAGCTTGATCGCCCCTTCGTAGGCGCCCTTGATGCCGACCATGGCCAGGCCGTCGCCCATCTGCCGGGCACGCAATTCGCGGCCGGCGCGCACGCCGGCGATGCCCGTCACGAGCTCCTCGTTCTCAGGGTCGATGCCCAGGCCGACGATGTGCACCGTCGTGCCGGCGAAGGTGACCGAGACCTCGATGCCGTCGACAAAGCCCAGCCCGGCGGCCCGGGCCGCGGCGCGCGCGGCGGGCAGGCCGCTCAGCTCGTCGTGGTCCGTGAGCGCCCAGAGTTCGACGCCATTGGCCTTGGCGCGGGCGGCGAGCGCGGCCGCGCCGAGCGTTCCGTCGGAGGCGGTCGAATGGCTGTGGAGATCGGCGTTGAGGTCGTGCACTGCCGCAATTTTACCGGGCGCGTCGCGCCCTTGCCGCGGCAAGTGGGAAGCGATGGCGTGCCATTTCGCCGCCACCCCCGCGCTGCCCTACCATTGTCGACTGGCAACGGCGCATGACCGGTGCGCGGATTCCTCCCACGATGCACGGACTTCACCTGATCGCCGACCTGCAGGACTGCCACGGCGACACCCCTCTGGACGACGCCGACGCGCTGCGCGCGCTGTGCCTGGACGCGATCGCGCGCGCCGGCCTGCGCGCGGTGGGCAGCCTGTTCCATCCCTTCGTCGACGCCGACGGCCTGCCGCAGGGCGTCACCGGTGTCGTGCTGCTGGTCGAATCGCACCTGGCGGTGCACACCTGGCCGGAGCTGCGCGCGGTGACGGCGGACGTCTACGTCTGCAACGTCGGCGCCGACAACTCCGCGCGCGCCGAAAGCGTGATGGCCAGCCTGGTGGCGGCTTTCGGGCCGCGTGAGCCGCGCATCCAGCGCGTCCAGCGCGGCTGATCAGCGGCCGAGGACCTCGGACATGAACGCGGACTTGGCGCCGGAGTAGGCCTTGCCGCCCAGCGGGCCGGACTCGATCTTGACTGCGTTGTAGCGCGACAGCAGCGCCGGGTCGGCGCGCAGCGCATCGCGAAAGCGCATCAGCGACTCGTGCGCCGAGCCCGATTCGATCAGCCGCAGCGTCACCGGCACCTGGCCGTGGGGAGCGGCCAGCGTGGCGCGGCGATCGATGCCATCGTCCAGCGATCGCCGCAGGTAGCCGGCCTCGCACAGCACGCCCAGCGCCTCGTCGAAGGCACCGCGCGGCGCGGCCACGCAGATGTCGACGCCGCCGCGCGAATAGGCGCCCGGGACGGCGGAGGCGCCGACGTGCTCGATGCGCGCGTCCGGCAGGATGGCGCAGAGCAGCAGCTCGGCGTCCTCGTAGGCGGCGACGGCGACGTCCTGGTAGTGGCGTGGCGCGAGCACCGCGACGGCGTCGTGGGTGTCGGCGTCGAGGCGCGTGCCTTGCAGGTCTGGGAGGGCCAGGCTCATGGTCGGTGTTGCGGCGCACGGGCGCGCAGGTCGGGATGGCGCATTGTGCCGTGCATCCCGCCGCACGGCATCGGCGCCGACCCCATGTGGTCAGCGCGCCGCAGGCCGGCGCAGCACCAGCACCACGATCGCGCCCAGCAGCATCAGCGCGGCCAGCATGTGCAGTCCGGCATCGGTGGAGTGGGTCTTGTCCTTGATGACGCCGATGATCAGCGGGATCGCGAAGCCGGCCAGGTTGCCCACCGAGTTGATGAAGGCGATGCCCATGGCGGCGGCGGTGCCGCCCAGCAGCGCGGTCGGGTTGCTCCAGAAGATCGGCAGCGCGGACATGATCCCCATCGCGGCGATCGTGAGCCCGGCCATGGCCAGCATCGCGTCGGCATGGAAGGCCACGCTGATCACCAGGCCCGCGGCGCTGACCACGCAGGACACCGCGGTATGCCAGCGGTATTCGTGGCGCCGGTCGGCGCTGCGCGCCATCAGGTACATCGCGGCGATGCCGAACGCCCACGGCACGGCGCCGATCAGGCCCACCTGCAAGGGGTCGGGCACGCCGAGCTCCTTGATGATGGTGGGCAGCCAGAAGGTCACGCCGTACAGGCCCGACACGATGGCGAAGTAGACGAAGGCGAGCAGCCAGACCTTGCCGTCCGACAGCACCAGGGCGAGGCCGCCGTCCGACTTGCGCGATTCCTCGGCCGCGATGTCGCGCGCGATCAGGTCGCGCTCCTGCTGCGTCAGCCACTGGGCGTTCTTGACGCGGTCCTCGAGCAGGAACCAGGCGAGCACGCCCAGCACCAGCGAGGGCAGGGCCTCCAGCACGAACAGCCACTGCCAGCCCTGCCAGCCGTTGACGCCGCTGAGCGAATGCATGATCCAGCCGGAGATCGGGTTGCCGATCAGTCCGGCCACCGCGATGGCGGTCAGGAACAGCGAGGTCGCGCGGCCGCGCCGAGCGGCCGGGAACCAGTAGGTCAGGTACAGGATGATGCCGGGAAAGAAGCCGGCCTCCGCGACGCCCAGCAGGAAGCGCACGATGTAGAAGCTCAGCGCCGAGTTGACGAACATCATCGCGGCCGACAGCACGGCCCAGGTGACCATGATGCGCGCGATCCAGCGCCCGGCGCCCACCTTGTGCAGCATCACGTTGCTGGGGATCTCGAAGATGAAATAACCGATGAAGAAGATGCCCGACCCCAGGCCGTAGACCGACTCGCTCAGCTGCAGCGCCTGCTGCATCTGCAGTTTCGCGAAGCTGACGTTGACGCGGTCGAGGTAGGCGGCGATGTAGCACAGGAACAGCAGCGGGATCAGCCGCAGCGCGACCTTGCGGTAGACGGCATCGGCGGCGCTATCAGGCAGGGCGGGCCGCTCCAGTGGTCCGCCGGCGAGCGTGGTCATCGTCAGTCTCCAGTCTTGTCGTGTTTGCCGCATCCTGCGACCGGGAGGCGCCCTTGGCAGCAAGGGGAAACACCCATGACCGATTGTCCATCGGGGAATCGGTGCCACGCAGGTGTCTGGCATCTCCCCGGATCGCGTCGAGGCGTTGGCGGAGGGCAAACGGCTGATCGCGATCCGGGGAAGTGCCTGACGCCGGCCCCTGCTGACGCAGGCCCCGCTCGGGATCGGTGTCAGGCACCTTTCCGTCCGCAAAGACGGGTCTCGCTGGCTGGGGGCTTGGCGCGGACGAAAAGATGCCAGACACCTCACGTCTGTGCGGGCCTGGCGCCGATCACGCGATGCGCCTCGCGTGGCGCCGATACCCGGTGGTGTACCCGGAAATGGGTATGCCGCGCTGACGCTTTCCCCATTGACGCCCCGGCACTCGAAAACGAACACTGGCGCTCCCCACTCTCCACCGGAGATTCGTGATGAGCTTCGAACCCAGCAAGCAACTCGCCGCAGTCGGCATGGCCGTCCTGGCAACGACGATGCCGTCCGCCTTCGCGCAGACTGCCGCCCCGGAGGTCGCCACCGTCAGCGCCGAGCTCATGATGCAGGAGAACTGGCGCGAGACCATCGCGCACACCGACGTGCCGCACGAGGGCTGCTTTCAGGCCGAGTTTCCGAACGCGGTGTGGGTGGAGGCCAAGTGCACGGTGGCGCCGGACAAGGTCTATCTGCCGCGCGGCCGCGGTGGTCCGCAGACCGTGGGCAACGGCGTCGACTACGCGGCCAGCGTCAGCAACCTGATGTCGGCGGCGGTGGGCAGCTTTCCCACGGTCACCGGCGTCACCAGCGAGCGGGACGGCGGCTCCAACGTCTACTCGATCCAGCTGAACTCCAACTTCATGTCGACGGCCGCCTGCAACGGACACTCGGGCTGCCTGGCGTGGGAGCAGTTCGTGTACTCGTCGTCGGAGACCGCGGCCTTCATGCAGTACTGGCTGATCGACTACGGCAACACCTGCCCGAGCGGCTGGAACGCCTACAGCGGCAGCTGCTACAAGAACAGCGCCGCAGTGACGGTGCCCAAGGAGCCGATCACCTCGCTGGCGTCGTTGAAGTTGTCGGGCACGGCCGTCAACGGCGGCAACGACACCCTGGTGTTCACCGCCGGCACCAAGGCCTACAGCACCACCGGCAGGGACAGCGTGACCTACCTGGCCACCGCGTGGAAGCAGGCCGAGTTCAACATCATCGGCGACGGCGGCGGCTCCAAGGCGACCTTCAACTCGGGTTCGTCCATCACCGTGAAGGTGGCGGTGACGCATGGGTCGACGGCCGCGCCGAGCTGCGTGTCCAACGCCGGCACCACCGGCGAGACCAACAACCTGACCCTGGGCAGCTGCTCGGGCGTGTCCGGATCGACGCCGTACATCCAGTTCAAGGAATCGAACTGAGGTTCGTGGCGCCCTCTCGGTGATCGACGTGAGCCGGCCCAACCCCTCCTCCAGGCCGGTTGCGTCGTCGCCGAGAGGGCAGTCACCCTGCCGAGCCGCAGGCCACGGCGTCGACCCGGTGTCGACGCGTTGTCGTTTGCGCGACGCGCGTGCTCCATGGAACCCGCCGTACCCGCGTTGTAACGCCCGGGCGCTAGACTGCCCGCCAGCTTCCAGCGCAGGACTGTCGCGTGTACTTCCAGAAGATCCGCCATCCGTCGAATTTCCGCTTCGCGTCCGGCCATGCCGGCGGCTCGCTGCAACTGGGCGACGCCGCGCCGCTGCAGGCGCACGTGCGCGACCTCGGCGAGGACGTGTTCCATGTCGAGCTGCGAGACCCGGCGCGCTGGCCGCTCGATCCGCGGCTGCTGCGCATGCACGACGACGCGTTCGCGGGCGCGTCCGCGCACCGTCTGGGCTTCGATGCCGACGGCACGCTGCGGCTCGAGGACGCCGCGGGCGCGCCCACGCTGGCGGGCGTCCCGCGCGCCTGCGTGGGCGTGTGCGGCAAGGCCTGGCTGGTGCAGCTGGCGCGCAGCGAGCAGATGCGGTTCTACGGGCAGGGCGAGAAGGCCACCGGGCTGGAGAAGTCGGGCAAGCGCACCAAGTTCTGGAACCTGGACGTGTGGGGCGATCACCCGATGCCGGTGATCATCGACGGCCAGGCCGACCCGCAGTACGCCGCCGTTCCCTACCTGCTGATCCGCGATGGCGCGCGCTGGATCGGCGTGCTGGTCGACCATCCGGGCAACGTGTTCATGGACACGGGGTCGAACTGGTTCTTCAGCGGCAAGGACGACCTGGGCGCCCCGCCCAGCCTGTGGTTCGGCGCGGACGAGGGCGTGCCGGCGTTCTACGTCATCGCGGGCGACAGCATGGCCTCCGTCACCCGGCGACTGCAGCGCCTGGTGGGCGTCACGCCGCTGCCGCCGCTGTGGTCGCTGGGGCACCACCAGTGCCGCTGGGGCTATGCCGGCACGCGAGACCTCGAGTGGCTGGACGCGGCCTTCACCGAACACGAGTTCCCGAACGACGGCCTGTGGCTGGACATCGACTACATGGAGGACTTCAAGGTCTTCACGACCAGCGCGGCGCAGTTCGGCGACCGCGCCGGCGAACTGCAGGCGCTGGCCGACAAGGGCCGCCGGGTGGTGCCCATCCTCGATCCGGGCGTCAAGGTGGTCGACGGCTACGAGGTCGCCGAAAGCGGGCTGAAGGCAGGCATCTTCTGCCAGAACCCCGAGGGCCAGCCCTATGTCGGCTTCGTGTGGCCGGGCCGCACCTGGTTTCCCGACTACTCGCTGCCCGAGGGCCGCGCCTGGTGGGCGGGCTATGCACGCCAGTTCCGCGACTGGGGCTTTGCCGGCGCGTGGATCGACATGAACGATCCCAGCACCGGCGCCGCGGAAGTCGACGACATGCGCTTCCAGCACGGCCAATGGGATCAGTGGACGTACCACAACCTGTATGCGACCGGCATGGCGCAGGCGACCTGGGAAGGCTTTCGGGCGGCCCGGCCCGACGAGCGCCCGTTCGTGCTCTCGCGCAGCGCCGCCACCGGTTCGAGCCGCTGGACGGCCCTGTGGACGGGCGACAACTGGAGCAACTGGCATCACCTGCGGCTCAGCATTCCCGGCACCCTGAATCTCGCGCTGTCAGGCCTGCCGTTCAACGGCCCCGACGTGCCGGGTTTCGGCGGTCATGCAGATGCCGAGCTGGCGATCGCCTGGTACAAGGCCGGCATGCTGTTCCCGTTCCTGCGCAACCACTCGGCCAAGGGTTCGGTGGCGCAGGAGCCCTGGCAATTCGGGCCGCAGGCGCTCGCCGTCATCCGCCATTTCGTGCGCCTGCGCTACAAGCTGCTGCCCTACCTGTACCAGCTGTGGATCGCGCAGGCGAGCGACGGCACGGCCGTGATGCGGCCGCTGTTCCACGACTTCGACGACGCCGATGGCCTGTGCCTGGATCGCATCGACGACCAGTTCCTGGTCGGTCCGGCCATCATGCAGGCGCCGCTGCTGCATCAAGGGCAGCAGCAACGCACCGTCGCGCTGCCCGGCAGCGGCCGCTGGCTGGACGCATGCAGCGGCCGTTTCATCCGTGCGGGCCGCAGCATCCAGGTGCGCAGCGATGCGGCCTCGACGCCGTTGTACGTGCGCGAGGGCCAACTGGTCGCGATGCAGCCCGGCGAGCGCACGACGCAGTTCAACGACCTGGCGGACATCGAGCTGCACGTCGTCCTGGGCAAGGGTTGCGGCGATGAAGCGGTGCTGGACTACGCCTTCGACGATGGCCTGACCTACGCCCACGAGCGCGGCGAGCGCGGCGTGGTGCGCTTGCGCGCGACGCGCGCGGGCGATGCGATCTCGCTGCGGATCGAGGTGCTGCAGTCCGGCTGGAAGCCGCTGCGCCTGCGCGTCGTCGGCTACGACGGCGCGACTTCGGCGATCGTCGGCCTGCCATCCGGCGACCAGGCGCAGGCCCTCGCGCCCGACTGCTGGACGTTCGCGGGCCAGCCGTTGGCCATCGGCCGCGGGCCGGTGTTCAGCGTCTGAGCGGCGACGGCCGAAGTCGGCCGTCGCCCTCGTTCCTGCGTTCTCGCGAGGGTGCGCCGATCAGGACGTGGTCAGCAGATCCGCCACTTTCTGGAACGAGGCCTCGTAGCCAGGGAATTGCTTGGCGCCGTCGGCCAGGTATTGCTCCTTGGTGATCTTGTTCTTGTAGAGCGCCTCGCACTCGGTGAAGAACCATTCGCGATCGCTGGTGCTGTTCAGCGGGATGCTCTTGTAGTTCGGGTCGGCCTTGACGTGGGCGATGACGGACGACATCTTGTTGTCGAACGCGCTGGCCATCGACGAGGTGGCGGTCAGCAGGCCGGCCGCCAGCACGGCAGCGGCGGCGACGGCGGTGACGGCGCGTTGCGCCTTGCTCTGGAACTTGCTCATGGGATTCTCCGAATTTCGAGTGAGGTGTGCCGCGCGGCCGGCCGTCCGCGCAGGCGAAGTCTGTCCGACTCGTACGATGGTTAGGTCGTCGAGCGGTATCCTGCGACACGCACGTCTGCAATGGCGCTGGCGAGAAGTCTAGGTTCGCCGTCACGCAAAGTCACTGCAGCTCGTGCCTCCAGAATTGCACTTCGTCGCATGCTGCGCGGCCCTGCCGTCGCGCTGGCTGGCGCAGCATGAAGAGCCCGCACTTGTGCGCCTGCAGCGATTGCCCCCGGGCGCTGGTGGCTCAGTCGGGGGACTCGCCGAACCGCGCCTCGAAGGCGCGCGCGAATTCGGGCGTGCCCGTGAGCGTCAGGGTGACCGCATGCCAGCCGTCGCCCTCGGCCACCACCTGCAGGTCGTGATCCCACTCGCCGCCCTCGTCGGCTGGTCCGTGCGTGTGCGGGAACGCCTGCCAGGCCCAGTCCAGCACCTGCTGCGCTTGCGCCAGAGCGGCGGCGTGCCCGGCGGCGGGTGTGGAAGCCAGGGCCTCGATCGTCACGACGCCTTCGTCGTTGTCGCTGATGTCGACGGTGAGCAGGCGCAGCGCGGTCATGCCGACGGAGCGGACGGAGGCGCCGGGGCGACGACGTTCTGCACCTGCGCCGCGTCGCCGAACACCTCGTCGAGCGTGGCGTTGAAGACGCGGAAGTCCAGCGGCTTGGTCCAGTAGTCGTCGAAGCCGGCCTGCAGCGCACGCTGGATGTCGGCCGGGATCGCGTTGGCCGACAGCGCGATCACGCGCAAGCTCGCGGTGGCCGGATCGGCGCGCAGGCGCGCGAGCACCTCCAGGCCGTCGATGTCGGGCAACTGCATGTCGACCAGCGTCAGGCCGGGCAGCGTCTGCGCCGCGCGGGCCACGCCGCTGGCGCCGTCGGGCATGCTGTCGAACTCGATGCCGCGACGCCGGCGCACGAGCTCGCTGACGATCATCACGTTGACGGCGTTGTCCTCGATGTAGAGCAGCCGGCGAGAAGGCAGCGCGAGCGAGCCGGTGGCCGCCGCGGCGTCCAGCACGACCTCGAACACGCTGCCGACGCCGGGTGCGCTGCGCACCGCGATGCAGCCGCCCATGCCTTCGACCAGCGCCTTGACGATGGTCAGGCCGATGCCGGTGCCCTCGACGCGGTCACGTTCGGCGCCGGCGCGGTTGAAGGGCTCGAAGGCGTCGGTCTGCTGCTCGGGCGTCATGCCGATGCCGTCGTCCGACACCCGTATCAGCACGCGGCCGGCCTCGGGCGTCGCGTCCAGGCGCACGCTGCCGCCGGGCCGGTTGTACTTGATCGCGTTCGTGAGCAGATTGACCAGTACCTGCGTCAGCCGCGTGGCGTCGGCGCGCACGTGCAGCGGGCTGGGCGGCGCGACCACCGTCACCCCGTGCTGGATCGCGAGCCCCTCGACCAGCGGCAGGCTCTGCTCGATGATGGCCGCGATGGCGACCGGCTGCAGCACCACGTCGCGCGCCGGGCCGTCCAGCCGCGACAGTTCCAGCACGTTGTTGATCAGCGTCAGCAGGTGCTCGCCGGCCGAGTGGATGTGCTCGAGGCGGGCCTGCCGGGTGGCGTTGATCTCGGCCGCGGCCTGGACACCATCGGCAGCGGCCGCATCGTCAGCCAGCAGCAGCCGCGTGAAACCCAGCACCGCGTTCATCGGCGTGCGCAGCTCGTGGCTCATGCGCGCCAGCAGCTCGGACTTGGCCTGGCTTTCGCGCAGCACCAGTTCGCGCTCGTGGCGTGCCGCCGCGGCCTCGTGCGCCTCGGTGATGTCCCAGTTCACGCCCAGGCGCAGACGCGTGCGCCCGCGCTCGTCGCGCACCGGCAGCGAGCGCGACGCGAGCCAGCGCATCTGGCCGTCGGGACGCTGGATGCGGAATTCGTAGTAGGCCGTGCGGTCGTCCACGCGCGCGCTCTGGATCTGGTCGTTGACGTAGGCGCGGTCGTCAGGGTGCACCCAGGCGGTCATCTCGTCGAAGGTGGGCGGGCGCGGACGCGGCGGCTGGCCGCGCAGCACGAACATCTCGTCATCCCAGCGCGTGGTGCCGGTGTCGCTGTCCCATTCCCAGATGCCGATGCCGGCGGCGCGCGTGGCCAGTGCACTGCGCTCGGTGGCCTGGCGCAACGCGGCCAGCGCGAGCTCGCGCTCGGTCACGTCGATGGAGACGCCATTGGCGCGATAGGGGCTGGCCGGCGGCTCCGCCCGCGCGCGCGAGACGAGATGGCGCACCTTGCCCTGCACGTCCACGATGCGATGCGCGATCTCCAGCGGCGCCTCGGGCTGCCTGATCCAGGCGAGGGCGATGTCGAGCAGCCGCTGGCGATCGTCCGGGTGCACGAAGCGCTCGATGCCGGCCAGGAAACCGGGCACCGGCTCGTCGGCGGCCAGCCCGGTCATCGCGCGCATCTGCGCGTTCCACTCGGCCGACCCGTCGCCGCGAGGCACGCGCCAGACGCCGATGCCCGAGGTCGACGTCACGTCGTCGAGCCGGCGCGCCAGCTCGTCGCTGCGCTGCACGCGTTCCATCTGCTCGGTGATGTCGAGCGCCACGCCGCTCAGGGCGACCGGCGTGCCGAAGCCATCGCGCTGCGTGATGCGGCGCGTGAGGATGTGGTGCCACCGGCCGTCCGCGCCGCGGTAGCGCGCCTGCGCGTCCTCGGGCTGCGTCGAACGCAGCGCACGCTCGTGCGTGGCCAGCACCTCCGGCAGGTCGTCGGGGTGGATGCGCCCGCGCACGTCGTCGATCGGCACCCCGTCGGGGCTGGCCTCGATGCCGATGACCTGCGCCGCGCGCCCGTTGAGCCAGACGCGTTGCGTCACGAGGTCGTGCCGCCACATCGAGACCTCGGCCAGTTCGGTGGCGAGCTGCAGCTGCGCGCTCGCCTCGTCGACCGAGGAGGCGAGCGCGAAGGTCTCCGTGTCGTCCATCACCAGGCCCACGACGTGGTCCGGCCGGCCCGCGGCATCGGCGAATACCTGCCAGTGCGCCCGCACCCGGCGCAGGGCGCCGGTGTCGGTGAACAGCCGGTAGCGGTGCGAGTAGGTGCCGGGCGCCGCCATCGAATCGGTCAGGGCCTGGAACAGCCGATCCTGTGGCACGCTGGACTGGGCGACCTGCGCGATCGACGGCGTCCCGCGGCTCGGATCCAGGCCGAAGAAGCGGAACATGTGCGGATCCCAGCGGCCCTCCTGGGTGCGCACGTTGCGCTCCCACAGGCCGATGCGCGCATGCGTCTGGACGAAGTCCAGCCGCGTGGCGAGACGGCGGATCTCGGCCGCTTGTGCGGCCTCGACATCGCGCGCGATCAGCGTCAGCAGCCGCAGGTCGCGATGCGGGTCGAGCTGCGCGTCGCAGTGCAGCGGCATGCCGTCCTGGCGCCGCAGGCGGCACCGCGCCAGCTCGCCGGCCGGCGGCAGCCAGCGTGGCGCGGCGGGGTCGGCCAGCAAGGTCTCGATGGCGGCGCCCACCGCGTGGGGGGCGGCGAAGCCGGTCAGGCGTTCGAAGGCGGGATTGACCCAGGAGACGACGCCGTCGTCGCCGATCGCCGCGAGCGCGACCGGCGCGATGTGCGCCCACGCCCTGAGCCCGCAGTCGGCATCGTCCGACGCGGCGGCCGCGGGCGCGACGCTCGGTCTGGAGAAGCCCTCGGATGCGGACATTTTTTGGCGTGCGAGCGATGGAACGGACCGAGTCTAACGCCCGCCTTCGCGCAGATCGAGCCAGCCGATCTTTCACGCCGCGGCGGCGCCAATTCCGGCACGCGCGAGAATGGGCGACGCAGTCGCCCGCTTCCCGCGTCGGCCGTGCCGTCTTCCGTGTCTGCCGGCAGCCCTCGCACTTCCTCGAAACGATCGCCCTCATGTCCGATCCGAATGCCCTGATCCCGCCGCCGCTGACCTCGGCCGGCGATGTCGATGCCGCGCTGGCCAGCACCGGCTTTGCCGTCGTCGGGCCCGAGGACGTCCAGACGCTGGTCGGCGCGCCGCTGGCCGCGCTGGACGCGTGGCTGCCTTACTGGGAACGGCTGCCGCCCGACGCCTATCTGCTCGATGGCGGCAAGTACCGCCAACGCCGCCATGCCGCGTTCATCGTCGATGGCAACGAGGTCACCGCCGTGCCGCCGCGGCCGCACTGGCAGCCCGTGGACTACAACGCCCTGCACGGCGGCATCGAGCGCCACTTCGAGCAGATCGAACCGGGCCTGGCGCAGGATCCGGCCTGGCACCGCCTGCTGGTGGCGCTGGCGGCGCGCGCGTCGGCACTCAAGGGCCCGCAGCGCTGGTTCGTCGAGGCGCATCCGTTTCGCATCGACACCGCCAACGGCATCGGCCGGCCGACGCCCGAGGGTGCGCATCGCGATGGCGTCGACCTGGTCAGCGTGACGCTGGTGAGCCGCCACGGCATCAAGGGCGGCGAGACGCGCGTCTTCCAGGCTGCCGCCAGCGCCGGCCTGCGCTTCACGCTGGCGCAGCCGTGGACGACGGTGCTGCTCGACGATTCGAGGGTGATCCACGAGACCACGCCCATCCAGCCGCTCAAGGCCGGCGAACCGGGCTGGCGCGACACGCTGGTGCTGACCTTCCGCGCCAACGGCTTCCAGGGCCCGAAATAAAAGGTTCATCGCCGATGTGCGGGCTGGTTCCAGGTCGTCGGCATGCCTGGTCGGTGCTGGAGGTGTCTGGCATCGCATCGAGTCGCCGCGATTGGTCCCCACCATCGGACCAACGGCGACCGGCGGCTCGGTGCGGTGCCTGACGCCGGCCACGACGGGATCGGCGCCAGGCACGCTCTCGTCCGCGATGAAGGGGCCCGCTCGTTGACACCGCGGCGCGAACGAGAACATGCCAGGCACCTCGGTCAGGTCTTGGTCGAGGCGCCCGGCGTGACTCGACCCGACGCCGCCTTCTCGTTGTCGCTGGGCACTCCCGCAGATCGGCGAAGAACCAAATAAAAGACGGCCTCGGGCATCGAAGATCCCCGAGGCCGCAAGACTTCGAGGCCGTTCAGCTCGAAGTTCGCTCAACTGGCAGCCTGGCAGGGCCGCCATCCACGACTACGAGCCAAACCCCTGATCGGATTCGGCCGGATGGTCGCCGGTCCCGGGCGCGCGCCACAATGCTCGACCACCATCGACACTGGGGAGCTCATGACCGATTCCACCGCGTCCGCCGACAAGACCACCGGCGACAAGCCCAAGCAGACCCAACGCGAGGTGGTCGAGCGCCTGCTGCTGGTGCCGCCGATGCGCAGCAGCGGCTCGATCAAGCTGGGCGGCAGGAAGCTGGACTACAAGGTCGAGGGCGCCTTCATCCCGGTCGTCAACGGCACGCAGACCGACAAGCGCGGCGAGCCCGAGGCGGCGGTGTTCACCACGGCCTACCAGCTCGAGCGCAAGTCCGGCGAGGGCAAGCCGCGGCCCGTCTGCTTCGCCTTCAACGGCGGCCCCGGGTCGGCCTCCATCTGGCTGCAACTGGGCGCGCTGGGGCCCAAGCGGCTGCGCATCGGCAACGACGGCTCGATGCTGCCGCCGCCTTACGAAGTCGAGGACAACCCGCTCAGCTGGTTCGAGCACTTCGACCTGGTGTTCGTCGACCCGCCGCACACCGGCTACTCGATCACCGCGAGCGACGACGCGCGCAAGAAGATGCTGTCGGTCGACGGCGATGTCGCCTGCCTGACCGAGGTGATGCGGCAATGGCTGTCGCGCCACCAGCGCTGGACCTCGCCGATCTACCTGGCCGGCGAGAGCTACGGCACGACGCGCGGCGCGGCGATCGCCGACAAGCTCGCCGACCAGGGCGTGGCGCTGGCCGGGCTGATCCTGATCTCCTGCGCGATGGATCTGCAGTCCATCGTCTTCGAAGCGCGCAACGACTTGCCGTACGCGTTGTTCCTGCCGGCGTTCGCGGGCGTGGCCCAGTATCACGGCTGCCTGAAGGGACCGCAGTCGAAGTCGCCGCAGGCGGCGCGCGCGCTGGCCACCGAGTTCGTCGAGTCCGACTACCTGCGCGTGCTGCACCGCGGCGCGCGCGCCAGCGACGACGAGCGCAGCAAGGCCGCCCGGCGCATGGCCGAACTCACCGGCCTGTCGGCGACGCTGATCGAGCATCGCAACCTGCGCATCTCGGACAACACCTTCTTCACCGAGCTGCTGCGCGACCGCGGCCAGATCGTCGGCCGCCTCGAGGCGCGGGTTGCCGGGCCGATGGGCCTGTCGCGCACGCACGAGTGGGACTTCGATCCGGGCATGGAGTCGCTGGTCGGCCCCTACACGATGGCGGGCATGGGCTACTTCATCGGCGCGCTCGGCTTCGATCCGGCGTGGCCGTACGAGGTGCTGTCGATGGACACCAACAAGCACTGGAACTGGAGCCGCGGCGAAGAGCAGGGCAACTCGTTCTGCTGCACCAGCCCCGACCTGTCGCGCGCGCTGCGGCGCAATCCACACCTGCGCGTGCTGGTGGCCAGCGGCCACTACGACCTGGGCACGCCCTCGACGGCGAGCGACTGGTCGCTGGCCCAGCTCGACATCCCGCCAGACGTCCGCCAGCGCGTCACGCACCGCTACTACGACGCCGGCCACATGATGTACACGCGCGACGAGGACCTGGCCAAGCTCAAGAAGGACCTGGCGGCCTGGTTGCCGTGAGCGGCGCCCGATTGTCCGCACAGCGGACAATGCATCGATGAAACCTCCGAAAAGACTGCAGCCCCTCGTCGACGAAGGGCTGATCGACAGCGTCGTGCGCCAGCTCATGAGCGGCAAGGAGGCGATGGTGTTCGTCGTGCGCTCGGGTGGCGAGACGCTGTGCGCCAAGGTCTACAAGGAGGCCACGCATCGCAGCTTCCGCCAGGCCGTGGACTACACCGAGAACCGCAAGGTCAAGAACTCACGCCAGGCGCGCGCGATGGCCAAGGGCACGAAGTTCGGCCGCGAGAAGCAGGAGGAGGCGTGGCAGAAAGCCGAGGTCGACGCCTTGTACCGCCTCGCCG
>JBJMWF010000217.1:0-12173 GCA_045810265.1 Vitreoscilla sp. | reverse complement strand
CCCGTCTCGAAGGTTTCCTTCGGACGCCATCCCAGCTCGCTCGCGAGCTTGCTGGCGTCGATCGCGTAGCGGCGGTCGTGGCCCGGGCGATCCTTGACGAAGGTGATCAGGCGCTCGCGCGCGCCGGCGGCGTCGGGCCGCAGCTCGTCGAGCAGCCGGCAGATGCCGCGCACGATCTCGATGTTGGTCTTCTCGTTCTCGCCGCCGACGTTGTAGGTCTCGCCGACGCGGCCCTCGGCCAGCACCGTGCGGATCGCCGAGCAGTGATCCTTCACGTAGAGCCAGTCGCGCACGTTGAGGCCGTCGCCGTAGACCGGCAACGACTTGCCCGCGAGCGCGTTGACGATCACCAGCGGGATCAGCTTCTCGGGGAAGTGCAGCGGCCCGTAGTTGTTCGAGCAGTTCGTCGTCAGCGTCGGCAGGCCGTAGGTGTGATGCCAGGCGCGCACCAGGTGGTCGCTGGCGGCCTTGCTCGCGGAGTACGGGCTGTTGGGCTCGTATGGATGCGTCTCGGTGAAGGGTGCGGCATCGGGGCTGAGCGAGCCGTAGACCTCGTCGGTGCTGACATGCAGGAACCGGAACGAGGTCTTGTCGTCGCCCTGCAGCGTGGCGTAGTAGGCGCGTGCCGCTTCCAGCAGGTTGAAAGTGCCTTCGATGTTGGTCTTGAGGAACGCCCCCGGCCCGAGGATCGAGCGGTCGACGTGGCTCTCGGCGGCGAAGTTGACGATCGCACGCGGGCGCTGCTCGCGCAGCAGCCTGTCGACGAGAGCCCGATCGCCGATGTCGCCATGCTGGAACACGTGGCGCGGATCGCCTTGCAGCGACTCCAGGTTCGCCAGGTTGCCCGCGTAGGTCAACGCATCGAGATTGATGACGTGCTCGTCGTGGTTCTCGAGCCAGTCGAGGACGAAGTTGCTGCCGATGAAGCCGGCGCCGCCGGTGACGAGGATCATGTCTTTCCTTCTTGCCCGCCTCGATGCGAGGCGGCGGTTGTCTGGCCGTCGGGGCGGCCGTGGTATCGCTTGAACCACTCGGCGAAACGCCCGATGCCGGTGCTCAGGGGTGTGTGGGGCGACACGCCCGTCCACTCGCGCAGCGCGGAGACGTCCGCGTGGGTCGCGACGACGTCGCCCGGCTGCATCGGCTTGTAGACCTTGACCGCCTGGACGCCGACCGCGCGCTCGATGGTCTCGATGAACTCGCCCAGCTGCACCGGATCCTGGTTGCCGATGTTGAAGACGCGATACGGTGCGCGCGAGCGCCCGGGATGCGGCCGCAGCGGGTCGAACGCCGGGTCGGGCGTGGCCGGCTTGTCGAGCACCGCGACGACGCCGTCGACGATGTCGTCGATGTAGGTGAAGTCGCGCATCATCCGGCCTTCGTTGAAGACGGCGATCGGCTGACCGGCCAGGATGTCGCGCGTGAACGAGAAGTAGGCCATGTCCGGTCGCCCCCAGGGCCCGTAGACGGTGAAGAAGCGCAGGCCGGTGGTCGGGATGCCGTACAGGTGGCTGTACGTGTGGGCCATCAGCTCGTTGGCCTTCTTGGTGGCGGCGTAGAGGCTGACCGGGTGGTCGACGCTGTCGGCCTCCGAGAACGGCATCTTCGCGTTGCCGCCGTAGACGCTGGAGCTGCTGGCGTAGACCAGGTGCCTGATCGCGTTGTGGCGGCAGGCCTCCAGGACGTTCAGGAAGCCCGCCAGGTTGGAGTCGCCGTAGGCCAGCGGATTGTCGATCGAGTAGCGCACGCCGGCCTGCGCCGCCAGGTGCACCACGCGGTCGAACTTCTCGCGCGCGAACAGCGCCTGGAGGGCGTCGCCGTCGACGATGTCCAGGCGCTCGAAGCGGAAGCCGGGCAGGCCGTCCAGCTCGCGCAGGCGCGCCTGCTTCAGGGACGGATCGTAGTAGGCGTTCAGGTTGTCGATGCCCACGACGCGCTCGCCGCGGGCCGCCAGACGCTGCGCCACGTGCATCCCGATGAAGCCGGCAGCGCCCGTCACCAGGACGTTCATGGCCGAACCGCCTGGAACCGGGTGATGGCGCCGACGATCATGCGGAATCCTTTCGGCGAGCCGCCATCAGTCGAAGTGGATGGAGGCCAGGCACTGCACATAGTTGTCGTTGTAGCCCGGGGCGGCCTGGAACAGCGACGCGTCGGCGTGCCGCGTCTCGCGTCCGGCGCCGCAGCTCACGTCGGTCGTGCGTGTCGGCAGGTAGTGCACCGTCAGGAAGAAGCGCGCCGTGCGCGTGGTGCCGCTCACCGGGCCGGCCACGGTGAGCAGATCCTCGTACTTGCGTTCCGTGTAGTCGGTGCTCGCGCTCAGGCTGGTCTTGGGGGTGAACGCGTAGGTCGCGTCCAGGTGGGCACCGGTGTTGATCGACGTGCCGTTCAGGCTGCTGGCGCCTTGCGGGGCGTTGGTGATGCCCACCGAGGAGGTGTCGGCATCCGCGCTGCGCTTCAGGCCAAGGGTGAACGTCAGGTGCGAGGGCGGCTTCCAGACCCAGTTCAAGGTCCCGTTCATGAAGTGCCGGGTGCCGCCGAACGCGTCGCTGTAATACGCGGTATAGCCCAGGCTCCCGTCCATCATCGTGTTGCCGCTGACCTGCCAACGGGTGGTCGCGGCGGCGGACTTGCTGTTGAAGTTCGATTGCGTCCCGGTGATGCTGCCTTGCGGGTAGTCGCCGCGAACGTAGGTGCCCGTCACGCCGAACGCCAGGTCGGGGCTGGTGGCGTAGCGGGTGCCCAGGTTGGTGGACCATTGCCGCTGGTCGGCGACGTGGAAAGCCTCGTTGGAGAAGTTGCGTCGATTGGCATCGGCGCCGCCGAAGATCGACCAGCGCGACTGGCCGCCCAGGGTGACGCGCGCGAAGGCGTGGTTGTCGGTCTGGAGATTGCGTACGAGCACCGTCGTCGGCGCCTCGCCGAGGAAGGAGAACTCGGAGGTCTCGCCGTAGAAGTACTGGCGTCGATGGGAGTCCACGCCCAGCGCACCGGACAAGTCGCCGATGGTGTTCCAGTCGAACTCGGCACCGGCCTGGTAGCCGGTCGAATTGAGAGAGTGCAAGCGCTTGTAGCGATTGAAATTGACGGCCGCCGAGGCCACCAGCTTGTCGCGCCCGACGGGCTCGTTGATGCCGGCGCTGAACTCCGTCGTGGAGATCCAGTCCGCCGTTTCGTTGGTCGGGGAGTGGCCGAGGTTGCTCTGGTGCTGCAGGTTCTCGCTCGCGCCGAACGAGAACGGCTCCAGTTCCGCCCACGCGCTTCCGGCGAACAGGCAAAGGCAAAGCGGCGACAGGATCGCCAAGGATTTGTTCTTCAATTTCATCTCCTGCCGTTCAATGACGGCGTCGCTTCAACGGGTCGACGGTACCGGCGCATTGCCGAACGGGTCCTTGTAGCGCCCCAGGCTGTCCATCAACATCCACCACAAGAATTTCGAGCTTCGGACGTAGCGCATCAGGTAGCGCCGAGGTTCGGTCGCGACCCGGTAGGTCCATTCGAGTCCGAGCCGCCTGAGCAGCACGGGGGCGCGCTTGACCGCGCCCGCTTCGTAGTCGATCGTCGCGCCGATGCCCATCATCACGCGCACTTGGGGAAGGCGATGACGCACGCTGGAGATCCAGATCTCCTGCTTGGGCGCGCCCAGGCCCACCAGCAGCACGTTGGCGCCGCTGGCCTCGATCATCTTGAGCACGGCGTCGATTTCCGCCGGATCGTTGACGAAATTCATCGACGGACCGTGGGCGCCGACCACCATCTCGCGGCCGGCCTTGCGGTTCATCGATTCGCGCGCCGCCTGCGCCACGCCCGGGCGTGCGCCGAGCAGGAAGATGCGGACGTCCGGATTGGCGGCGTTGCGCGCGCAGAACGCCGGCACGATGTCCGAGCCGGGCAGCCGGTTCGCCACCTTGCGTCCCAGCAGGCGCAACGCCAGCCGCACGTAGTGGCTGTCCACGGTGATGATGTCGGCCGAGCGATAGGCCTGCACGAACGCCGAGTTGTGCTGCAGGTGGTACAGGTGATCAGGATTGACCGTGAACACCACGGCCCCGGTCGTGACCATGCGCTGGAGCAGCTCGTCCATCGAGAGGTCGTCCGCCCACACGTTGAGCAGCGGCTGGCGCGGCCATTTCATCGCCTGGCTAGCCATGTCGCACCGCTCCGCAGCGAGGCTCGCCGCCCACCGATCCCGGCGCGTTTCGCTGTAGTGAAATCATCGTTGCCGGGTCTCTTTCAATCCGTTGAGCGCGCGCGCCGCCACAGTGCGGGCGGCCAGCGCGGGGGAGCGTCATTTTGCCACGCCTGTCGAGCAGGCCAGGAGGGTGCCGGCTGCTCGAGCAGGCGTCGTCGCCGCGGGCAATCGGGCGTCCCGTCACAGCATGCGTTTGATGACCCGTCGCGCGCGCGCATAGCCGCGATAGGCGATCGGCGGCATCCAGTCGCGCAGGTATTCCTGGACGCGGAAACTGCGCGCTTCGGCCTTGTCCTTGGCCGAATCGGTGGGGCGGGCGACATACATGGTCGACCGCTTGGGAGTTTCCGTGTAGATCTGCTGCGACGCCGAATAATAGTAAAGCGCCATCGACTTGCGGGTGACACCCTCGGGCACTTCGAGCGGATCGGGGTGGCCGTGCCAGGTATCGGCCTCGGTACTGAAGACGACGCAGCGATTGAGGATGGGCGATACCTTGCGGGCGCACTCCTTCATGTCACGCGTCCACAGTTCCAGTTGGCCCAGCCATTTGTCATCCCAGTCCGGATTGAGATAGATCAGCAGGTTCAGCCGGCGCTGCACGTGCAGCTGCTCGTTGATGCGGAAATCGGCGTGCACGCCCAGACGCCCGCCGCGCGTGATTTCATGGAATCCGCCACCCATGAAATAGGGATCGGGCAGCAGGCCGCTGATCCCGGTGAGGCCTTCGAGAAACTGCAGCATCGAGCGCGAATTGAAGAACTGGAACAGTTCGCGCGAAAAGCGGTTGCAATCCTCCGGCATGATCTGCCGCTTGTGTTCGCCGCCGTAGCCGATATTGAAGACGCCGTCGCTCTTGCGCTCGCCGCTCGGAAAATTGGCGAGTACTTGCCTGATCAAGGTTTCAGGCAGGAAATCATCGAGCACGATGTGCGGGAACGGCACGGCGCCGGCGTAATCGGCGCTGAACAACTCGCCGAGCGAACGCGCTTCGACAGGGTCCATGCTCAGGCCATCGGTCAACTCGACAGGCAAAGTTGCCGATGGAATTTCAATCGTCTCGCTCATTTCAACCTTCTCTCACGTGACTGCGCATTGTGCCCGCGCAGGACGCACGGATCGGCCCGGCGCCGCCGCACGGCGTTTGCAAAAACCGCGCCATGCGAGGCCAGGGCGCCCGAGCGCTCGCCGCCCGCGGCTATTTACGGTCGGTGCGCACCCAGGCCCGCTGCCGCCGCACGATGAAGCGCAGGTAGACGGGCAGCTTGGCGGCGATATACCAGGGCACCGACATCAGCTCGGCGAACCGCACCAGGTCGCGCCCGCGGGCGAACCAGGCAGCCAGCACCGACAACAGGAAGGCCACGAGCAACACGCCCGCCGCGATGACAGGCCCGATTCCGGCGCCGCAGAACCAGGCGGCCAAGGCGAGCACCGCGTCGATCGCGAGCAGCCCCGCCAGCAGCGCCAGCGGCGGCACGGCCAGGTCCAGCGCCAGTCCGAACAGGTGGCCGTCACGGCGCACCAGGGCGCGCGCCAGCATGGCCGGCACCTCGCGCAGGATCATCTCGAGGTGGCCGTGCTCCCAGCGCGTGCGCTGCGTCGTGGAGGCGGCGGCGGAGTCGGGAAACCGGCTCGTGACCAGCGCCCGCTCGCAGAACACGGGCGCCTGGCCGATCTTGGCCAGCTCGATGCCCAGCTTCATGTCCTCGACGATGGACGCGTTGGCCAGCGGCGCATCGCACAGCATCTGCCAGCTGAACGCCATGCCCGTGCCCATGAGCTGGCAGGGCAGCCCCAGCCGGTGCCAGCCGGCCGGACGCGCCCAGTTGCGCACGCGCCAGGCGAACTGCGCGAGCCGGCGCGCCAGGCCAGCGTCGGCCGGCGCGGTCATCAGGTAGAGCGCCTGCACCGGCCGCCCGGTGCGTTCGAGCTCCGCGGCCAGCAGTTCCAGCGACCCGGGGGCCAGCTCGCAATCGGCGTCGACGATCAGCACGCTGGACGGCGGGTCGACACGCAACTGGTCGACGCCGAAGGCCAGCGCGAAGCCCTTGCCGCGATCGCTCGCATGAAAGCGCTCGACGACCTGGGCGCCAGCCGCCCGCGCGCAGGCGGCGGTCGCGTCCGAGCAGTTGTCGGCCACCACCAGCACGCGGTCGCCGGGAGCCAACTGCGGCACCAGCGTGGCCAGCGTCTGCGCGATGCCGTCTTCCTCGTCATGCGCCGGCACCAGGACGGCCACTGTCCCGCGCCGCCCGGCGGAACCGGGGACGGCGCTGTTCGCATGCGCGCCGCCACGCGCCTGCGCCGCGATCTGCAGCGCGAACACACCGACGGCGATCAGCAAGGGCACGCTCAGCACGGCGACCATCCACAGCAGGAGATGAGCGACGAACGTCATGACGCGGACACCTCGATCGCCTGCTCGAACAACGCCCGCAGGCGCCCCGCTTCGACGTCGATCGCATGTCGGGCCTGCACCCGCTCGTGGGCGCTGCGGCCGATCGCTTCCAGACGTTCAGGCGGCGTCTGGAGGCAGGCCTGCATCGCGTCGGCGAGCGCGTCGACATCGCCCGCCGGCACCAGCCAGCCGTCGACGCCATGGCGCACCAGTTCCGGAATGCCGGCGACGTAGGTGCTGATCACCGGCCGTCCGATCGCCATCGCCTCCATGATGACGACGGGCAAGCCCTCGGCAAAGCTCGGGAGCACGAGCGCGCGGGCGGCGAGCAACTCGTCGCGCACCTGCTCGCTGCCGATCCAGCCGGTGATGCGCACCCGCGCCTGCAGGCCGGCCGCAGCGATCGCGGCCTCGATGTCGGGGCGCATCTCGCCATCGCCGGCCAGCACCAACTCGATGGGCACGCCGCGCCGCGCCAGCGTCGCCGTGGCCGCGACCAGCAGCAACTGGCCCTTCTGCTCGCACAGCCGGCCGACGCAGACCAGGCGCGGCACCGCGGCGGCGCGGATGTCGGCGGCCGCGGCGAAGAAGCCGGGCTCGAGGCCGCAGTGCACGACCTGGATCTTGGGCCACTGCGCCGCCGGCACCCAGCGGCACAGCTGGCTGCGGCCGAACGAGCTGATCGCCACGGCGAACGACGCGTGCTCGATCTTGCGCGCCATGCCGAGGAATTCGGGCTTGTCGAACTCCTCGGGGCCGTGCGCCGTGAAGCTGTAGCCAGGGCCGCCCAGCGCGTGGGCCAGCATCACGACTTCGGTGGAGTTGGTGCCGAAGTGGGCATGCACATGCTGCGCGCCGGAGCGCTCCAGCCAGGTCACCACGCGGCACGCCTCGAGCAGGTAGATCAGGTGCCAGGGCAGCGACCGCTCCGCCCGTTTGGACATGCGCCACGCCAGCCGCAGCGCGGCCCTGGCCCGTGCCGGACGCCTGATCAGCCGCCACAGGCCTTCGGCGGCGAGCCGCGCCAGCGAGCCCTGCAGCACGTACTGCGTCCGTTCGCGCTCGGCGGCGTCCTGCGGGTCCTTCACCTCGGCATCCCAGCCACGCAGCGCCATGCGGTCGATGCGCACGCCCTGGCGCTCCAGCGCCGCGATCTCCCGACGGATGAACGTGTGGCTGACCTTCGGATACTGGTTGACGAAATAGGCGACGCGCGAGCTCATGAAGCGATGACCCGCGCTGGAATGCCGACGGCGGTCGCCCCGGTGGGAACGTCGTCCAGCACGACGGCGTTCGCGCCGATGCGGGCATGGTCGCCGATGACCACGCCGCCCAGGATCTTGGCGCCGGCGCCGATGTCGACGTGGCCGCCGATCCTGGGCGTCCCGGGGCGCGCTCCCATGCCCAGCGTGACCTGCTGGAAGATCAGGCAGTTCGGGCCGACCTCGGCCTGCGGATGGATCACGATGCCATTCGGATGCGGCAACAGCAGGCCACCGCCCAGGCGCGAGTTGAGCGGAATGTCCGCGCCGGTGACCACGCTCCACAGCCGATGCCGCAGCACCGCGGCGATGCGTGCGGGCCTTGCGAGCGGCGAGCGCGAGGCGGCATGGCGCTGGTAGGCCCGCACGCTGGCCAGCAGCGAGCGCGACGGCATCCAGTGCCACGCGGGCCGGTGCTCGCGCGACCAGTCGGGAACGTGCGCGGAGATCGGGGTCGGGTCGGTCATTTGTATTCGATCAGGCCGCTGCGCCGGCCCACCAGCCGGCCGCGATAGAACTTCAGCGCGCCGAGCGCCTCGGGGAAGCGCCCCAGCAGCAGGAAGCCGCCCTGCAGCCACGGGATGGGCGCGTGCTGGCGCGTAAGGCGAAGGCCGATACGCAGCCATTGCAGCGGATAGACCAGCAGCAGCAGCCAGGCGAGCGGCGTGAGGCAGGCCAGCGCCAGGATCGCCAACGGCAGTGCGGCGCCCCAGACGAGCGCGCGCCGCGTCTCTCCGGCGAAGTGCCGCTCGGGCGGCCGGCCATGCAGCGCCGCGCCTTCGGCGAACGCGTGGCCGGAACGCAGCGTGCGGCGCCACCATTGCGACAGGCGCAGCATGTTGGCATCGTGCCAGGCCATGTCCTGGTCGAGGCGCCAGAGCCGGCCGCCGCGGGCGCGGATGCGCACGCACAGCTCCGGCTCCTCGCCCGCGATCAGGTCCTCGCGGAACCCGCCCGCGCCTTCGACCGCCTCCACGCGCGCAAAGACGATGCCGCCGAAGCTGCGCGCCTCGCCCACCGGCGTGTTCCATTCGATGTCGCACAGCTGGTTGAAGACGGACTTGTCCGGGAAGCGCTCGCGCAGACGGCCCGCCACGGCGACGATGTCCGGGTGCTGCGCCAGAAAGCGCTCGGCGGCGGGCAACCATGAGGGCAGCAGCTCGCAGTCGCCGTCGATGAACTGCACCAGCGTGACCTCGGGGCACTGCCGGCGCAGCTCGCGCAGGCCGGCGTTGCGCGCGCGCGCCGCGGTGAACGGGCGCGTCATGTCCAGGCGCACCACCTGCGCCCCCGAATCGAGGGCCAGTTGCACCGACCCGTCGGTCGAGCCCGAATCGACGTACACGCGGCGCGCACCCACGGCCTGGCAGGACTCGAGGCAGCGGCGCAGCCGCTCGCCCTCGTTGCGCCCGATGATCACCATGCCCACGGTCGGCGAGATCGTGGGGGCAGCGGCCGCACTCACGACAGCGGGCCGCCGATCCACACGGGTCGGCGTCGCAGCGGATCCTCCGGGATCTCGAGGTCGATGTCGGCGCGCGGCCCGGTGGCGTTGCGCTCCTCGATCGGCAACCCGAGCCAGGCGGTCGGCAGGGACAGCAACAGCGTCAGCAGGACGGGAATGACGCTGAACGACGACGCGGTGAAGATCGCCAGCAGGCAGCCAAGGATCAACGCCACGAAGGCCGGCGCGAAGCGGTCGCCGGCTTGCGTGCCGAACTCGCGGCGGCGGATGGTCGAGATGAGGCGGTTCAGGATGATGATGAACGGCAGCAGGTAGACCACCAGGCCGATGATGCCGGCATCGAGCATGATCGCCACATAGCTGTTGACGATGTCGATGATGCCCTCGCCCTGGCGCAGGCTCTGCATCTGCGCGGCGTAATTGGGCACGCCCCACCAGGGGCTCTGCTTGATCAGGGCCAGGGACATGTCCAGCAGTTCGCGCCGGTATTCGATCGACGCGATGTCCGCCTGCTCAGAGCCGAATATGGCGCCCAGCGCCGCCACGACCTGGTGGTCGGCGTTGGCCAGCTTCAGTCCCACGCCGGTCAGCACGAGCATGACGAGGGTGGTCTTGAACGCCGGCGCGGACAGTCGGCGCATCCCCACCAGCGCCAGCAGGATCAGGCCCGCGCCGAGCCAGGGGCCGCGCGAGAAGGTCGCCACCTCGGCGATGCCGACGGCGGCGAACAGCGCCAGCACGGACGGACGCCGCCACTGCGGCCCCTTGAACCAATACCCGAGCCCGATGCCGAACAGCAGCATGAAGGCCAGGATGATCGGCTGCGAGGTGATCGCCTGGACGCGGATCAGGCCGCCGCGCATCAGCGCGTAGGTGAGCTGCCAGTGAACGTCGTAGATCGATTGCAGGCCGGAATACAGGTTGTGCTGCAGCACCGCCTCGGCCACCCCCACGGCCGCCACGAAGGCGATGCCGATGAACAGGTGGCCGCCGACGAAGCGCAGGTCCGCCATCGAACGCACCCCGCGCGTCACCACGAAGTAGGGCAGCAGGATGTCCAGCATGGACTCCACGAAGATGCGCGCCAGCGTCGTCACGTTCGAGTGCGGCACCATCAGGGCGAAGCGCAGCGCCTGGTAGCCGACCACCAGCAGATCGATCCAGAGGAACTTGACCGTGCGCGGCGAGGACTTCGACGACAGGATCTCGATCGCCGCCCAGCTCAACAGCACGAGCGCCATGACCCGTCGATGATCGAGCTTCAGGAGATAGTTGATGCCGCCGAATCCACCCAGCGCCAGGTCGATGGGCGGCAGCGTGCAGGTCAGAAGCAGGTAGATGCCGATCTTGCCGGCGGGGCCGCGGCCCGTGGCCATCGCGCCGTACAGCGAGATGACGGCGATGGTCATCAGGAACAGCGCGGGCAGCTGGCACAGATAAGAGGCCAGCACGCCCAGCAGCACCAGCCGCCAGGCACGCTTGTACTCCGGCGGCGAGAAGATGTCCTGGAATGCCGGCCTGAACACATACGCCGCCATGCAGGCGACGGTGAAAACGACGGCAAGAAGCTTCAACGCATAGATCACGGACGGGCTTTCGCTTGGATCGCAGATCCATCATCTAACAAGGCCCCCACACGGAGGCCGGCCGGCACTTCACAGCGCCGCGACTACCGCAGGCATTGTAGACAACTGGTTTCCCGTCGCCCGTACCGGACGCCACCTCGGCACGCGTCGTGCCTGCAGCGTTTCGCAGTCCGGCGTGACTTCGGAGACCTCCGCCGCTTGCCCCGCCCGAACTGCAGTTACCCTAGCGCCCGTCGACATCACGGCGATGCCCTGAATCGAACCCCAGAACCCCAAGGAACCTTCGCCGATGCTCCGCGTCCTGATCGCCGCCGAACATGCCTCCGCCCGCTTCGGCGGCGAGGCCGCCCTGCCGCTGCATTACTTCCGGGTGATGCGTGGCCGCGGCATGGATGTGCGGATGATCACGCACGGGCGCGTGCGCGACGAGCTGCGCGCGGCCTTCCCGGACGATGCGGATCGCATCTTCTACATCGAGGACACCGGCCTGCACCGGCTGATGTGGCGGCTGGGCGGCCTGCTGCCCGCACGCGTGGCCTACATCACCACGGGCTTCGTCTCGCGCATCGCGACCCAGCTTGCGCAGCGTCGACTGGCGCGCGAGCTGGTTCGCAGGCACGGCATCGACGTGGTGCACCAACCCATGCCGGTGTCGCCGCGCGAACCCTCGCTGATGCACTCGCTGGGCGCGCCGGTCGTCATCGGCCCGCTGAACGGCAACATGGACTATCCCGCCGCATTCCGCAGTTCGTCGGAGCGACGCGTGGCGTTCGTCGAAGGCATCGGACGCCGCTTCTCCAATACGCTCAACGCATTGATGCCCGGCAAGCGCCTGGCGGCCGCCATCGTCGTCGCCAACGAGCGCACACGGCGCGCGTTGCCGGGCAAGCTGCGCGGCGAGGTGCTGGTCATCCCCGAGAACGGCGTCGACCTGCACCTGTGGCGGCAACGGGACGCGGCGGCGGCGGCGGGGCCTGCACCCCGAGCCGTCGTGCAGTTCGCCTACATGGGACGGCTGGTCGACTGGAAGGCCGTGGACCTGCTGCTGCTCGCTTTCGACAAGGCGCGTGCCAGCGCGCCGATGGCGCTGACGCTGTTCGGCGACGGCCCGCAAAAGGCGTCGCTGATGGCGCTCGCCGAGCGGCTGGGCATCGCGGGCGAGCACCCGGGCGTGGCGGGCAAGGTGTTCTTCGCCGGCTGGAAGACGCAGGCCGAGTGCGCGGACGCGCTGCGCCTGAGCGACGCCCTGGTGCTTCCCAGCCTGTGG
>JBJMWF010000216.1:0-7970 GCA_045810265.1 Vitreoscilla sp. | reverse complement strand
TTGCTGGCGGTCGACCGAGAAGGTGCCGCGCCAGGCCAGCAGGTCGTCGATGACGGGGCCGCCGACTGCGGCGACGCCCAGCACGCCGTTGTTCTTGTTGAAGGCCAGCGTGTAGTCGGCGGTCGGCGTGAACGACGGCCGCCGGGTGTTGATGGTGACGCTGCCGACGCTGGCGTTCTTGCCCTGCAGCGTGCCCTGCGGGCCGCGCGCCACCTCGATGGTGTCGATGTCGACGAAGTCGAAGCTGGAGGTGAGCGCGTTGTAGCCATAGCTGACCCCGTCGAAGATCACGCCGACGCTGGGATCCTGCGCCTCGGTCTGGCCGATCTTGCCGATGCCGCGGATGGACAGACTGCTGGTGCGCTGGTTGCCGATGTTCCACGAGACGTTGGCCGCGCGCTTGGCGATCGCCGAGACGCCGTAGGCATCGAGCCGCTCGAGCTCGGCGCCCGTCACCACCGAGACGGAGACGGGAACGTCCTGCAGGCGCTCGATGCGGTTGCGGCTGTGGACGGTGACCGCGTCGAGCGCCGGTGCCTCGGCGGAGGCGTCGCTCGCACTGGCGGCAGGTGCAGGCGAGACGGCCGACTGCGCGTGGGCGGCGCCAGCCATCATCAGTGCGACAGCCGCCGCGGCGACCGGGCCGACGGCGAAGAGCTGCCTGGCGTGTTGCTGTTGTTGTTGGGGTCGGCGAAGGAACGGTCGGCTCACTGAGACTCCTGGATGTCGTTGGATCGGAAGAGGTGTTGCCCTGTCCGATGCAGCGGCTGTGCCATCGACGATGGATAAACAAATGCGTTGCGTGATCGAACTCGTCCACGCCTCGGCAGTCGGAGGTTCAAGCCAGGCGGTTGCGGCGCCACCAGCATCGAAACGCGGGTCGCGCCGGTGTTGAACGCGCAGCAGGCGGCTTCGCGAGTTGCGCGGAATGCAGCGCACATTGGTGGACATCGAACGCGCCGCGATGTCCCTGCCGGGTGAACGCCGCTGGCACGCTTGCTGCAGGAGGAAGTCCCGGTGCGTGCCGCTTCGAGGGGCCGCGCGAATCTCTTCACCTCCTTCCAGAGAAAGCCGCCGACATGACCGCCCATCGCCTTCTTCTTGCCGCCCTGTTCGCCGGCGCCTTCGTGTCCGCTTCCGCCTCCGCGCAGGACGAGGCCGAGTCCCCGCTGGCCCCGCCGATCCACGTGGCGGGCGGCGCCTCCGACCCCGCGGCCGTCAAGCGCGTCCAGCAGTTACTCACCCAGCCCTGGAAGTACAAGGCCAGGCGCCTTAGCAAGGCGGAGGTCGACGCCTTGCTTGCCAAGCCAGACTCGGTGCTCTTCATCGACCTGCGTGCGCCGGCCGAGTTCATCCAGTACGGCAGCTTCCCCGTCTTTCTCAGCGTGCAGAACAAGGACCTCGAGAAGCAGCTCGCCTGGCTGCCGCGCGATCGCCAGATCGTGACCGTCTCCAACCACTCGCAGCGCGCGGGCGCGGCGGCCGACCTGCTGGCCTCCAAGGGCTTCAACGTGGCCGGCGCGACCGGCGCCGAGGAGTACGAGGTGGAGGGCGGGGCGGCCGTCGCTCACCTGCTGCCGCGCGCGTCGCGCGTGGCCGGCGCGGCGTCGGCTCCGCGTTCCTGACTCCAGGAGATGCCATGACCCCGCCCGAGCTGCGCTCCGACTTCGGCGCCATCGATGACGCCGCCGGCCACGCACCCGCGTCACGCGTGGGCGCGCGGCGCTTCCTGTTGTGGGACCTGCCGCTGCGCGTGTTCCACTGGTCACTGGTGGCGATGGTCACGACGGCGATCGTCACCGGCGAGCTCGGCGGCGCCTGGATGCCATGGCATGGACGTGCCGGGCTGGCGATCGTGGGGCTGCTGGTGTTCCGGCTGGCCTGGGGCGTCGTCGGATCGGCCACCTCGCGCTTCGCGCACTTCGCGCCATCGCCTTCCAGCGTGGTGGCCTACCTTCGGGGACGCTGGCGAGGCGTCGGCCACAACCCGCTGGGCGCACTGTCGGTGTTCGCGCTGCTGGCCTTGCTGTCGCTGCAGGTCGCCACCGGCCTGTTCGGCAACGACGACATCGCCTTTGCCGGCCCGCTCAACCACCTGGTGGAGGACGCGGCCGGCTCGCGCGCGACGGGCTGGCACCGGCTTCTGGCCGATGGCTTGTTCGTGCTGCTGGCGCTGCACTTGGCGGCTGTCGCCTTCCATGTGGTGGTCAAGCGGCATCGCCTGATCCGGCCGATGATCACGGGGCTGCAGGAGGTCGAGCCCGGCGTGCCCTTGCCCAGGCCCGCGCGTGGCCATGGCCGCTTCGGGCTGCTGGCGGCCGTGTCGCTGGCGGCGGTCGCGGTGCTGTCGCTCGCCGGCGCCGGCGAATCGGTCACGGAGAGGCCTTCGAGCGCGAAGGCCGCGGCCACCGTCAAGCCCGCGGTCGCGGCGCCGGCCTGGTAGGCCCGCTCAACGCGCCGTCGCCAATTCCTGCACGACGGCCAGCGCCTGCTCCACGTTCTCGACCGGCGACAGGCCGTCGAAGGCCGCCGCGACGCGGCCGTCCGGTGTCACGACGAATGTGCTGCGTTCGGCGAACCCGTGGTCTATCGGGGCGCCCCGGGTGTCCTTGCGCCCGGGCGCCGGGTCACGCACGGCCAGCGCATAGGCGCGCGCAATGTGGCCGTCGGGATCCGAGGCCACCGCGATCTTGCCGCCGCAGTACTCGGGATCGGCCGAGAACGCGTTCAGGCGGCCGATGTCGTCCAGCGACACGCCGACGATGCTCGCGCCCGCGGCGATGAACTTGGCGTGGTTCACCGCGAAGGTGTGCGCCTCGAGGTTGCAGCCGCCGGTGAAGGCCGACGGGAAGAAATAGACGATCACCGGTCCGCGGCGCAGCGCCTGCGCCAACGAATAGCTGAAGGTCTTGCCCGCAAGCGAGGCAGGCGCCTCGAAGCTCGGCGCGGTCTGGCCGGTGGACAACGCCGCCTGTGCAACGGTGGAGGCGAGGGCGAGTGTGGTGAAAAAGGCGCGGGAGATGGGCTTCATGCCTGGTCTTTTGCAAGATGCGCGCCGGCCGGCGACGCTCCGATAGCGGCTGATCTGCTGCCTTTGCAGCGCCAGCGAGGGCAGTGCTGTTCGATCGGCGAAAAAGGTGTCGAGAAATCAACCGTGCGCGCAGGCGGCGCATATCGACGTGCGAAGAGCATGCTTGGAGCCGGGGAACCGAGGCCTTAACTTTGAGTCCCGCCAACCAGACCATTCCCTCCGTGGCCAAGATCCTGACCATGCCGGACTCGAACACGGCGCCGCTCACCATCCGGGCCAAGGCGCTGGTGTTCCATGACCCGCAGTCCCGCGTGCTGCTCGATCACGTCGAGCGGCTCGCGCGCAGCGACGCCACCGTGCTGGTGACCGGCGAGACCGGCACCGGCAAGGAACTCATCGCCCGCCACATCCACGCGACCAGCGGCCGTGCCGGCCCGTTCGTGGCCGTCAACTGCGGCGCCTTCAGCGAGACGCTGATCGACGCCGAGCTGTTCGGCCACGAGGCCGGCGCCTTCACCGGGGCGAGCCACGCCCGCGCCGGCTGGTTCGAGGCCGCCAACGGCGGCACCTTGTTCCTCGACGAGATCGGCGACCTGCCGATGTCGCTGCAGGTCAAGCTGCTGCGCGTGCTGCAGGAGCGCCAGGTGGTGCGGCTCGGCTCGCGCCGGCCGATCCCGCTCGACGTGCGCCTGGTCGCCGCCACCAACATCGACCTCGCGCGCGCGGTGGCCGCGCAGCACTTCCGGGCCGACCTGTACTACCGCCTCAGCGTCGCCGGCGTTCGCCTGCCGGCGCTGCACGAGCGCCAGGCCGACATCGTGCCGCTGGCCGAGCATTTCATCGGCGTCTACTGCAACCGGCTGGCGATCCGCCGACTGCCGCTGAGCGCCGACGCGGCCGATGCGCTGCGACGCTACAGCTGGCCGGGCAACATCCGCGAGCTCGAGAACGTCATCCACTACGCCGCCATCGTGTGTGCGGGCGACGAGATTCTGGCGAGCGACCTGCGGCTGGTCCCGCTGCTGCCGCCCACGGACCGTCGCGCGGCGGCGGCGTCGCCCGATCCGGCGCTCGCCGTCCCGACGACGGCGCTGCCGCCCGCCCCGCCGCCGGCGCCCACGGCCGACGCTCGTTCGCGCCTGCCCGACGTGTTCGACGAACTGCTGCGCCAAGGCGGCGACGGCCTGTTCGACGCCGTGGAGCGCGCCCTGGTGCACGCCGCGTTCGACCACGCCCATCGCAACCAGGTGCGCGCGGCCCGGGCGCTGGGCGTCACGCGCAACATGGTGCGGACCCTGCTCAAGCGGCACGGGCTGCTGGCGGCCGGCTCGTCCGATCCTGCCGACGACGACGACGCGGCCGACGGCGCCGCACCGGCGCAGGGCGCCGCCCCGGCGGCCGCCGGCGGCCGCCTGTCGCTGTCCGCCGCCTAAGCAGCGGCGTTTATGTTCTTTGCCACCGTCGAGTGGCATCCGCAGAATCGTGCTCAGGCTGCATTCAGCTTGCAATGGACCCTTTCGAACCCCGAGGACTTTCCTGATGACGACCGCCCGCTTCCTTTCCCGAACGTTCCTGGCCGCCGCGCTCGCCGCCACTGCCGCGGTCTCGATGGCCAAGGAAATCACCCTGCTCAACGTGTCCTACGACCCGACGCGCGAGCTCTACCAGGACATCGACGCCAGCTTTCCCAAGTACTGGAAGTCCAAGACCGGCGACGACCTCAAGATCAACGCCTCGCACGGCGGCTCGGGCGCGCAGTCGCGTGCGGTGCAGGACGGGTTGGATGCCGACGTCGTGACGCTGGCGCTGGCCTACGACATCGATGCGATCGCCAACAAGGGCCTGCTGGCCAAGGACTGGCAGAAGAAGTTCAAGGACAACAGCACCCCGTACACCTCGACCATCGTGTTCCTGGTGCGCAAGGGCAACCCCAAGGGCCTGCACGACTGGGGCGACATCGCCAAGCCGGGTGTCGGCGTGGTGGTCGCCAACCCCAAGACCTCGGGCGGCGCGCGTTGGGCCTACCTGGCGGCCTACGGCTGGGCGCTGAAGCAGCCGGGCGGCAGCGATGCCACGGCGCGCTCCTACATCAAGCAGGTCTACGCCAACGTGCCCGTGCTCGATTCGGGCGCGCGCGGCGCGACCGTCACCTTCGCCCAGCGTGAAGTCGGCGACGTGCTGCTCGCCTGGGAGAACGAGGCCTACCTGTCCCTGAAGGAATTCGGCGCTGACAAGTTCGACGTCGTCTACCCGACCAGCAGCATCCTGGCCGAGCCGCCGGTGGCGGTGGTCGACAAGGTGGTCGACCGCAAGGGCACCCGCGCCGTGGCGCAGGCCTACCTCGAGTACCTGTACACGCCCGAGGCGCAGGAAATCGAGGCGAAGAACTTCTACCGGCCCATCGATCCGACCGTGGCCGCGAAGTACGCGAGCAAGTTCCCGAAGCTCAAGCTGTTCTCGATCGACGACACCTTCGGCGGCTGGACCAAGGCCCAGGCGACGCACTTCGCGGACGGCGGCGTTTTCGACCAGATCTACACCAAGAAATAAGCTCTTCGCCGACCTGCGGCCGCAGGCGTCCAACTGGAGGTGTCTGGCATCTTGTCGTCCGCGGTGCGACGCCGGAGAACGAGATCCCATCATCGCGGACGACAAGGTGCCTGACGCCGATCCCCAGCGAGGCCGGCGCCAGGCACCGCCTCGAATCGCGGCAAGCACCTCTTGAAGGCTGAGGCTGTAGCGCGATCCGAGCCGATGCCGGGCACCTTCCGGCATCGCCTCGGCGTGCCAGTGGCCAGCGACGAAGCATTTCACGTGAACCGCCGCTCCGGCGCGTGAGACTTCGCTCACGATTCCCGCGCAGCCCGACGGCTCGCATAGACTGCCTTCCCACAGGCCCGGGCACCGGGCGGGGGAGAACAATTGATGCAGTCGAACATGCGCCCGATGCCTTGGGTGCGCAGTCTTGCGACCGGCCTGCTGGCGTGCGCCGCGGCCACGCAGCCGATGCTCGCGCGCGCCGATGCCAGCCTGACGACGTCGTCGCCGCGCGGCGAGGTTGCGCTGGTGCGCCAGGTGCGCGCCACCTTCAGCGAGTCCATGGTCAAGTTCGGCGACCCGCGCCTGCCGGCGCCGCTGGACGTCACCTGCACGCCGGGCGGTACCCAGGCCGGCACCGCGCGCTGGGTCGACGACAAGACCTGGGTGTTCGACTTCGCCAAAGACCTGCCACCCGGCACGCGCTGCAGCGTCGCGCCGCATCCCGGCATCAAGTCGGTGGCCGGTGCGCCCATCGCTGCCGATTCCCGGTTCGACTTCTCCACCGGCGGCCCGGCCGTCGTGCGTGCCTACCCTTCGCCCAGCGAGTACTCCAGGATCGAGGAGGAGCAGGCCTTCGCACTGCTGCTCAACGGCCCCGCCACCACCGACAGCATCGAGCGCTTCGCGTATTGCGAGTTCGCCGGCGTCGGCGAGCGCGTGCCGGTCAAGCTCATCACCGGCCCGACGCGCGACGCGATCCTCAAGGCCGTCAACCTCGTCCCCCAGCAGGCGCGCAGCGTGACGCTGCAATGCGCGCGGCCGGCGCCGCCCGAGTCCAAGGTCTCGCTGGTGTGGGGCAAGGGCATCGCGACCGCCTCGGGCGTCCCCAGCTCCGACGACCGGCGCCTGAACTACGCGGTGCGTCCTGCCTTCACCGCCAGCTTCACCTGCGAACGCGTGAACTCGCGTTCGGATTGCCTGCCGATGCGTCCGCTGCGCGTCGAGTTCTCGTCGCCGGTGCCACGCCGGATCGCCGAGAAGATCGCGCTGGTCGGGCCTGACGGCAGCCACAAGCCGCAGGTCGAACAGCACCGCGGCGAGACCGCCGACGCGCTGGTCGACCTGCACGAGTCCGGCCTGCACAAGTTCATCTACTTCTTCGGCCGCAACAAGGGCAGCGTCACGGGCGATGCCTCGGAGGAGGGCGTCACCGCGGTGCAGTTCTCCGACCAGTTGCCCGAGAAGGCCGACCTGCGCATCGAGCTGCCGGCCGGCTTCGCCGACGACTCCGGCCGCCAGCTCGAGAACGCCGCGCAGTTCCCGCTCAAGACGCGCACGTCCGAGGCGCCGGCGCTCGCCAAGTTTCCGGCCGCCACCTTCGGCATCCTCGAACTCAATGCCGAGCCCGTGCTGCCGCTGACGGTGCGCAAGATCGAGGGCCAGCTGGGTGTCAAGGCGATGACGCTTGCCGGCGCGCCCGCGCGCGACCTGACGCTGAGCGACGACGCCTCCATCATCGACTGGTTCGCACGCGTGACGCGCTACAACGAGACTGCGCTGGATCGCACGGCGGTGGAACAGGAACTGGGCATCAAGCTGCCGCCGCCGGTCGCAGTCAAGAACAAGCGCGGCGCCAAGGATCATGGCCGCACGAAGACGCAGGAAGAACAGGACGAGGACGCGAACGACTCCGAAGTCAACGCGCAGGATCCGAACGCCGTGCAGACGCGCAGCGTCAGCCTGCTCGATCATGCGGCGAACGTGCGGGCGATCAAGCTGCCGGTGGAATCGCAAACGGAGCCGCATCCGTTCGAGGTGATCGGCATCCCGTTGCCGCAGCCGGGCTACCACGTCGTCGAGATCGAGTCGCCGCGACTGGGCCAGGCGCTGCTGGACCGCGCCGCGCCGATGTACGTGCGTACCGGCGTGCTCGTCACGAACCTGGCCGTGCATTTCAAGTGGGCGGCGGTCAACTCCGGCGCCTGGGTGACGACGCTGGACAAGGGCAAGCCGGTCGCCGGCGCCGCGGTGCAGGTGTCCGACTGCCGCGGCGTCAAGGTGTGGAGCGGCCACACCGACGCCCAGGGCTTCGCGCGCATCGACCAGGAGCTGCCGCGCATGGTCTGGGGCTACTGCGACAACGGCAACGGTGGCCGCTGGTCGGGTTCGACCGGCCGGC
>JBJMWF010000215.1:0-5899 GCA_045810265.1 Vitreoscilla sp. | reverse complement strand
TCAGGTCGAGCCGGTCGTCGTTGGGCGTGAAGTCGGTGATCGTGTCGGCCGCGTCACGCATCGAGGTGTAGACGAAGACGTCGCGCCCGCCGTTGCCGGTGAGGCGGTCGGCGCCGACACCGCCCGTGATGACGTCGTCGCCGGCGCTGCCGACGAGCGTGTCGTTGCCGGAGCCGCCGTTGACCGCATGCACCAGGTTCAGGCCGACGACGATCGGGTCATGGTCGGACGCGCGGTAGGGCGAGTCGGTGGTGTAGTCGGGGCCGCAGGTCGGGCAGGCGGGCTGCTTGAACTCCAGGTTGTAGTCGAGCACCAGCGGCTCGTCGGCGTTGATGTGCCACTCGGTCACGCCGGTCACCTTGGGCGACAGGGTGCTGTTGCTGATCGCGTGGTCCAGGCGGCCTGAGCTGCCGTTGAACACATAGGAGTAGCCGAACGAGTTGGCGCCCGGCTTGTCCAGGTAGCGGGCGATCTGGTCGACGAAGCCGTTGCTGGTCAGCTGGTAGACCGGGTCTTCCTGCGCGTACGCATTGAAGTCGCCCACCAGCAGCGTGTCGGCGACGCCGCTGGAGGACTGCACGCGGGCCGTGAAGGTGCGCAGCTCGTCGGCCTGCTGCACGCGGCGGGCGTTGAAGCAGCCCTGGAGGTCGCCCTGGTCCGTGTCGCCCGGGCCGGCGGCGAAGTCGCTGCAGCCCTTGGACTTCAGGTGGTTGGCGATGAGGGTGAACTTCTCGCCGTTCGGTGCCGCGAAGGTCTGGGCCATCGGTGCGCGGTTGTTGATCGCCGCGGTATCGCTCAGCGCGGCGCCCACCAGCGACAGGCGCGACGGCTTGTAGATCATGCCCACCTTGATCGCGTCGGTGCCGCCGCCTGTCGGGGCGTCGGGCACGGCGGCATAGACGTTGGCGCCCAGGCGCGAGTTGATGAAGCCGACCAGGTTCTGGATCGCGACGCCGCCGTTGTTCTGCAGCTCCATCAGGGCCACGGCATCCGCATCCATGCCGATCAGTTCGTCGGCTACCTTGTTGCGCTGGCGCGTGAACTCGGCGGCCGTGTTGGCGCCGCGGCAGTCGTCGGCGGTGTTGGACGGCGGGCACTTGTTGACGCCGTCGTCCAGGGTGGTGAAGAAGTTCTCGACGTTGGTGCTGCCCACGCGGATGTTGCCGCCGACGTCGTCCGCCGAGGCGGTGCGCGGGTTGGAGCGCGCCAACGCGACCGGCTGCGTCGGATGGATCTTGTACGAACCGGGATCGGTGTTGGCCGACGTCGTCAGGCCGTAGTCGATGACGCCCGTGATGGAGGCGACCGTGTCGCCGGCGCGCACCGTGTTGTCGGCGGCCAGGTACGGGGTGGGGTTCGGATTCTGCAGGGTGCTGCCGTCGTCCAGCACGATGGAGCGGCGGATGTTGTCGGCATTCAGGGCCTGGGCCGCGGCGCCCGGACGATCCACGTTGGTGGGCGTCCACAGGCGGCCGCCGGTGCCCAGCGTCATCTGGCCGAAGCGGCCCAGGAAGTAGTTCTGCTGCGCGGTGAACGGGCCCACCAGCGTGACGAGCATGCCCTCGTAGCGCTCCATCGTGTCCTGCGTGGCGAACGGGAACGACAGCACCAGCGGGGCGATGGAACCGCTGCCAGTGACAGTGAGGCTCGTGATGCTGCCCAGCTCGGTGACGGTATGGGCGGCGGTGTCGGCGTTGGTCGCCGCCCCGGTGTTGAACTCGGAGACCTTGGCCGTCAGTTGCACCGCCTGGCCCGCGCCGACCGTGGGCGTCGCATTGGTGAAGACGAAGATGCCGTCCGACGTGCCCGGATCGCCGTCGCCCACCGGATCCTGCAGGAAGAAGCCGTTGGTGACGACCTTGGTGACGACGCCGGAGGTGGTGACCGCCTGGCCCAGATACGGGCTGGTCGGGCCGCTGCCCTGGATCTGCGGGATCGACGCGGTCGGGGCCGACGGCGGCGGAGCGGGCGGCGGCGGCGGAGGCGGCGTGGCGCCGGAGCAGGGCGCGGGCGCGCTCAGCGAGTTGCGCGGCAGCGGCGTGCCGACCGCGAAGTCCGCGGCGTTGTTGCCGCTGTCGGTGCAACCGTTGCCGGCGCGCAGGATCGCCGTGGTGGCCGATGGCGCCGGAGCAGGGCTGCCTTCGGCGAAGTTGGTCGCCGGCCCGTAGCCGACCAGGTCGACGATCTGCGCCAGCTGTGTCGCCGAGCACGCCGTCTGCGCGCCGTTGCAGGCCAGGCCGGTGGACGTGTTGGCGATGATGAGCTTGCCCGCGCTGCCCGAGATGTTCAGGCTGTTGTTGGTGACGTCGGCCGTGACCGGCAGCGCGTTGCCGCTGGTCGTGACCAGTTGCACCAGGTAGTGCTGGCCCGGCTGCAGCGTTCCGCTCAGCGGGGTGATGCTGTTGGCCGCGAACGTGCCGGTCCCCGTGGAACTGCTGTACTGGATCGACCAGCCGGCGATCGATTGCGCCGTCGCCCCGGCGTTGAACAGTTCGACGTAGTCGGACGCATAGGCGTTCGGGGCGACGCCGTTGCCGCCGAAGACCTGGCTGATGACGACCCCGGAGGCGGACGCGAAGCAGGGAGCGGCGACGGCGGCCAGCAGCGCGGTGGCGCCGCGGGCGATCGCGGAAAGTCGGTGGGGGATGGCCCGGAGCATGGGGTGTCCTTGTGGGAGGGATTTGAAGACCGGGCGCAGTGTCTGGCTGCCACATGACGATACGGTGACCTGTATGTGACCGACGTGGCGCCATCCCCTGTTCCGGTGAGCGCACCACGAGGGCCTGGTCGGGATTTGCCCGCACCCGCGCGGGGATTCACGAAGTCGTCATGGATGCCCCGGCGCCTGCCCGCGCATAATCGGCGGCGCCGTTGCACCCCCAGGAGCCAGTCATGTCCGCTGCCCATTTCGTCTGGTACGAATTGATGACGCCCGATGCGCCCGCCGCCATCGCCTTCTATGCCGAGGTCATCGGCTGGGGGAGCGAGGATTCCGGCATGCCCGGCCCGTCCTACACCCTCGTGAAGGTGGGCGACGCGATGGTCGGCGGCATCATGTCCATGCCCGACCAGTTGCGCGCGATCAGCGCGCCGCCCGCCTGGTCGGCGTACATCGCGGTCGACGATGTCGACGCGATGGCCGCGCGCGTGCTGGCCGCGGGCGGCAAGGTGCTGCGTCCGGCCGATGACATCCCCGAGGTCGGCCGCTTCGCGGTCGTGGCCGATCCGCAGAATGCCTCGTTCGTGCTGTTCAAGCCGCTGCCCGGCGACCCGCCGCGGATGCCGCCGGCGGAGGCGCCAGGCACCGTCGGCTGGCACGAGCTGCGCGCGATGGACGGCCCGGGCGTGTTCGAGTTCTACGCCACGCTGTTCGGCTGGACCAAGGGCGAGGGCATGGACATGGGACCGCTGGGCACCTACCAGCTGTTCGAGATCGACGGCGTGCCCAGTGGCGCGATCATGACCAAGGAGCCCGATGCGCCCACGCCTGGCTGGCGCTACTACGTGCGCGTGGACGCCATCGGCGGCGCGATCGAGCGCGTCAAGAAGCTGGGCGGCGTCGTGACGATGGGCCCCGACGAGGTGCCCGGCGGCCTGTGGGTGGCGCATGCGCGCGATCCGCAGGGCGCGGTGTTCGCGCTGATGTCCAAGACCAGGTGAGCGCATGGACCAGCGGCGCCTGAAGGTCGGCCTGATTGGCTACGGCTACGCCGGCAAGACCTTTCACGCACCGCTGATCGCCGCGGTGCCTTCGTTCGAGCTGGCCGCGGTCGCCAGTTCCGACGCGTCCAAGGTGCGTGCCGACTGGCCCGGCATGGCGGTGTTCGCGACGCCCGCCGAGCTGATCGCCCGAGACGACCTCGACCTGGTCGTCATCGCCAGCCCCAACGACACGCATCACCCGCTGGCGCGCGCCGCGCTGCTGGCGGGCCGCCATGTGGTCGTCGACAAGCCGTTCACCGTGGCGCTGGACGACGCGCGCGAGCTGGTCGCGCTCGCCCGCGAGCACCGGCGCGTGCTGTCGGTGTTCCACAACCGGCGCTGGGACGGCGACTTCCTGACGCTGCGCCGGCTGGTGGCCGAGGGCGCGCTCGGCCGCGTCGTCGAGATGACTTCACGCCACGACCGCTACCGGCCCGAGGTGCGCCAGCGCTGGCGCGAGGCCGCGGGCCCGGGCGCCGGCCTGTGGTTCGACCTCGGCCCGCACCTGGTCGACCAGGCGCTGCAACTGTTCGGGCATCCGCACGCGATCACCCTCGAGCGCGACCGGACGCGCGACGGCGCGCTCGCCGACGACTGGTTCCACGCCAGCCTGCGCTACGACCGCCTGCATGTGCACCTGCACGCGGGCATGCTGGTGGCCGCCAGCGCGCCACGCTTCGCGGTGCATGGCACGCTGGCCAGCTTCGTCAAGCAAGGGCTGGATGCCCAGGAGGACGCGCTGAAGGCCGGCATGCGCCCGACCTGGCCGCCACAGCCCGGCTGGGGCATCGACCCGGGGCCCGCGTCGCGCGTCACGTGCGCGGATGGCGGCAGGACGGTGGTCGAACCCGTGACCCTGCTGCCGGGCGCGCACATGGCGTACTTCGCCGGCGTCGCCGCCGCCATCCGCGGCGACGCGCCCAATCCGGTGCCACCCGAGGAGGCGCTGGACGTGATGGCGCTGATCGAGCTGGGCATCCGCAGCGCCAGCGAGCGCCGCGAGCTCGAGTGGACGATGACCGGCGCGCCAGCAGGATAAGCGCGGGCGCGGGATACTGCGCGCCATGCAGTCCATCCTCTCCGTCAAGAACGTCTCCAAGACCTACGCGTCCGGCTTCACCGCGCTGCAGGCCATCGACCTCGAGATCCGCAAGGGCGAGATCCTCGCGCTGCTGGGCCCCAACGGCGCCGGCAAGACCACGCTGATCAGCATCGTCTGCGGCATCGTCACCGCCAGCTCGGGGCAGGTCACGGTGGACGGCCACGACATCGTGCGCGACTACCGCGTGTCGCGCTCGCTGATCGGCCTGGTGCCGCAGGAGCTCACCACCGACGCCTTCGAGACCGTGTGGGACACCGTCTCGTTCAGCCGCGGCCTGTTCGGGCGCGCCCCCGACCCGGCCCACATCGAGAAGACGCTCAAGGCGCTGTCGCTGTGGGACAAGAAGGACAACCGCATCCGCACCCTGTCGGGCGGAATGAAGCGGCGCGTGATGATCGCCAAGGCGCTGTCGCACGAGCCGCAGATCCTGTTCCTGGACGAGCCCACCGCGGGCGTGGACGTGGAGCTGCGGCGCGACATGTGGCAACTGGTGCGCGAACTGCGCGCCACCGGCGTCACCATCATCCTGACCACGCACTACATCGAGGAGGCCGAGGAGATGGCCGACCGCATCGGCGTGATCGCCAAGGGCCGGCTGCTGCTGGTCGAGGACAAGGCCGAGCTGATGCACAAACTCGGCAAGAAGCAGGTGACGCTGCTGCTGCAGGACAAGGCCGCCGAGGTTCCGGCGGCCTTGCGCGACTACGAATTGACGCTTTCACCGGACGGCACCGAATTGACCTACACCTACGACACGCGCAGCCAGGCGCGCGGCATCGTCGACTTCATGAAGCACGTGAACGACGCCGGCATCCCGTTCAAGGACCTGCGCACCAAGCAGAGCTCGCTCGAGGAGATCTTCGTCAGCCTGGTTGAGGGAGGCCGGCAATGAGCAGCGACATCGCGAACCCGAACTGGCACGCGGTGCGTGCGATCTACAACTTCGAGATGGCGCGCACCTGGCGCACGCTGATGCAGAGCATCATCTCGCCGGTCATCTCCACCTCGCTGTACTTCATCGTGTTCGGCGCGGCCATCGGCTCGCGCATCCCGCAGGTGGGCGGCATCAGCTACGGCGCCTTCATCGTGCCGGGG
>JBJMWF010000214.1:0-4519 GCA_045810265.1 Vitreoscilla sp. | reverse complement strand
GGCCTGACCATCACGCACCTGCTGACCGAGCTGATGGGCGGCGAGATCACGGTGGAGAGCACGCCCGGCGCCGGCAGCACCTTCAAGGTTCGCCTGTACCTGAGCGAGACGGCGGAACCGGGCCACGCGCGGCTGCCGCGCCACCGGCCGGTCAGCGGCTACATCGGCGCGCGCCGCTGCCTGCTGGTGGTGGACGACCAGCCGACGCAGCGGCAGATGCTGGCCGGCATGCTGCTGCCGCTGGGCTTCCGGATCCGCGAGGCGGCGAGCGGTCGCGAATGCCTGGAAAGCATGCTGGAGACGCGTCCCGACGCGGTGCTGCTCGACCTGTCGATGGACGACATGGACGGCTGGGAGACGGCGCGCCGCATCCGCGCGCACGGCATCGCCGACGTGCCCATCATCATCGTCTCGGCCGACGCCTTCGAGAACCTGGGCGACAAGATCGCCGCGGCCGGATGCCAGGGCTTCGTCGACAAGCCGGTCATCGAATCGGAACTGCTGGCGGTGCTGCAGCGCCATCTCGAACTCGAGTGGGTGGCGGAGCTCGCGGTGCCGAGCTGGACCTCGGCCAACGCGCCCGCCGCGCCCAGCCGCGATGCCGACGCCCGCCTGGCGCCGGAGCACGCGCAGACCTTGTTGCGCCTGGCGCGGCTGGGCCACGCCCAGGGCCTGCAGCGCGCGCTCGACGCCATCGCCGCCGAGACCCCGAGCCACCAGCAGCGCGTCGCCAGCCTGCGCGAGCACGTGTCCCGCTTCGCCTGGAACGAGTTGATCGCCGACCTGGCGCACGAGCTCACCCCCATCGACGAAGAGGCGGCCCGATGAGCCAGGACTGTCCCGAAGTGCGCAGCGGCGACATCGTCCTGATCGTCGACGACGTGCCGCGCTCGGTCGGCGCGCTGTGCATCGACCTCGAGGCGCAGGGCTACACCGTGCTGGTGGCGTCCGACGGCGAATCGGCCCTCGCGCGGCTCGAGCTGGTGACGCCCGACGCCATCCTGCTCGACGCTCTGATGCCGGGCCTGGACGGCTTCGAGACCTGTCGCCGGCTGAAGGCGCATCCGGCCTGGTCGCACATCCCGGTGATCTTCATGACCGGGCTCTCCGAGACCGACCACATCGTCAAGGGATTCGAGGCCGGCGGGGTCGACTACGTCGTCAAGCCGGCTCGGACGCCCGAGGTGCTGGCGCGCCTGGCCACGCACGTCCGCAACTCGCGCGCGGTGCGCCAGGCGCGCGAGGCGATCGACGTCGGCGGCCACGGCGTGCTGATGGTCGACGCTCATCAACGCATGGCGTGGCGTTCGCCGCGCGCGCAGGTCTGGCTGGCCGAGTTCTTCCCGCAGCAGCCCGACGACGCGTGCCTGGCCTGGCTGAATGCGGCGACGCAGGCGTCGGAAGGCGTGTGCACCCGTACGCTGGGGGGCCGCATCCTCACCGCGCGCCGGCTGGGTGGCGTCGGCCTCGGCGAGGTGATGTGGCTGCTGGACCTGGGTGCGCCACAGGTGGCGCCATCTCGCTTGTCGACCGCGTCGCTGACACCGCGCGAGACGGAGGTGCTGTCGTGGGTCGCCAAGGGCAAGACCAACCGTGACGTGGCGGAGATCCTGCGGATGAGCCCGCGCACCGTCAACAAGCACCTGGAGCACGTGTTCGAGAAGCTGGGCGTTGAGACGCGCGCGGCGGCGGCCGCATTGGCCAGCCGCGAGCTGGGTTGAGGCGGCCGCGCCGCCACCGTCTGGCTCAGAACCAGATCTCGACCTGCGCGCCGTACGACGTGCCGGAGGTCGTGCCGGCCTGCAAGCCGTTGGCGGCGTCGGCCGCCGCGGCCCGGTTGTAGGTCGCGTGCGTCACGTAGAGCCGCAGTTCCGGTCGTTTCCAGAAATCCGGCCCGGTGGCCAGCGCCGGGCCGATCGTGAGCTTGGTCAGGTGCTCGCTGGCGGCGCCGTCCGGGCGCCGTTGCGAGTATCCGATCTCGGCCAGGAACTTCAGGCTGCTCGTGATGGCGTAGGCGCCGCGCCCACCGACCGAGATCGACCGGACCGCCGTGCTCTGCGTCTCGTCATGCTGGTACAACGCGATGGCCTGGCCACCCAGCGCGCCGATCTGCCACGAGGGGCTCTCGACGATCCGATAGCTCTTGGCGGCTGAATCGGCCGTCAGCGTGCCGGTGCCCCCCGGGATGGAAGGATCGAAGCGCTGGTCGAGTCCGAGCGAGCCCTGGCTGTACTGCACCCACAGGTGGTTGCCGCCGCCGAAGAAATCCTTCTGCACGTGCTCGACGCTGATGCCTTCGCCGGAGGTGCCCTTGAGCCCGCCCTGCGAGTCGCCATGCGAGTACGAGGCGGTCACGCGCAGCGCGCCGCCGGGATTGACGGCGATGTCGTAGAAGTCGGCGTGCAGGCGGCCGCCGCCGTTGCTGCCGTTGGGCAGGCCGTCGTGCACGTTGACGCTGTCGCTCTTGTAGCCGGAAAAGGCGAACTTCGCGCCCCCCCCCAGGCTGACGTTCGAAAAGCCGGCGCCCACGCCGCTCATGTTGGTGAAGAAGGTGTTGACGATGTAGACGTCGAGGCGGTCGCGCCGCTTGCCCATCCAGAACAGCACCTGCGGCGCGAAGTCCACGCCCTTCATCTCGACATACGCCTGCTCGATGCCATGGTTGTCGTTCAGGTTCGCGCTCTGGCCAGTCTCTGTCGCCGTGCTGTAGAACGTCGTCATCAGGACCGCGTTGAAGTCGACGCCGCCGTACTTCATGGCCTGGGCCAGCTGGAACTCGCCGTAGAAATCGCACTCGTTGCCGAGGCGGTAGTTCAGGCCCGGGCCATTCAGGCCATAGCATTGCCGTGACTCACCGTGGACGGTGGTGGCGCCCGGGCCGCCGCGGAAGTAGCCGCTCCAGTCGACCGCGCCTGCCGGTGCGACGCACGCGACGAGGAGCGAGAACGAGACAAAGCGGAGCGCGCGGGGACGCAAGTTGGAATGCGAGGTCATCTGGCCTGTCCTTGGTTGACGTTGGGATTCGGATTCCGGGGCGCAGTCACGACGCGAGCAGCGCGCGCAGCGCCTCGTCCAGCACGCGGATGTCCACCGGGCTGGTGCCCGGCCCGCCCGCGAAGTGGCCCCAGTCGGTCTTGATCACCTGCAGCGTGGCGTTGGGCATGTGCCGGACCTCGAACTCGTTGTCCTCGGGCGGGAAGTACAGGTCGGTCGAGGCCGGCATCACGATCGCCCGCGCCTTGATGGCGCCCAGCGCCTTGACGAAATCGCCGTTGAAAAGCTCGTTGTCGCTGATGTCGCCGTGCTGCCAGGTCCACAGCATCGTGAGCAGGTTGTTGGCATCGCGCTGCAGGAACAGGCCTTCCCAGAAGCCGACGAGGAAGTCCTCCAGCGAGGCGTAACCCATGGCCTCGAGGTCCATCCGGTGTCGATAGAAGGCCTGCGAGAAGCCCCAGCCGGCGTAGACGCGCCCGAACGCGCGCAGGCCGCGCTCGGGCGGCGAGGTGTACCAGCCTTCCTTGAATTGCGCGTCGGCCAGCAACGCCGCCTTCGCCCCTTCCAGGAAGACGAAGTTGTGGCGCGAGCACTTGGCCGAGCCCATGAACGGCAGGATGCGCTCGACCATGTCGGGGTACATCGCACCCCAGTGGTAGGTCTGCAGCGCCCCCATCGACCAGCCCGTCACCAGCTTGATCTTCTCGATGCCGAACAGCTCGGTCACCAGGCGGTGCTGCGCCTTGACGTTGTCGTAGGCGGTGATCTCGGGAAAGCGCGACGCGTTGTACGGCGCGGGGGTGTTGCTGGGCGAGGTCGACAGTCCGTTGCCCAGCATGTTGGGCACGATGATGAAGTACTTGCGCGGATCGAGTGCGAGCTCCTCGCTGATCAGCCACTCGTTCTCGTAGTGCTGGCCCGAATACCACGTGGGGTAGACGACGACGTTGTCGCGCGCCGCGTTGAGCGTGCCGTAGGTCTTGTAGGCGAGCTTGACCTCGCGCAGCGTCTTCTTGCACTGGAGGACGACGTCGCCCAGGTCGAACAATTGATAGTCTTGCATGAGTGCTCCTGCTGTCTGGGTGGGTTGGTCGGGGTTCATGCCAGCGCCACCAGGTGGTGGGCCGCGTTCTGCGCCCAGCTGCATCGCACGCGTTGGCCGACGGCGACGGGATCGCGGAAGAAGACGTCCTCCTCGACGTAGACCACGCAGGTGGGCGCCGCGGGGCTGTCGGTCTCCAGGCTGACCTTCATGTAGGTGCCCTGGTATTCCAGCTGGCAAACGCGGCCACGCAGGCAATTGGCGACCAGGGGAACGGCGTCGGCGTCCGGCGCGACGTCCATGCGATCACGCCGCACGGCGAACGACATGGCGTCGCCGAGATGGGGAGTCGCCGAACCGCGCGGCAGCACGTAGTGCGCGCCCTGCTCGCCGGCGAGCGTCAGGCTGACCGCGTCGATTCCGAGCACCTGGCCGCGGAGCACGTTCTGCCCGCCGATGAAAGCGGCCACGTATTCGGTGCGC
>JBJMWF010000213.1:0-12044 GCA_045810265.1 Vitreoscilla sp. | reverse complement strand
GGTGTTGCCAGCCGTGGCTTCGAGCACGGTGCCGCCCGGCTTCAGGCGCCCGTCGCGCTCGGCCGTCTCGATCATCGCCAGGCCGATGCGGTCCTTGATCGAGCCGCCGGGGTTCTGCGATTCCAGCTTGATGAAGAGCTGGCAGCAGCCGGTGTCGAACTGCGTGATCTCGACCATCGGCGTGTTGCCGATGAGGTCGAGAACGGCGGGGCGGGCCGGGCGTGCGGCCGGAGTCTGGACAGGAGTGGTCATGTCTCGTGTGGCGGCGTGTGGCTTGTGGCCCGGCCGCTCGTGGGTTGACGGTGGATGCAGGATAACGCGGCGCCAAATGCATTGGCCTCATGGCTTTATCCAATGCGGATGTGGCAGGACGGGGGCAGGGCGCCGCTTGAAGGAGAATGAGCGTCCGGGCAGGAACGTCAAACAGAGGAAAGCAAGATGGCGATGGACGTGGTCGACTACGAGATCAAGGGCGCGGAGATGCAGTTCGTCGAGGTCGAGCTCGACCCGGGCGAGGCCGCGGTCGGGGAGGCCGGCTCGATGATGTTCATGGAAAGCGGCATCGTGCTGGACACCATCTTCGGCGACGGTTCGCAGGCCAATTCCGGCCTCTGGGGCGCGTTGGTGGGTGCGGGCAAGCGGCTGATCAGCGGTGCCAACGTGTTCACGACCGTGTTCATGAACCAGTCCAGCCAGAAGCGCCGCGTCGCCTTCGCCACGCCGGTGCCGGGCAAGATCCTGGCGATCGACCTGCGCAGCGTGGGCGGCACGCTGATCACCCAGAAACAGTCGTTCCTGTGCGCGGCCAAGGGCGTGTCCATCGGCATCGCCTTCCAGCAGCGGCTGGGCGTGGGTTTCTTCGGCGGCGACGGCTTCATCATGCAGCGCCTGGACGGCGACGGCATGGCTTTCGTGCATGCCGGCGGCACCGTCGAGAAGCGCGAGCTGCAACCCGGCGAGACGCTGCTGATCGACCACGGCTGCCTGGTGGCCTTCACGCAGACCATCAATTTCGAGATCCAGTACGTGGGCGGCATCAAGACGGCGCTGTTCGGCGGCGAAGGGCTGTTCTTCGCCAAGGTGACGGGCCCGGGCACCGTCTGGATCCAGAGCTTGCCGTTCTCGCGCCTGGCCAGCCGCATCTTCGCGTCCGCGCCGCAGAACGGCGGCAGCAGCGACCGGGCGGGCAGCAGCAGCGGCCTGGGCGTGGTCGGCGGCCTGGCGACGGGCGGCATCCTGGGCGGCCTGAACAGCCTGCTGAGCGGCGACGACGATTGATGCCCCGATGAAGGTCTCCGCGTCGTCCACCTCACTTCCCACTCCCCGATGAAATCGTTGTTCGGCTCGTTCTGGCGCGCAGTGGCCTATTGCCTGCATCCCAAGGTCGTTGCGCTGTCCTTGCTGCCGCTGCTGGTGGCGGGCGCGGCCACATTGGCGGCGGGCTACGTGTTCTGGGAGTCGGCCATCGCCTCGGTGCGCGCGACGCTGGAGCACTGGTCGCTGGTCAATTCCATGCTGGAGTGGATGTCGTCGATGCTGGGGGCGAACTTTCGCACCGGCATCGCCGCGCTGATCGTGATCGCGTTGACGATTCCCGTGGTGGTCGCCTTCACGCTGGTGTTGGTGGGCCTGTGGATCACGCCGGCCATCGTCACGCTGGTCGCGCGGCGGCGCTTTCCCAAGCTGGAGCGCCGCCACGGCGGATCGTGGTGGCTGGGCATCTTCGCCTCGCTGGCCTGGACGGTGGGCGCGCTGCTGATGGTGATGGTCACGCTGCCGTTCTGGCTGGTGCCGGGGCTGGCGCTGGTGTTGCCGCCGCTGATCTGGGGCTGGCTGACCGCCAAGGTGATGGGCTTCGACGCGCTCGCCGAGCATGCGTCGCAGCCGGAGCGCGAGGCGATCCTGCGCGCGCACCGCTGGCCGCTGCTGATCATGGGCATCGTCTGCGGCTTCCTGTGCGGCGTGCCGTCGATGATCTGGACGCTGAGCATGCAGTTCATCATCTTCGCGCCCTTCATCATGGTGGGCGTGATCTGGCTCTACACGATGATCTTCACGTTCTCGGCGCTCTGGTTCACGCACTACGGCCTGGGCGTGCTGGCGTCGCTGCGCGAGGCCGAAAGCGCGATGCGCGCGGTGCAGCCGGCGGTGGCGCCGTCGTCCGACCTGCAGCTGGTCGAGGAGGTGCCGCCGCACGAGCGCTTCGGGTATGACGCCGGGCCTGAACCCGAGACTGGAGAGACTGCATGAATTTCGGCGCGTTGATCATCGGCGACGAGATCCTGTCCGGACGCCGCGAGGACAAGCACCTGGCGCGCGTCATCGCGGCCCTCGAATCGCGCGGGCTCGCGCTGTCCTGGGCACATTACCTGGGCGACGAGCCGGCGCGCATCGTCGCCGAGATCCGCGCCGCGGCTGCCTCGGGCGACACCGTGTTCTCGTTCGGCGGCATCGGCGCCACGCCCGACGACCACACGCGCCAGTGCGCCGCGCAGGCGCTGGGCGTGCCGCTCGCGCTGCATCCCGAGGCCGAGGCGCTCATCACGCAGCGCGGACGCGAGATGGCGGCCGAAAAGGGCATCGCGTACGACACGGCCAGTCCCGACCACCAGCGTCGCCTGAACATGGGCGTGTTCCCGGCCGGCGCCGCTCTCATCCCGAACCCGTACAACCGCATCCCCGGCTTCAGCGTGGGCAACCTGCACTTCATGCCAGGCTTCCCGGTGATGGCGCATCCGATGCTCGATTGGTTGCTGGACACCCTGTACGCCGGCCAGTCGCGCGAGCACGCGTTGCGCGCCGTGCGCGTGCGGGGCACGAACGAGTCGGCGCTGATTCCGGTGTTCGAACGGGTGGAGGCCGCCTTCCCAGGCGTGCGTTCGTTCAGCCTGCCCAGCGTCGACCATCCGACGCTGGGCCCTCACATCGAGATCGGCGTCAAGGGCGCCGATCCGGCCCAGGTCGAGCTGGCGATGGCCGCGCTGCGCGAAGGCGCAGCCGTCACCGGTGCACTCGAGATCGACCCGACCCGAGATGGTGCATAGAGCGCTCCAACAAGGTGCGCCAATTGGCATGCACAATGGCGGTGCGCGATCCGCACGGCCGAGTTGCCTGCTTTCCCGGGGTTTCGCACTGCCGCGCGCGGCATGGAACCTGCTTTCTCCCTCACCGCATACCGTTTGATGGCCGGCCCCTGTGTGCGCCGGCCCGGTAACTTGCCAAACAAATTAGGAGCCCGTTGATGTCCAAGACCGTCGCCGACGTGATGAAGTTGGTGCAGGAAAACGAAGTCAAGTTCGTTGACTTCCGTTTCACCGATACCCGTGGCAAGGAACAGCATGTGTCCGTGCCTGTCTCGCACTTCGACGAAGACAAGTTTGTCTCGGGCCATGCGTTCGACGGTTCGTCGATCGCCGGCTGGAAGGGCATCGAAGCCTCGGACATGCAGCTGATGCCTGACCCGAACACGGCCAACATCGACCCGTTCTTCGAAGAGCCCACGCTGATCCTGACCTGCGACGTCGTCGAGCCCAGCGATGGCAAGCCCTACGAGCGCGACCCGCGTTCGCTGGCCAAGCGCGCCGAGGCCTACATGAACGCGTCCGGCCATGGCGACACCGCCTACTTCGGCCCGGAACCCGAATTCTTCATCTTCGATTCCATCCGCTGGGACGTGAGCATGAAGGGCTGCTCGGTCGAGATCGAAGCCGAGGAAGCCGCCTGGAACACGGGCAAGAACTACGAGCACGGCAACAAGGGCTACCGCCCGTCCGTCAAGGGTGGCTACTTCCCGGTGCCGCCGGTCGACGCCGGCCAGGACATGCGCTCGGAAATGTCGCTGATCCTCGAGCAGATGGGCATCCCCGTCGAGGTTCACCACCATGAAGTGGCCAACGCCGGCCAGATGGAGATCGGCACCAAGTTCTCCACGCTGCTGCAGCGCGCGGACTGGGTCCAACTGCAGAAGTACATCGTCCACAACGTGGCCTTCGCCTACGGCAAGACGGCTACCTTCATGCCCAAGCCCATCGTCGGCGACAACGGCTCGGGCATGCACGTGCACCAGTCGGTCTGGAAGGACGGCAAGAACCTGTTCGCCGGCGACGGCTATGCCGGCCTGTCGGAATTCGCGCTGTTCTACATCGGCGGCATCATCAAGCACGCCCGTGCCCTGAACGCCATCACGAACCCGACGACCAACAGCTACAAGCGCCTGGTGCCGGGCTACGAAGCGCCGGTCAAGCTGGCCTACAGCTCGCGCAACCGCTCGGCCTCGATCCGCATCCCGTTCGTCGCCAACCCGAAGGGACGCCGCGTCGAAGCGCGCTTCCCGGATCCGATGATGAACCCGTACCTGGGCTTCTCGGCGCTGCTGATGGCCGGCCTGGACGGCGTGGAGAACAAGATCCATCCGGGCGAAGCCGCCACCAAGGATCTGTACCACCTGCCGCCGGAAGAAGACGCGAAGATCCCGACCGTCTGCTCCAGCCTCGAACAGGCGCTCGACAACCTGGACAGCGACCGCGCGTTCCTGACCAAGGGCGGCGTGTTCACCGATGCGTACATCGACGCCTACATCGAGCTGAAGATGCAGGACGTCCAGCGCATGCGCATGACGACCCATCCGGTCGAGTTCGACATGTACTACTCGCTGTGAGGCGGGCGCCGGCCTTCGACAGGAGGCCCGGCAACGAAGGCGGCCCGGCGACGGGCCGCTTTTTTTTGGCTTTACGCGACCATTGCGCGCGCCCTGTCCTCCACCCGGCGCCGTGACACGTTGGGTCACCATCCGGCGCAGCGTTTTGCGCCACAATGAATCGATGAACGTGGCAAACGCAACCGCATCCCGCATTCCGGCCGCGCACGGCCGCCGCCCCTGGACCCTCGCCGCGACAGCGCTGGCGATGATCGCCAGCAGTGGCGCGTGGGCCGCGGAGGGTTCGGTCAACTACCAGTGTCCGGGCTTCGTCTTCACCAACACGATCACGCCGAAAGAGGCGGAGGCGCGCGGGTGCAAGGCGATGGTGATCCAGCAACCGACGACCATTCCCGCGCCCAAGACACGCGGTGCGCCCGCGCAGGCGCCCGGCTCGGCCGCCAGCCGCGTCGACGCGCAGGAGCAGAAGGCGCGCGACAGCGACGCCCGCAAGATCCTGCAGGACGAGCTCATCAAGGCGCAGGCCCAGCTCGACGCGCTGCAGAAGGAATACAACAACGGCCAGCCCGAGCGCCAGGGCAACGAGAAGAACTACCAGAAATACCTCGACCGCACGGCGGAGCTGAAGGCCCAGATCGCCCGCACCGAGTCAGACATCAACGCGATCACCCGCGAACTCGCGAAGACGCAGTGATGGCGCCGCGCCGCACTCCTCCGGCCACGGTCTCGCCGGACGCTGCGCGCGACATCGCCGAATCCGCGCCGCATCCCGTCGGCGGCATCGACTACACCGCGTTCGACCACCTGGCCACGCTGGTGGCCGTGGTCGAGCCCGACGGCAAGTGCGTGTTCGCCAATTCGGTGCTCGAAGCCGTGGTCGGCGTCGCGCGCCGCAAGCTCACGCGCGGCAGCATCTACGACTGGTTCCGCGAGACGGCGGCCCTGTCCGAGGCCATCGCCGCCGTCTCGCGCAACGAGTTCTCCGCGCGCCGCTTCGACGGCTCGCTCAAGCGGTCGTCGGTGTCGTCCAGCGCCACGCTGCCGGTGCACGTCATCGTCAGCCAGCACGACCTGCACGGCGGACGCGTGTTCGTCGAGATGATCGAGATCGAGCAGCAGACGCGCCAGGATCGCGAGGAGCGGGCGCTCGGCCAAGCCCAGGTCACCAAGGAGCTGATCCGCAACCTGGCGCACGAGATCAAGAACCCGCTGGGCGGCATCCGCGGTGCGGCGCAGCTGCTGGAGCTGGAGATCGACCAGGCCGAACTGGGCGAGTACACCCAGGTCATCATCCACGAGGCCGACCGGCTGCAGGTGCTGGTCGACCGCCTGCTGGCCCCGCACCGCAAGGCGCAGGTGGTGGCTGACCTCAACATCCACGAGGTGCTGGAACGCATCCGTTCGCTGGTGCTGGCCGAATACCCCCGTGGGTTGGCCGTGGAGCGGGACTACGACACCTCCATTCCCGAATTCCGCGGCGACCGCGAGCAGATGATCCAGGCCGTGCTCAATATCGTGCACAACGCGACCCAGGCCTTGTCCGATCAGATCGAGCAGGGCACCGCGCGCATCGTCCTGCGCACCCGAATCGCGCGCCAGGAGACGATCGGCAAGCAGCGCTACCGACTGGCATTGGAATTGCATATCCAGGACAACGGCCCGGGCGTCCCCGAGTCCATTCGCGATCAGATCTTCTATCCGCTGGTGTCGGGGCGGGAAGGCGGGTCGGGCCTGGGCTTGACGCTGGCGCAGACCTTCGTGCAGCAGCATCTGGGCACGATCGAATGCGACAGCGTCCCAGGATGCACGGTTTTCAAGATCCTGATTCCCCTGCACTAACCTGCCGGGCGCACCGAATGAAACCCATCTGGATCGTTGACGACGACCCATCCATCCGCTTCGTGCTCGAAAAGGCGCTGGCCCGCGAGCAGTTGCCGGTGCGCAGCTTCGCCACCACGCGCGACGTGCTGACGGCCCTCGAGACCGACGAACCGCAGGTGCTCGTGAGCGACATCCGCATGCCGGGCGGCTCCGGCCTGGACCTGCTGGCCAAGGTCAAGGAGCGCCTGCCCGGCCTGCCTGTCATCATCATGACGGCGTACTCCGACCTGGACAGCGCGGTGTCGTCGTTCCAGGGTGGTGCCTTCGAGTACCTGCCCAAGCCGTTCGACCTGGCCAAGGCGGTCGAACTGATCCGCCGTGCACTGGAAGAGAGCCTGCGCGAGGAAGTGCTCGACGAGCGCAACACGCCGGTGCCCGAGATCCTGGGCCAGGCGCCGGCGATGCAGGACGTGTTCCGCGCCATCGGCCGCCTGTCGCAGAGCAACGTGACGGTGCTGATCACCGGCGAATCGGGCTCGGGCAAGGAGCTCGTGGCGCGGGCGCTGCATCGCCACAGCCCGCGCGGCGACCAGGGAACCAACGGCGCGTTCGTGGCCATCAACACCGCCGCGATCCCGAAGGATCTGCTCGAAAGCGAACTGTTCGGCCACGAGCGCGGCGCCTTCACCGGCGCGCAGACCATGCGCCGCGGACGCTTCGAGCAGGCCGACGGCGGCACGCTGTTCCTGGACGAGATCGGCGACATGCCGTTCGACCTGCAGACGCGCCTGCTGCGCGTGCTCAGCGACGGCCAGTTCTATCGGGTCGGCGGCCACCAGCCGATCAAGAGCAACGTGCGCGTGATCGCGGCCACGCACCAGAACCTCGAGGAACGCGTGCGCCATGGCGTGTTCCGCGAGGACCTGTTCCACCGCCTCAACGTCATCCGCCTGCGACTGCCGCCGCTGCGCGAGCGCAACGAGGACGTGCCGGCGCTGGTGCGTTTCTTCCTGCAAAAGAGTGCCAAGGAGCTGGGCGTCGAGACCAAGCGCGTCACCGACGAGGCTCTCGAAGCAATGAAGGGTTTCGACTTCCCGGGCAATGTGCGCCAGCTGGAGAACATCTGCCACTGGCTCACCGTGATGGCGCCGGCGCAGGTGATCGAGAGCAAGGACCTGCCGCCCGAGCTGATGACGCCGCGCAGCACCTTCCATCGGGCGTCGACCAGCGACGTGTCGTCCGTCGGGCCGGGCGAGGGCGGTGGGTCGTACCTGCCGGCCGTCGACGGCGCGTCGGGCTCCGCGCTGCCGGCTGCGCACCTGGCCGGCGTGCCCGGCGGCAGCACGTGGCTGGGCGACCTCGAGTTCGCGGCCCGCGCCTTGCTGGACGCCGGCTCGCCCGACGTCTGGGAGCAGCTCAGCCGCCAGTTCGAAGGCCAGCTGATCCGCACCGCGCTGGCGCTCACGCGCGGCCGGCGCATCGAGGCGGCGCAGAAGCTGGGCATCGGGCGCAACACGATCACGCGCAAGATCCAGGAGCTGGGCCTGGAAGATTAGGCCGCTGCTCGCGCGCGCGTGAGGCGCGCGCGGGCAGCACGGTTGCGCCACCTACAATTCCCGTTCCAAACGCAACGGGAGGCCTCCGTGCCGATTCTTGGTTTCCTGGACATCGCCATCGCGATCTTCTTCGCGGTGCACGCCGTGCGCAGCGGGCGCCCGATGTACTGGATCTTCATCCTCATCATGGCGCCGTTCCTCGGCAGCCTGATCTATTTCTTCGCCGAATACCTGCCCGAGCTGCGCAATTCGGGCGTCGCGCGCAAGTCGGCGCGCGTCGTCAAGTCCATCGTCGACCCGAACCGCGAGCTGCGCGAGGCGCGCCTGGCCTACGAGCGCACGCCCACCGTCGACAACCGTTCGCGGCTGGCCGAGGCGCTGCTGGCGCGGGGCGACTACGACGAGGCGATCGAGCAGTTCCAGGCCTGTGCCAGCGGACCGTACGCCAAGGACGTGAAGTTCCGCCGCGGCCTGGCGCGCGCGCAACTGCTCGCCGGGCGCCATGCGGCGGCCGCGGCCACGTTGGAGTCGCTGCTGGCCGACTCGCCGCGCGACGCCGGCAGCGACGCCGCACTGTGGCTCGCCCAGGCGCTGACGCAGGTCGACGAGACCCGGGCGATCGCCGCCTTCGAGCATGCCAGCCAGGTGCACAACACCACGGAGACGCAGGCGGCGTACGGCATCTTCCTGGCCAGCCTCGGCCGCGATGCGCAGGCCCGGCCGCTGCTCGAGGGCGTGCTGCACAACGCCCGTGTCGGCACCGCGTCCTCGCGCGAACTCAATCGCGAAGCGATCGACCAGGCGCGCGCCGCGCTCAAGGTCGTGCAGTCCCGCGCGGGCTGAACCGCTTCCCTCAGCGCGAGCCGGCGCGCCTTGCGGCCGCCGGCCCCCCGGTGCGGCGCCCAGCGCGCACCGTGCAGCCCTCTTGCCACAGCCATGTCCACGAGCTCCCTGTTTGCCATCTGCATCCTGATCTGGGGCACCACCTGGTTCGCCATCACTGCACAGATCGATGTGCTGGCGCCGGCGGTGGGCGTGGCGCTGCGCTTCGGCCTGGCGGCCACCGTGCTGCTGACCGTCTGCCGACTGCGCCGCATCCCGTTGCGCTTCCCGGCACGCGTGCAGGCGCTGATCCTGGCGCAAGGCCTGACGGGCTTCTATGCCAGCTACGTCTGCGTCTACGAGGCCGAGCGCTTCGTCGCCAGCGGCGTGGTGGCGGTCGGCTACGCGGCGTCGCCGTTGACGGGCCTGGTACTGGCCCGGGTATTCCTGCGCACGCCGATGTCGGCCCGTGTGGCGCTTGGCGGACTGGCCGGCATAGCCGGTGTCGTGCTGATCTTCTGGCACGAGGTGATGCGTCTGGCGGGCTCGGCGCAGACGCTGCAGGGGGTCGTGCTGACGATGGTGTCGGTGCTGCTGGCGAGCCTGTCGACCATCGCCGCCTCCGGCTACCACCGCCATGGCGTCAAGGGCTGGGGGCCGCTGGCCTGGGCAATGGCCTATGGCTCGGGCGGGGCGCTGGTGCACGCGCTCGTGACCGGAACCGCCTGGGGCTGGTCGTGGCAGCCGGCCTTCATCGGCTCGCTGGTCTATCTCGCGCTGTTCGGCTCGATCTTCGCGTTCGGGGCCTATTACGCGCTGGTGCACCGCGTGGGCGCCGCCAAGGCGGGTTACGTCGGCGTGCTGACGCCGCTGGTCGCGCTCGTGGTGTCGGGTTTGCTGGAGAACTTCGTGTGGACGAGCCTGACCGTGGCCGGCATCGCGCTGGCGGTCGCGGGCAACGTCATCGCGCTGTGGCCGCGCGCGCCCGCCGCGAGCTTCGCCTAGGCCCGGCCTGGGCGGTCAGAGCTCGATCTCGACCGTCACCGGCGCGTGATCGCTGGGTCGCTCCAGCTTGCGCTGCGCCTTGTCGATCGTGCAGCTGCGCACGCCCGCGCGCAGTGGCTCGCTGACCAGGATGTGGTCGATGCGCAGGCCCTGATTCTTGCGGAACGCGAGGTTGCGGTAGTCCCACCAGCTCCACAGCTTGGGCGGCTGGTCGAGCAGCCGGAAGGCGTCGTGCAGGCCCAGGCCGCACAGCGCCTGGAAGTGCGCGCGTTCCTCGTCGGTGCAGTGGATCTGCCCGGCCCACAGCACCGGATCGTGCACGTCGCGGTCTTCCGGCGCGATGTTGAAGTCGCCCATCAGCACCAGCTTCGGATGCGCCGCCAGCTCCTGCGCGAGCCAGTCCTTCAGCGCCGCCAGCCAGGCCATCTTGTAGGCGAACTTGTCGCTGCCGGGCGCCTGCCCGTTGGGGAAATAGCCGCCGACGATGCGCAGGTCGCCGATGGTGCCGGCGATCACGCGGGCTTGCTCGTCGGCATGGCCGGGGATGTTGCGCACGATGTCGGTGGCCGGCAGCTTCGAGATCAGCGCGACGCCGTTGTAGGTCTTCTGGCCGAAGAACTCCGCATGCCAGCCGGCCTCCTTGAGCTCCGCATGCGGAAACTTCTCGTCGACCAGCTTGGTCTCCTGCAGCACGACGGCGTCGGGCTGCGTCTGGGCCAGCCAGGCCAGCAGGTGGGGCAGGCGGATGCCCAGCGAGTTGACGTTCCAGGTGGCGAGTTTCAAGGCGTTCCCGAGCTCTTGGATGAAAGATGAATTCGCGGCACGACGGGTGCGGGGCCGGCTCCCGGCGAGGTCCTGCACCGTCGCGCAGATGCCGAACTGGTCGGGCTGAGCGCCAGCCGGCGAATGGCCACAGTATCTGTGAGCGGCCGCCGTCCATCAAGCCGCGAGTGCAACGAGCGTCGCGTTCCGCGCCCGGTTCAACGCCTGGCCGCGATGACCAGACCGATGCGCACGCAAGGCATTCATGTCATCGACATGACTCGGAACCCGGATGCAATGGCCAGCCATGCATGCTTTCCACACGAACGGGTTCGATCTGCCTCCGCCCGACTTGCCGCCCGAATTCGAGACCGAACCCCAGGTGCGCGCACTCGATTTGAAGGACCTGCCCGCGCTGATGGACCTCGAGCGGGAAAAATGGACGCAGGAGCAGGCGGCGTCCGAACGGCAATTGCGGCGACGCATCGCGGCGCATGCGGATCTGGGTCTGGGCGCCTTCTGTCCCTGGACGGGGCGCCTGCTTGCTTCGCTGTTCATGCGGCCGGTGGCCGCCGACTTCTGGCAGCACGCCGATACCTGGGCGCACTGCCTCGAGCAGCCGCAGCCCATCCGCAGCGCTGCATTGTTCGGCGTCAGCTTGAGCAGTCGTGACGTGGCGGCGGTCGACGCCATTCTCAGGTTCTTCTGGCCGCGAGCACTCAAGGGCGGCTGGCGGCACATCTACCTTGGATCGCCTGTTCCCGGCCTGCGCCAATGGCTGCAGCGGCATCCCCAGGGATGCGCGGACAAGTACGCGCGCATGCAGCGCTCCGGCTTGCCGCTCGATCCTCAACTGCGCTACTACCACCTGCGCGGTTTCAAGGAGATCGTTTGCGTGAAGCCGGGATATTTTCCACATGAGCGCTCGCAGGACCACGGAGTGATCCTGCGCGGCACCATTCCGTTGTCCACGCTGGTTCCCATCTGGCGCGCCCTTCCCTTGACCTCAGCGCAGCGCGTCACGCGACAGCTGAGCAGCCTGCTTTGACGAGGGGGTCGATGGACGGAGTCACTCCCGCCGAAGCAGCTGCACCCGCTCCCTGGAACGGCACGATTCCGCGCACACGCTTTTTCGATGCGTTGTCCCTGCTCCTGCCCGCTGGCGAATCGTTCGTGATCGAGGCGCTCGAGACATGCGGGACCGAAGCGGTCGGGTGCGACCCCGCAGCCGAGTCGGTGCTCGCTTGTTTCGTCCGCGAGGAACGCGCGCATCAACGCGCCCATCGTCTCTACAACCGCGCGCTCATCGCGGCGACCCCGGCAGCGGCGGCCCCCGCACAGCGGGCGGACGAGGCGGTGGCGCAACTGCAAGGCTTGCCGTTGATCCATCGAGTGGCGCTCGCGGCAGCGTTCGAGCAACT
>JBJMWF010000212.1:0-4976 GCA_045810265.1 Vitreoscilla sp. | reverse complement strand
CTACGGCCGCATGGCCGCCATGCCCGACATCGCGCGCACCGTGCGCGACGCCGTCGCCGAATGCCTGGCGGTCGCCGCCGCCCTGCAGGTGGCCATCCCCGGCGACGTCTGGGCCGCAGTCGACCGCATCGCCACCTCGATGCCCGGCCAGGTCTCGTCGACCTGCCAGGACCTGCGCCGCCGCAAGCCCACCGAGATCGACCACCTCAACGGCTACATCGTTCGCCAAGGCGAGCGCCTGGGCGTGCCCACGCCGATCAACCGGACGCTGCTGGCGTTGGTCAAGGCGCTGGAGGCGAAGACCGCGAGCTGAGTGCAGCTCGGCGGGTTCGCCTGCCAGGCGCCTGTCCCCACGCGGGCACTCGCTCGAGCTCTGCCGGTCTCAAACCGAAGTGAGCGCTGCGCGCATCTCATTCATTTCCTGGACCAGCCACTCGCGCAGCAGGCGAACCTTTGTTGTTTCCCGGGAGATCGCGGCAGTCATGAAGCGGTAGCCGAATCCGTTCGGCAATGCCGGTGCATGGACGCGCACGAGTCTCCTCGCGGCAAGGTCGTCGTACACGATCGCATAGGGCACCAGCGCCGCGCCTTGCCCTGCGACCGCCGCCTGGGCGAGCAGGCCCGAGTGGCTGAAGCCGCGCACGAAAGCGGACTCGTTCACGTCCACGCGTGCATCGGCCAAGAAGCGTCTCCAGGCGGTGGGCGAACCCTCGTAGAGCAGCGGCAGGCGCGCCAAGGCAGGCGGCTGTGGTGGTCCACTTGGCGCGAGAGCGGGCGATACCACTGCGACCAGGTGCTCATGCCACAGGACCGTTGGATCATCCGCCGTGGCCGGTCCGTAGCGCAGGGCGACCTCCCAGCCTCCGGCCGCGAGATCGACGGCGATGTCCGTCGCCGCAAGGCGCACGTCCAAGCCAGGATGCCGCGCAGTGAAGCGGCCGATGCGCAGCGCGAGCCACTTCAGGGCGAAGGAATGCGTCGTACTGATACGCAGCAGCGCGGCCTCGTCGGAGTCTCTCAGGGACTGGGCGTGGGTTCGCAGTTCGGCGAGCGCGCGTTCAACCGTGGCAGCGAAGGCGCGCCCACGCTCAGTCAGGACGATGCGCCGCGTGTGGCGTTCGAACAGTTCGAACCCGAGCGATTCCTCGAGGTTTCGCACCTGCTGGCTCACCGCTGCAGGAGTCTTGTGCAACGCCGCTGCCGCCATCTTGAAACTGGCAAGTCGGGCGGCGCAGTCGAAGTCGATCAGGCCGGAAAGATTGCGCAGTGGCGGCGTGGCTGACTCATGAACAAGTTTTTCTGCAGTCATAGTCACGCAAAAGATTCGTTTGCCGAGCGTCCGTACCGAAAGAAGAATCGGAAGCTTCATCGACGACGACTATATGGCAAAGAAAATATTGATCATTGGCGGCACGCGCTTCTTCGGTAGGCGCCTCGTGCAAAGGCTGCTGGACGCCGGCGAGCATGTGACCTTGGCGACGCGCGGCCAGACCAGGGACGACTTCGGCGACCGCGTTCGACGTATCGCCGTGGACCGCCGAGACGCACGCGCGCTGCGCAATGCGACGAGGGGACTCGACTTCGACGTCGTCTTCGACCAGGTCTGCTACACGCCGCTCGACGCCCGAACCGCCGCAGACCTGTTCGCAGGCCGTGCCGGCCGCTACGTCATGGCCTCCACGATCGAGGTCTATCGGCCACTGGTCGGCATCGAGAGCGGGCCGTTCAAGGAAGGCGCGCTTGCGCTCACGGACAAGGACGCGCTGGACGGCGATTCGCGCTGGCGGGACCCGGCTTGGGCAGAGCCGCGCTACGGCGAGGGCAAGCGCCGGGCAGAAGCCGTGTTCGAACGCGACGGCCGCCTGGCCTTCGTGGCAGTGCGCATCGGCCACGTGCTCGGCGGCCCGGAAGACTTCACCGGCCGGCTCGCAGCGCACGTTCAAGCGGCACGAGCGGGACGTCCACTGGCCCAGGCTGACTCCGTCCGCGGCGCCAGCTCCTTCATCTCGCCCGAAGACATATCGCTCTTGCTGCAGTGGACGGCAGTCCAGGAGTTCATCGGACCCGTCAATGCCGCCAGCCAGGGTGGCCTCGACGCAGCGGCGCTGCACCGCAGAGTCCTCCAGGCGCTGAGCCTGCCGGCGCCCGCCGCTGCCGCCGGCGAGTTCGCGAGTCCGTTCGACTACCCCGCGCCGTTCGAGATGGACATGTCCCGCGCGTCCGCGCTGGGACACCGGTTCAGGCCGGTCGACGCCTGGCTGCCGGACACCATCCGGGCACATGTCGAGGCGGTGGCGTCATGATGGCCGGGTTGGTCCACCTGCCAGCGTTCGTGATGGCGGCGGTCGCCGTGATCGTGGTGCCCGGGCCGGCGACCGTCCTGGTTGCCACCTGTGTGGGCGTGTCACGCCGCACGGCGCTGCTGGCCACGGCCGGGATCCTGGCGGGGGACGTCGTCGCGATCACCCTGGCGGGAGCTGGAATGGCGGGCATGGTTGCGCAGGCGCCCGGGCTCATGCAGGTACTGCGCCTGCTGGGTGCGGGTTGGATCGGATACCTGGGCGTCTGCATGCTTCGCGCGCCCACCGCCCAGCGACCGATCGAATGTGCGACGACCGCTCCTCCGGGCAATGCGTTCCTGAAGGCGCTGGGAATGACGCTGACCAACCCGAAGCCGCTGCTGTTCTTTGCCGGCTTCTTCCCATTGTTCATCGCGCCGGGCGGCAGCCCTTCGCTGGGGGCGTTCTGGCGTCTGGGCGCCGTCTTCGAGGCGCTCAACATTGCCTGGTTCAGCGCAGTCATGACGCTGGCAGGCATGCTCGCTCGCAGGCAGCGAGACAGCGGTCCAGGCCTGCAGCGCCTTGGCGGCATGGCGCTGCTCGGGTGCGCGGCGCTGGTGCTGCTGGCGTGAAGCGCGGTCGCCTCCGAAGGACGGGCACTGGCTGGCCGCCATGACGCGAACCGGACCAGTCACTCACCGCAGCTGCACCGGACCGCAAGAGACTATTTCGCAGGCGAGAAAGAGGTTGGCGCCAGGAACGAGTTGTCCATCTTCGCAACGATCGGCCCGGCCGCCTCGCTCGCATTCTTGACCCGCATCCATTCCGGATCGACGACAAACCTGCCCCACTTGACCTCGCGATCGGCCAGGCTCTCCCAGACCAGCATGTAGGTCAGCGCGTTGCTGTCCGGTCCGATTGCAGTCGTCCAATATCCGAGTTGCCGGATATCCAGGCGATTCCAGATGCCCACGGTGTGATCGCGAAATCGGGCAAGGACGTCAGGTAGCCGACCCGGCATTGCGGTATAGACGCGTAGTTCGTAGATCATCGACATTCGTCCTGAAAAGCTTGTTGCCAGTTGATGGGAAATCCGGTCCTGCCGAGTCCCGCGCCGATGCGGGACAGCTGTTGACGCCAACCTCGAGAACTTCGGGATGACGTCACCGACCGGCTCCCAATGTGCCTTCTCCGAAAGCCTGGTGTGCGCCTGGGGTTGCCTGAAGAACGGCGCATGCAGGCCGCCCGGTCGAATGCGCAAGACCTCCGGCGTGGCGGACGACGTGGGCCGGTACTTCACCTGGCCTGTGCCGCCTCGATGCAGCACCTCAAAGATCGGGCAAGACGACAGACTGCAGGTCGAACGGCACTCCCGAGGGCACCGGGCCGTCGGCCGCCTGCCGGTGCGTGAGCAGGCCGTACTTCGATTCGATGAACCAGAGGCGGTTGCCGACCACGGCGCCCGACGACGGATCGTTCAGGCCGGCGACGAGCGCGCGCAGCGCGAGCCGATCGCCGTCGCTGGACCCGGCGATCGCTGACGGCACGCTCGTGCCCTTGCTGCCGGACTGGAGCCTGCCATCGCGCGCGATGCACGTGGTGCGGCTGCCCGAGGCGCGGCCCAGCGCCAAGCTGCGGACCTTCTTCGACTTCGTCGTCGAACAGCTTGGATGAATGCCGACCTCCTATCCAAAGCTGTATTGCGGAGTAAACGCCGGGGTGCAACCGGCGCAACGCTGTCACAGCTCGCCAGGTCAAGGTCGCCAAGCAACCTGACGCCGGGCACTGCCGCACACAAGGGCCGATGCTACAGTCTGCCGCTGCACGATCCGCCCTCGCGGGCTGCCGCCTGCCCGAAACATCCGTGCCTACTTCGAAGCCGAAACCACCCGCGTCACCATTGAAGAAACCGCGCCGCAGCGACGCGCCGACGCTTCTGGACGTGGCCCGCGCGGCTGGCGTGTCGGAGGCAGCCGCCTCATCCGCGCTCAACGGAGGTCGGCGAAGCTCGGCCCGCGTGTCGGCCGAGACATGCAAGCGTGTCATGGCGGCGGCGCAGGAGCTGGGGTACCGGCCGAATGCTTCCGCGCGCGCGTTGGCAAACCGGCGCACCAATACTCTGGGCTTCGTCACACACATTCTGGGCGAAGAGCCGAACCTCTACTTCCTTGAAGTTTTCAGTGGCGTCATGCAGCGGGCTACGGCCGCAGGGCAGACGACGTCCGTCTTCACGCTGAGCAACTGGGCGGAGGCTTCGGTACGCATCCCGTCATTTTGTGACGGCCGCGTCGATGGCCTGATCCTGCTGGCCCCGGACCTGGAAGATGACCGCTTGGCTTGGCTGCCGCCACAGACGCCGCTGGTATCGGTGCACGCCGACAGTCCGGTCGCAGGGGTGGTGAACATCGGGACCGACAATGAAGCCGGTGCCTGCGAGATGGTGCGCCGCTTGCTGGCCCTCGGGCACCGGCGCATCCTGCACGTGGGCGGACCGCAGGGCTTTGCAATGACGGATCAGCGCGTCGAAGGCTACCTGCGGGCTCACGCCGAAGCGGGCGTCAAGCCTGCCCCGGGCCACGTGGTTCGTGCGCCGCTCAGCGTCGATGGCGGCCGCGAGGCGATGCAGGAGTGGATGAGGCGCCACCGCGGCAGGCGGTTTCCCGAGGCAGTGTTCGGATGCAACGATGCCATTGCCTT
>JBJMWF010000211.1:0-12382 GCA_045810265.1 Vitreoscilla sp. | reverse complement strand
TTGATCTTGGCGGCCTCGTCGGCGGTGGGCTCGCGGCCGTTGTCGGCCCTGAACTTGTCCAGGTTCTGGTCGATGGCGGTGTTCATGAACATCGCCAGGATGGTCGGTGCCGGGCCGTTGATCGTCATCGACACCGAGGTGGTCGGACTGCACAGGTCGAAGCCGGAGTACAGCACCTTCATGTCCTCCAGCGTCGCGATCGAGACGCCGGAGTTGCCGACCTTGCCGTAGATGTCCGGCCGGGGCGCCGGGTCGGCGCCGTACAGCGTGACCGAGTCGAATGCGGTCGACAGCCGCTTGGCGGGCATGCCTTCCGAGACCAGCTTGAAGCGCCGATTCGTGCGGAAGGCGTCGCCCTCGCCAGCGAACATGCGCGTCGGATCCTCGCCCTCGCGCTTGAACGCGAACACGCCGGCCGTGTACGGATAGCTGCCCGGCACGTTGTCCAGCATCAGCCACTTGAGGATCTCGCCGTGGTCCTCGAAGCGCGGCAGCACGACCTTGCGGATCTTGGTGCCTGACAGCGTCGTGTGGACGAGGTCGGTGCGGATCTCCTTGTCGCGGATCTTGACGACGTATTCGTCGCCCGCGTAGGCCTTCTGCATGTCCGGCCACATCGCGAGCAGCTTCTTCGCATCCGGCGCCAGGCGGCCTTCGCGCTCGTCGGCCAGGGCCAGCACCGCGTCGTGCGCGTTCACCTTGTCAACGTTGGCTTCCTTGAGCATGCGCGCGCTGCCGCGCAGCTGCTGCACCTCGCGCGCCAGTGTGGCCTGCGCGCGGGCCTGCTTCTTGTAGCCGCGCACGGTGTCGGCGATCTCGGCCAGGTAGCGCGTGCGCGCCGCGGGCACGATGGGCACCTGGTGGGTCGAGAAGCGCGTGTTGACGGCCGGCAGCATGCCTTCGTCCAGCTGCAGCCCGAGCTCGGCCAGGCGCGGCTTGATCGCCTGGTACAGCGCGGTGACGCCGTCGTCGTTGAAGCGGCTGGCCATGGTGCCGAACACCGGCATCTTGTCCGGCATCACGCTGAACGCCTCGCGGTTGCGCTGCACCTGCTTGGCGACGTCGCGCAATGCATCGGCGGCGCCCTTGCGGTCGAACTTGTTGATGGCGACGAACTCGGCGAAGTCGAGCATGTCGATCTTCTCGAGCTGGCTGGCGGCGCCGAACTCGGGCGTCATCACGTACATCGGCACGTCCACCAACGGCACGATGGCGGCGTCGCCCTGGCCGATGCCGGAGGTCTCGACGATGATCAGGTCGAAGCCGGCGAGCTTGGTGGCGGCCAGCACGTCGGGCAGCGCCTGGCTGACCTCGCTGCCGGCGTCGCGCGTGGCCAGGCTGCGCATGTAGACCCGGGCGCCTGACTCGGCCCACGGGTTGATGGCATTCATGCGGATGCGGTCGCCCAGCAGCGCGCCGCCGCTCTTGCGACGGCTGGGGTCGATCGAGATCACCGCGATGCGCAGGCGGTCGCGTTGGTCGAGTCGGATGCGGCGGATCAGCTCGTCGGTCAGCGAGGACTTGCCGGCGCCGCCGGTACCGGTGATGCCGATGACGGGGGTCTTGATGTCCCTGGCGGCAGCGTGCACGGCAGCGACGCGCTCGTCGGACAGCCCGTGATTCTCCAGCGCCGTGATCAGCTGCGCCAGCTTGCGCCAGGCGGCTTCCGTGTGGCCGGCGACTTCGGACAGGTCGGCCGGCGCGTACGACGACAGGTCCTTGTCGCAGTGCATCACCATCTCGCCGATCATCCCGGCCAGGCCCATGCGCTGGCCGTCCTCCGGGCTGAAGATGCGCACGCCCTTTTCGGCCAGGGCGCGGATCTCGGCCGGCACGATCACGCCGCCGCCGCCGCCAAAGACCTGGATGTGCTCGCCGCCGCGCGCCTTGAGCAGGTCGACCATGTAGCTGAAGTATTCGTTGTGGCCGCCCTGGTAGCTGCTGACGGCGATGCCCTGGGCGTCTTCCTGCAACGCGGCCGTGACGACCTCGTCGACCGAGCGGTTGTGCCCCAGGTGCACCACCTCGGCGCCCATGCCCTGCAGGATGCGTCGCATGATGTTGATGGCGGCGTCGTGGCCGTCGAACAGGCTGGCGGCGGTGACGAAGCGCACCTTGTGGGTGGGCCGGTAGTTGGCGAGGGCCTTGAATTCTGCGGAGAGGTCGGTCATGGCAATGAGGCGTCAACGGGTTTCACGGCAAGGACGCAAGTATCCGGGCAATTGACGTTTACGTAAACGTCAATGTCGCAAGCCCGCGCGGGCGGCGCAGCCTGTCGAGTGTGATCTTCCCGACACACCTTTGGGTTTCCACTATCGGGAACCCGGTGGGCGGGCCTGGCCAGGCTGATACGCTCCCGACCTGTGACCTTCCTCGCCATCGACATCGGCAACACGCGCCTGAAATGGGCCCTGTTCGCACATCCTGCCCCGGGCGAGCTGCCCGTGCGGCACGGCGCCGTCTTCCTGGAGACCATCGACGAGCTGGCGGAGACCGAGTGGGCAGCGTTGCCGGCGCCCGATCACATGCTGGGCTGCGTGGTGGCCGGCGAGGCGGTGCGGCGCCGCGTCGAGGAGCAGATGGAGCTGTGGGACGTGCTGCCGCGCTGGGTGGTGCCGCGGGTCGCCGAGGCCGGCGTCGTCAATGGCTATGACCACCCGTCGCGGCTGGGCGCCGACCGCTGGGTCGCGCTGGTGGGGGCGCGGGCGCGGCTGGTGGGCGAGGCCGCCGCCACCGGCCGTCCGCCGCGGCCGGCGCTGGTGGTGATGGTGGGCACAGCCGTCACCGTCGATGCGCTCGACGCGTCCGGCCACTTCCTGGGCGGGCTGATCCTGCCGGGCTTCGGGCTGATGCTGCGGGCGCTCGAGATGGGCACTGCCGGGCTCAAGGTGCCCACCGGTGAGACGACGGATTTCCCGACCAACACCAGCGACGCGCTGATGTCGGGCGGCGTGTTCGCGATCGCCGGCGCGGTCGAGCGCCAGCACAAGCGGCTGTGGGGACGCGCCGGCGAGGTGCCCAAGGTGCTGATCGCCGGCGGCGCGGCCGTGAAGCTGGCGCCGGCGCTGGACGTCGACTTCGAGATCGTCGACAGCCTGCTGTTCGAAGGCCTGGTCGCGATGGAAGCGGCGCGCAGGACCTGAGCGGCGCTCCTGGACGCCCTGTCACCCTGCGCCGCGCGCAGGATGACAAGGGATCGGGCTCAGAACCCGATCGACGCACCCAGCGAGTAGGTGTTGACGACGCTGGTCGCCGAGCCGTAGGTGGGCACCTGCGACGTGATGCGCGTGTTGTCCCAGTCGGCCTCGAGCTTCACGTTCTTGGCGATCTCGTAGTTCACGCCCAGGCCGTAGTACGGGTGCCAGCCGTTCTTGGAGTGCTCGCCCAGCAGCGTGTCGCCCAGGTTGTAGTCGACCTTGCTGGTGCCGTAGGCCGCGCCAAGACGCGCGACGCCTCCCCAGCCGCCGCCGAAGGTCGGGCGGTAGGCGCCGCCCACGCCCCACCAGGAATCCTTGGCGTCGCCGCTGGCGCCGGTGCCCGATCCCTTGAACTTGCCGAGGTCCGAGTAGGTCAGTTCGGCGGCCCACGGGGTGCCGGGCAACTGGTAGCCGCCATAGACCTTCCAGGCGAAGTCGTTCTTGTCGCAGCTGGTGATCGTGCCCGAGGCCGCGGCGGCGTCGCAGCCGCGGTTGGCGTGGCTCGCGCCCATGTTGGCGCCCACATAGGACTGCGCAAAGGCCGAGCCGCTGGCCAGGGAGAACAGGGCGACGGCGCCCGCAATCAACGTCTTGTTCACTTCAATTCCTCATCTAAAAAAGTACTCCGAAGAGCGACGAGGAAATCCTAGCTTCGGGTTTTCCCTTTAAGCTGAAAAAGTGGGTCAGGAGCAACACAAGACGGTGAATCTGTGGTAAAGGCGCCTTTACCTGGAATTCAGGGAACTCGCCGTCAGCAGGGTCTTGCTGTCGGGCAAAAGAAAAGGCGCCCAACTTGCGTTACGGCGCCTCGATCTCGAGTGTGAGTACTGACAACGGTCAAACGTGACGCAACTGGACCCGGGCTGTTTCGTTGATGCCCATGGCGCCGAACATCAGCGCCACCAGGCGGTGGGTCTCGTGGAACACGATCTCGCGGCCTTCCGCGTGACGCTGAGCCACCCAGTTGAGCAGGTCGCCCGCGGCCACGAAATCGACGCGCATCAGCAGCGCGCACGAGATGCGTATGACGCGCGAATCGCCGACCTGCTTGGTCAGGCGCCCGAGCAGCTCGCCCATGTCGCCCGACAGCTGGCCGGCCAGCTCCACCGACGTGATCTGCACTGGTGCGGGTGCTTCGTCCTCGGTGAGCATGGAGGTGTCCATGAAGCTGGTCGTCGCTTCGCCCACGACCGACAGCGACAGCGTCTGCGTGTTCTGCGTGCTGCCCATCAGCTGCGCCTTGCAGCGCGCGTTCTCCCAGCTCGGCGGCGAGACCTCGAAGGTGACGCAATAGTCGATCGCGACTTCGTCGAACTGGTCGGGTCGGTGCGACAGCCGCAAGGCCTCCAGGCGCAGCATCCAGTAGACCGGGTCGGCGTCGCGCACGCCGGTGGGCGCCAGGTCCTGCAGCACCGAGAACAACTTGTCGCCGGCGATCCAGTTCATCGACAGCGGCTGACTGGACCAACCCACGAACAGCTTCTGCAGCCGGCTCGCGGCCTCGACGTCGACCGATACCAGCGCCGTCCAGTCCATCACCCAGGGCGAGGGCAGCTGCATCGACAGGGCATCGAGCCGTGCGACGGATTCGCTGTCGAGGTTCGGCGGGCAGACCCAGCCGATGCCGCCGCTCATGTTCTTGCCCGACTCCGGCTTCTTGGTGGCCTCGGCAAGCTGCTTGGGCAACGAGAACCACTGCGGCGCCGAACGATGGAAGCGCTCGACGTATTCCATCGTGACGGTCTCGAACTTGGCCTGCTGGCCGATCGCCCGATACAAGTCGAACAGCACCAGCCAGGTCTCGTCGTGGTCGCGGCGTTCGCCGCGCGGGCCGACCAGCGCCTGCAAGGCCTTCTCGCAGCCGGCGAAGTCGCCGCCCGCGAATGCGATCACGGCTTCGTCCAGCGCTTCGTCATGCACGACTTCGCTGACCTCGACGCGCTCGCCGCCGCCCAGGTCCACGGTGCTCTGCGCGTTGGGCATCGAGCGCGGCGCCGGAGCGCCGGCCGCGTAGGGATTGGCGCTGGTCGACGTCAGCGGCACCCGAGACGATACGGGTGCGGCGGCCGGCATTGCCGTGGGCGTGAATTCCAGCGGCTCGTGGAGCGGTGGCGGCGGGGCCGTGGGCAGCGGACCCGGCGGCGCGAACGGATCGTCGGTCGCGCCTTCGTACGGCAGCGTGTTGGCGAAGTTCTGCGTCGGCAGCGCCGTGTCGCCGCTCTCGGGCGGCAGTTCCAGCGCCGCGTCGAACGGCAGCGGGCCACCGTCCAGACGGGCCACGGTCTCGTGTTCGTCGCTGCCTTCCAGCGGCACGCGCAGCGTCGGCGCATTTTCTTCCGGATCGAAGATTGTCGTCGTCAGGATCGGCGGCGGCGGGCCGGGCGGCAACGTCGGTGCGATGCGCGGCGGCTTGGCGGCGGGGCTGCCCGCAGAGACCTGGGAGCTTGCGCCGACCATCTGGCGTTCGATCGCGTCGATCTTGGCCTTGATGCCCACGCTCTGCACCGAGGACTGGGTCGAGCGCGCCTCGACGCTCTCGTCCATGCGAGACGACTGCATGGTCAGTGCCTGCGCCTGGTCGCCCGACAGGCCTTCGCGGCGGATGCGGCGCAGCGTGTCGAGCTCGCGCTTGCGCACGTAGTCGTTGCGGCGCTTGCGCTCGATCATGGCCTTCATCTCGGCCTTGTCGAACTCGGTGGCCTTGATCTCGGTCTCGCGCGGCGTGGTCATGCCCACGAGTTCGCGCGCCGGCGCCGCGACCTTGCGCGCCATGCGCCGGAACAGGCCCCCGCCTTCGTCTTTATCGGACATCGGAGGACTGATCCAGGCCGGGGAGGGCGGCGATTGACTGAGCCAAGGGCTTCCTCAGTCCCCGAACATCTTCTGCTTCATCTCGCGGCGCTGTTGCGCCTCGAGCGACAGCGTGGCCGTGGGGCGCGCCAGCAGGCGGCCCAGGCCAATCGGCTCGCCCGTCTCGTCGCAGTAGCCGTAGTCGCCGGCATCGATGCGGCCGATCGACTGCGAGATCTTCTTGAGCAGCTTGCGCTCGCGGTCGCGCGTGCGCAGCTCGAGGGCGTGTTCTTCCTCGATGGTGGCGCGGTCGGCCGGATCGGGAACGATGGAGGTGTCCTCGCGCAGGTGCTCGGTGGTCTCGCCGGCGTTCGACAGCAGGTCATCTTTCAGGGCCTGCAGCTTGGCGCGGAAGAATTCGAGCTGCTTTTCGCCCATGTATTCGCTGTCCGGCATGGCCAGCAGCTCGGGTTCGGTCAGGTCCTTGCCGGCCTTGGTCTTCCAGGCGGAGGCCAGCTTCGGGTCGGTAGCAGAGGATTTTGCGGCGTTCATCGGTTCTGTGTCGGCCTTTGCTGAAGGCTTCTTGAGAGGAGCCGCGGCGGCTGCGCCGTCCGCGGAGGAGGAAACCTTGGTGGCGGGCTTCGCGCGCGCCTTGGTCGCGGCGGGTTCCGCACCGCCTGCCGTGGCGGTGCTGGGTGCCAGCGTCTTGGCCGGGGTCTTGGTCACGGTCGGTCTCCTCGCGGGTGTCGCTCGGAAGGCTGTTATACCCGCACCGGGCAACAGTGAACAGTTGCTCTGACGCGGGGCTGACCTTGCAAAAAGGCGGGCCGATTGTAGCCATGATGTGCCTCACGCCAGGAAAGGATTTCGGCGAGATGGCGCGGCAATGGCAAGAAAGATGCCTAAACCAGGCAACCCTCCAGGCCCTGCAGCAGGATTTCCTTGGGCAGGTCGATGCCGATAAAGACCAGCTTGCTCGATTTCTTCTCACCCGGCGCCCATTTGGGGCCGAGGTCCGAGCCCATCATCTGGTGCACGCCCTGGAAGATCACCTTCTTGTCGCTGCCCTTCATCCACAGCACGCCCTTGTAGCGCAGCATCTTGGGGCCGTAGACCTGCACGATGGCGCCGAGGAAATCCTCCAGCTTGGTCGGGCTGAACGGGCGCTCCGACTTGAAGGCGAACGACTTCACGTCGTCGTCATGCGCGTGGTGGTGCGGGTGGTTGCAGGCCTCGCCTTCGGCGTGGTCGTGGCCCTCGTGGCCGTGATCATGGTGGTCATGATCGTGGTCGTGACCCTGCACGGTCAGGAAGTCGGGGTCGATCTCCAGCGTGGTGTTCAGGTTGAAGCCCTTCAGGTCGAACACCTTGGCCAGCGGCACCTCGCCGAAATGCACCTTCTGCTGCTGCGCCCGCGGGTTCATGTGGCGGATGCGGTGCTGCAGCGCCTCGACCGACGCCTCGTCGACCAGGTCGGTCTTGCTGATGAAGATCTGGTCGGCGAAGCCGATCTGCAGGCGGGCTTCCTGGCGGTTGTCGAGCTGCTCGTTGGCATGCTTGGCATCGACCAGCGTGAGCACCGAGTCGAGCAGGTAGCTCTCGGCGATCTCGTCGTCCATGAAGAAGGTCTGGGCGACCGGGCCCGGATCGGCCAGGCCGGTGGTCTCGATGACGACGCGCTCGAAGTTCAGCTCGCCCTTGCGGCGGCGTTCGGCCAGCAGCGACAGCGTGGCACGCAGATCTTCGCGGATCGTGCAGCAGACGCAGCCGTTGGACAGCTGCATGATCTGCTCGTTGGTATCCGAGACCAGGATGTCGTTGTCGATGTTCTCCTCGCCGAACTCGTTCTCGATGACGGCGATCTTCTGGCCGTGCGCCTCGGTCAGGACGCGCTTGAGCAGCGTGGTCTTGCCCGAGCCGAGGAAGCCGGTCAGGATGGTGGCGGGGATGAGCTTGTCGGCCATGGTTTCTCGGGATTCGTTGCGAAGCGGCGGCCCGGCGCACGAGGCGCCGGTACAGGCAAATGGGGGCGGCGAACTCTCTTTCAAGCCGACGCGGCTGTCAAGAGAACTTCGGGTCAATCGGTTATTCTCGCGGTTCTTCCACTCCCGACACATCCATAGTGTCTGATCCCCAGACTGGTCGATCCGGGCGCTCGCAGCGAGCGCCTGCCGAGGTCGACAAGCGCAGCCTGTTCGAACGCCTGGTCGAGTTCCTTTCTCCCGGGCCAGATTCGCGCGCCGAACTGATCGAAACCCTCGCCGACGCCGAGCAGCGTGCGCTGATCGAGCCGGAATCCCGCGCCATGCTCGAGGGCGTGCTGCGCATGGCCGACATGACTGCCGGCGACGTCATGGTGGCCGCGCCGCGCATGGATCTGCTGGCCATCGACGCCCCGTACGACGAACTGCTGGCCGCCGTCATCGGCACCGGCCATTCGCGCTTTCCGGTCTACGAAGGCCAGCGCGAGAACATCATCGGCACGCTGATGGCCAAGGACCTGCTCAAGCTGCAGCGCGCGCCGGAGCTGAACCTGCGCACCCTGCTGCGTCCGGCCGTGTTCGTGCCCGAATCGAAGAACCTGAACGAGCTGCTGCGCGAATTCCGCAGCAACCGCAACCACCTGGCCATCGTGATCGACGAGTTCGGCAACACCGCCGGGCTGATCACGATCGAGGACGTGCTCGAGGAGATCGTGGGCGAGATCGAGGATGAATTCGACGACGCCGACGCCGAGTCCGGCGTCTACGCGCTGGCCGACGGCAGCATGCGGGTGGCCGGCAACGCCTCGATCGCTGAGGTCAACAACGCCTTCGGCGTGACGCTGCCCGAGGACGCCTTCGACACCATCGGCGGCATCGTCTCGCACGAGCTCGGCCATGTGCCGCGGCGCGGCGAGGTGATGCGCCTGGGCGGCCTGCAGTTCGCCGTGCTGCTCACGCGCGGCGGCGCCGTGCGCTGGTTCAAGGTGACGCGTCCGGCGCCCGACAGCGTGCTGCCTACCTCGGACGAGCTCGGCGGGTGAGTCGCGAGCTGCGTCGGACGGGGCCGCCCGAGCCGCGCGTGCGCGGCTGGCTGGCGTTCGCGCTGGCGCTGCTGGCCGGCGTCGCGCAGGCCGGCTCGTTCGCCCCGACCGAGTTCTGGTGGCTGCAGCTGATCTCCACCGGCGCGCTGGTGGCGCTGCTGGCCGAGGCGCGGCCGCGCGCCGCGGCGGCGCGGGCGTGGGCGTTCGGCTTCGGCTGGCTGGCCACGGGCTTCTGGTGGATCTACATCAGCCTGCACTTCTACGGCTTCCTGCCGGCGTGGCTGTCGGCGCTGTCGGTGGCCACGCTCGCGGCCCTGCTTGCCCTCTACTATGCGATGGCCGGCTGGGCCTGGGCCAGGCTGCGGCGCGAGCGGCCGCTGGTCGACGCCGTGCTGTTCTCGGCCGTCTGGCTGCTGGCCGAACTCGCCCGCGGCAAGTTCCTCACGGGCTTTCCCTGGCTGGCGGGTGGCTATGCCCACACTTCCGGCCCGCTGGCCGCCTGGGCGCCCTATGTCGGCATCTACGGCATCGGGGCGCTGGCCGCAGGCATCTCGGCGGCGATCGCGTTGATCTTGCTGAAGCTGCGCGTCCCGCAGGCCCGGGCGCCGCTGTTCACGCTGAGCCCGCTGGTGCTGCCGTTGTTGGTGCTGGCCGCGGGCGCCGCCTTGCCACAGGGCTTCACTCGGTCCACCGGCATGCTGAGCGTCTCGCTGCTGCAGCCTGACGTGGCCCAGAACGAGAAGTTCGAGCCGGCGCACATCGACCAGGCGCTGGCCTGGCACGTCGTGAGGCTCAATGCAGCCCCGGGGCAACTGGTGGTGACGCCCGAGTCGTCGTTGCCGGTGCTGCCGGTGCAGATTCCCCTGGACAACTGGCTGGCTTACGAGCGGCCGTTCAACAAGACGGGCAAGGCGGCGCTGGTGGGCGTGTTCACGGGGGACGACGAGCATGGCTACACCAACTCGCTGGTCGGCCTCGATGCCAAGCATCACATGACCAACGGCACGTTCTACCGCTACGGCAAGCGCCACCTGCTGCCGTTCGGCGAATACGTGCCGCGCGGCTTCCACTGGTTCGTCGACATGATGAAGATCCCGATCGGCGACCAGGCCGCGGGCGTGGACACCGCCTCGTTCGCGGTGGGCGGGCAGCGCGTGCGGCCGCTGATCTGTTACGAGGATCTGTTCGGCGAGGACTTCGCGCCCGCCATGGTCGGGCCCAACGGCGCGACGCTGATGGCCAACTCGACCAACCTGGCGTGGTTCGGCAAGCGCATGATCCAGGACCAGCACCTGCAGTTCTCGCGCATGCGGGCGCTCGAGTTCCAGCGCGGGCAGGTGCGCGCCACCAACACCGGCGCCACCGCGGTGATCGACTGGCAGGGCCGCGTCACCGCGCGCCTGCCGCCCGAGGTGGAGGGCGAGCTCGATGCCGAAGTCGAGGGCCGCATCGGCGACACTCCGTACGGCGTCTGGGTGTCGCAGTGGCGGCTGTGGCCGCTGTGGGGCCTGGCGTTGGCGCAGATCCTGTTCGTGCTGCTGGTGCCCAGGCGGCGCTGAAGGCGTTCTGGCATTCTTGCGGGATGCCTCTTCGCCGCTTTCGCGTGCTCTCGCCCCTGCAGGTCGCCGGGATGCTGGCCGGTTGCGCCATCGCGCCGTATTCGCCCGGCGGCGTGCCGCCAGGCGCGTCGCGCGCCGAAGTCGAGCGCGTCATGGGGCCGCCCACGGGCGTCTACACGATGCCCGACGGCCATGTCCGGCTCGAGTACAACCACATGCCGTTCGGCAAGCACACCTTCATGATCGACCTGGATGACGCGGGCAAGGTCGCGCACTGGGAGAACGTGCTCGACGAGAAGCACTTCGACGCGATCCGGCCGGGCCAGACCATGGCCGAGGTGCTGCGCCAGATCGGGCCGCCGAGCTCGACCTGGCACTACGTGCTGCCGCGCCCGGGCGGCAATACCTGGCTGTACCGGTTCGAGACGATCCAGCGCTGCACCGTGTTCGAGCTGTCGTTCGATGCGGCCACGGCAAAGGTGCTCGAAGGCGCCTATCCGCCCGACCCCGCTTGCCCGGACGAGTGGATGTGAGCCGCCGCACGTAAAATCGCCCGTTCGACCGCGCGCGAGCCCCTTCGCGTGCGGCCCAGTCTCCGGCCACCGCGCCGCACCGAATCCGCCATGCTGACCTTCCAGCAAATCATTCTTCGCCTGCAGGACTACTGGGACAAGCAGGGCTGCGCGCTGCTGCAACCCTACGACATGGAAGTGGGTGCCGGCACCAGCCACACCGCGACCTTCCTGCGCGCCCTCGGCCCGGAGCCATGGAAGGCCGCCTACGTGCAGCCCAGCCGCCGCCCCAAGGACGGCCGCTACGGCGAGAACCCGAACCGGCTGCAGCACTACTACCAGTACCAGGTGGTTCTCAAGCCGGCGCCGGACAACATCCTCGAGCTGTACCTCGGCTCGCTCGAGGCGCTGGGCTTCGACCTGAAGAAGAACGACGTCCGCTTCGTCGAGGACGACTGGGAGAACCCGACGCTGGGCTGCTGGGGCCTGGGCTGGGAGGTCTGGCTCAACGGCATGGAAGTGACGCAGTTCACCTACTTCCAGCAGGTGGGCGGCATCGACTGCAAGCCCATCACCGGCGAGATCACCTACGGCCTGGAGCGCCTGGCGATGTACATCCAGGGCAAGGAGAGCCTGTTCGACCTCGAGTGGACGCCCGGCGTGAGCTACCGCGACGTGTTCCACCAGAACGAGGTGGAGCAGAGCACCTACAACTTCGAGCACTCCGACGTCGCCTTCCTGCTGCAGGCCTTCGGCGAATACGAGAAGATGTCCAAGCACCTGATGGACCACCAGCTCGCGCTGCCTGCCTACGAGCAGCTGCTCAAGGCCGGCCACACCTTCAACCTGCTGGACGCGCGCGGCGCGATCAGCGTCACCGAGCGCGCGGCCTACATCGGCCGCATCCGCAACCTGGCGCGCGCCGTGGCGCAGAGCTACCTCGAGAGCCGTGCGCGCCTCGGCTTCCCGATGGCGCCCAAGGCGTGGGCGGACGAAGTGATCGCGCAAATCGACAAGAAGAAGGCCGCCTGACATGACGACCGCAACGAATGATTTCCGCAGCCTGCTCGTCGAATTGGTTTGCGAAGAGCTGCCGCCGAAGGCGCTCAAAAGGCTGGGCGAGGTGTTCGCCGACGAACTTGGCCGTTCGCTGCTCTTGCAGGGGCTGGCCGAACTGAATGCAGAGCGTTCAGGGTTTGCGTCGCCGCGCCGACTCGGTGTGCATATCTCCGCCGTTTCGGCCAAGGCGCACGATCAGGCCAAAACCGTAAAGCTCATGCCGGTAGCGGTTGCCTACGA
>JBJMWF010000210.1:0-8733 GCA_045810265.1 Vitreoscilla sp. | reverse complement strand
GGCATGAGCAAGCCGTGGGAGTGGGCCGGCAAGGTCGGCCATTCGTGGCGCACCACGCCCGATATCTATAATTGCTTCGACTGCGAATTCAGTCCCGGTTTCTCGACGGGTCTGGGCGTGCTGCGCATCCTCGACAAGCAGGCAGGCCTGCGCAAGTTCGCAGGCCCCGGCCACTGGAACGATATGGACATGCTCGAAGTGGGCAACGGCATGAGCGAGGACGAAGACCGCGCTCACCTGTCGATCTGGGCCATGATGGCCTCGCCCCTCATCCTGGGCGCCGACCTGCGCACCATGTCAGAGGCGACCCGCCGCATCCTGACCAATCCCGGCGTGATCGCGGTGAACCAGGACAAGCTGGGTGTGCAGGCGCTGCGCGTCATGGTCGACGGTCCGCTGGAGATCTATGCCAAGCCGCTCGACGGCGGCCAATGGGCGCTGATGTTCCTGAACCGCTCCAACCAGGCTGCCGACGTTCACCATGACTGGCAGAAGCAAGGGCTGGTCGATGACCTGAGCAAACGGTCGGTGGATTTCAAGCAGGCTGTCTACCGCTGGTCCGACCTGTGGAGCAAGAAGACGGGCGACACCAGCACCACACTGCAAGCGCGACTGGCGCCGCACAGCGTGCTGATGCTGCTCCTGACCGGCCCTGCGAAACCATAGGGCGCGCCCGGCCGCGCGGCGCGCAAGGAGTTCTTCCCTGAAGATGCCCTTGCGAAGCGCGCGGCCCAGCAGGTCGCGGCGGCAGTATCACTGTGCCCTGCCTCGGGCAAATGCCGAACGGTTGCCCCGAGCGAGCGACTGCTTCTCTACAGCCCCGAAATCGGCGCAATTTCGGAAGTGCCAAGCATGGCGCCAAGCATGTTCCAGTCAAGGACCGCACCGGTCGTCTCGTCGAAGAGGTCGTATTGGATGTTCCAGCCGGTGCCACTGAACCCAAGGCTGGCGATCTTGTTCTGCACGTACTTGTTCCAGTGCGTGCTTGACCGGTAGTTCTGGTCCTTGTATGACCCGGTCAGGCCGAGGCTCGACGGCTTTACCCCCGCGCGATATTCGCCGATCAGCACGGGGATGCCCAGGTTCGTGAAATATTGCATCTTGGCGAGTTCGATATCAATGAGGCTTTCGTCGTTCCCCGGAGTGACATTGCGATTCGTCAACTGCTTGCTCACCTTGTAGTTATATCCCCAGAAGGCTTTCCAGGTTCCCCACGACTCATCTGTTTCCATCAAGGTGAAGTCGAAGGGATCATAAACGTGCACTTCGACCATCCGCCTATTCGCCGGATCGGAAGGTAGGTTCTTCCCCCAGTTGATCGTTTCATCGATATTGGTGTTCGGCCCTTGCACGATCAGCCAGCGAGCGGCATTGCCGCCGCCGTTGGCGCGCATCGCGTTGATCCAGTTCTGCTCGTATTGGTAGAGCACATTGGTTTGCGCCTGGGAGGGTGCGTCAGGTTCGTTCGCGACAGCGAAGGACAATTTATTGCTGTCGTACCATTTGAAGGTGTTCGCAATCTGGGTCCACATGTTGATCAACTTGGAGTTGATCGCAGGGTCGTAGGAGTTGAAGCCGTTGCGTTCGAACCAGCCAAGGTCATAGTGGTCGTTGATGACGACGTACAGGCCATCGGCGAGGGCCCAGTCGACCGTCTGCTTGACTTGGGCCATGAACGTGGCATTGATCGTTCCGTTGGTGGAATTGAAATCCCACGCAACGGGTATGCGCAGGGTCTTGAACCCCCTATCCCTGATTGAGTCGATCAGGGCTTTGGCCGGCGGCGTATACCCCCAGAAGGAATCAAAGGTGTTGCCCAGGTTGATGCCGGGATTCGGCATGACCTGGGCCTGCGCTGCGGCCGCGCTGGGCACGGTGATCGCGAACGCCTGAGTAGTCTTGGCGCCGCAGGTGTTGGTGTAGGTGGCGGTGGCCTTGCAGCTGGCAGCGGGCGTGATGGTCTGCTGGCGTGCCGAGCCTGATGTTCTGCAGCCGCTCCAGGCCCACGAGCCGCCGGTCACGGGCTGCGGGCCGAGGATGGCCGAGTTGCCGGCAGTGACTGTGGCCGATGAAGTCCGAATCCAGGAGCCGTTGGCGCTGATGTAGGGCGTGATGGCCGTCGGCGTGCAGCTTTGCGCCTGCGCGAGGCCGCCTGCGCTTGCTCCGAAGGCAAGCAGTAGTGCTGGTATCAAGGTTCTCATGTTCTACCTTTCAAGGTTGAAAGTGCTCGGCCGGTTGTCTCCTCCGGACTCGAGCGTTGTGGAAGGACGCAGCTCAGTACATGGGCTTGCATCCCGACAATTCCGATGCATTGCGGTAGTAGTCAAAGTCCATACGGCCGCCGGCGGTCTTGGTCGAATGGAAGAGGAGGCCGTAGCGATACCCCATGAAGTGCTCCCGTGGCGCCGGCGGCTTGCGGGCAGTCGATGTGCAAGAGGTCGTAGCGGCCCTTGATCCATCAGTTCTGATATAACGTTAAATCAATCGGCCAAAAATAATTGCGGCCGTGCCGCGCAATCAGTCAACCAACCAACCAATCCTAATTCGGTCGACGACTGAACTAACTAGGGAAAAACCTGGCAGGCCGCGGTTTCTCGCTGGGCCGTGAATGCAGTTCGTGCGATGCAAAAACTAAATAGCGAAATACCGATCCGTCTCGCCGCGACTTCGACGGAGACGGGGGGCGGCGTGGCGATGGTGCAGCGGGGCGAGTAACAGGTGGTGAGTCCTGCGTGATGTCATTGCGCGGTCATGACACGGGCGAGGTGCTGGGATAGGTTCTGCCCCACTAACGAAAGCGAGCGAACGTGTCCCGAAAATCCACCAAGCCCTCCCGCCCCGCGGACCGCGATGCGTCGCACGATCCCTCGCGTCGAGCCCTCTCCTTGGGCCTGGGCCTGTTTCCGTTGCTGCCGATGTTGCCTTCCTGCAGTGCGGGCGTCGAAGGCGAGGGCCAGTCAGCTCCAGCGCCGGGTGCCACGCCGGAGGGGCACGGCGGCGCGCCGACAGCGGCGGCACCTGCACCCGCACCTGCACCTGCACCCGCACCTGCACCGACGTCCGTGCCCGCGCCCCCGCCTGCTCCAGTCCCGGCGTCGGTCAGCGGGGTGTTCCGCCACCCCGGGCTGCTCCTCACCGACGACGGCGCCGCCGGCATCCGCGCGCGCATCAAGGCCGGCCAGGAGCCATGGGCAAGCTGGTACAGCAAGCTGCGCGCCGATCGTTCCGCCGCCTTGAACGTCAAGCCCTCGCCGCAGGAGGGGGTCTATCGGGCCGACCACCGTGCGGACAGGTTGTACGGTGACATCGCGCGCGCCTGGTCGCTCGCGCTGTGCTGGAAGCTCTCCGATCCCCCTGACAACCGTTATGCCGACGATGCGGTGGCGACCCTCGACGCCTGGGCCAACACGCTGAAGGAACTCGGGACGGTTCCTCCCGGATCGACCGCCCATGACGACCACACCTTCATCATCCTGGCCGGCATCCAGGGCCACCAGCTCGCGCAGATCGGCGAGATCATGCGCACCTACCCGGGCTGGGCGCCGGAGAGCCTGAAGCGCTTCCAGGACATGCTGAGCACGGTCTTCGCATCCGTCTCGTCCGGGTTCCTCGACAAGGGCAACATCGGGTCGCACGCCAACTGGGACCTGGCCTCGCTCGTCGGCGCCATGGCCATCGGCATCTTCTGCGACAAACCGGACCTGTACCGGCTGGCCTGCGATTGCTATGCGGCCAACAACCGCGGCACGCTCCGGAGCTTCGGCAACGGCGCGGCCCTGCACGGCGTCTTCTACATGCATCCCGGCCACTTCGGGCAGTGGGAGGAGAGCGGCCGCGACCAGGGACACTCGACGCTGGGCATGTCGCTCGGCGGCGACCTGATGGAGATGGCCTGGAACCAGGGCGACGACCTCTACGGGCTGTACAACAACCGCTTCCTGTCGGCGGCCGAGTACGTGGCGCGGTCCAACCTGCTCGACGAGAACGGCAAGACCTACCCGATGCCCTACGTGCCGGAGCAGGATCCGTCCCAGCCGCACACGAATCGGTGGACGGCCGTGAACCAGTCGTTCCAGCACGGCCGCAACGCCTGGGAGCCGATCTACAACCACTACGTCAACCGCATGGGGCTGGCCGCGCCGAACGTCGCCCGCATCGCCAAGTTGGTGGAGCCCAAGTACGGTGGCAGCACCGACGACGTCTGGTGGCCGACGCTGATCCATCGGCTCCCGTCCTATGCCGGGCCGATGAAGCCGGCGTCCGGCCTCACGGGGTACCTGCAGGACGGCCGCGTCCTGCTGTCGTGGTGGGGCAGCGTGGGAGCCGCTTCCTATGTCGTCAAGCGCGCTCCGACGGCCAACGGCCCCTTCATCCCATTGACCACGGTCGATGCCGAGCAGGTCCTGACCCATACCGATACACCGCCGGGCGGCGTGTGGTTCTACCAGGTCGTCGCGCAGGGCGCGACCAGCGCGACCGAGGGCTCCAACGTGGTCCGGGTCGCGACATCCGGCGAGTCGCGCCTGTCGATGCCGCTGAACGGCATGAACGACACGGGCACCTCGGGCGCCCTCGTGGCCGCCGACGGCGCCTCGAGCACCGTCCAGGGCAAGCTGCTGGACAACGCGACGTGGGGCGACGGGCGCAGCGGCGACAAGGCCGTCGCGTTCGACGGGAAGGCCTCGGGCCTGCAGCTCCCGCAAGGCCTGTTCGCCGGCCTGGACGACTTCAGCGTGTCGCTGTGGGCCTATGCGAACGGACTGCACTGGGACACCTGCATGCTCTTTGCCGGCACCGATGCCAACTCTTGCCTCTATATCGCTCCCCAGGCCGGCGCGGGAGGCCGCCTGACGTTCGGGATCTTCGGGGCCACGCACAACGACGCCCACGTCATCGAAGCGCCCTCTGCCCTGCCCACGAGGCGCTGGGTCCATGTGGCCGTCACGCTGCAGGGCACGACCGGCCGGCTCTACGTCGATGGCAGCGAAGTGGCCAAGTCCGACGACATCCTGCTGACACCGCGCCAGGTCGGCGACCAGGTCACGTTCTTGGGCCGCAACTGGGGGCATCCGCCGTTCAATGGCCGCATCCAGGATTTCCGCATCCACGCGGGCGCGTTGAGCGCGGCGGAGATCGCTGCCTTGGTGCGATAGCGATTGGCCACCCCGCAAGCAGCCCTTCGCCACTGACCGGTTGTGGCCGCGTTCCGCCCAGTGGCGGTCGCGGCGATCGTGACGCCCTGGCCCGCGCCGATCGTCAAGAGCCCGCATTGAGCGCAACGGACCACGAGTCGTGGCGTGAGGCTCACGAGGCGGCTGTCAGGAGCACCTGGATTCATGGAAGGGGATACTTCAGTCGACGCTGGCTCGCTGCACCAACGCCCCATCGGCGCGTGATTCCCCCGCGGCGCACATTGAGCGCCATGGCGGGATCGGAGCAGAGTGGCCTATTTGGGCGACAACACCAGCACGGTCACCGAATACGGCGCGAAGCTATAGCTGAACTGCTTGCCAAGCCCGCTCGCCGTGCTGGTCACCGGCACCACCTTGGTCGGCTCGGCGATGGTGTTGGTGTCTTCCTTGTTCGCCGAAGAGAGCACGATCGCCTTGCCTTCCGATGCCACATTGCCGGCGCCGGCGAGCTCGACTTGCACCACCTGCGCCGTGCCGATCGAGTTGACGACCTTCAGGTAGATCTCGCCGCGCAGGTCCGATCTGGTCGCCGAGAAGAACATGGTCGGCACTTGCTTGGCCGGCGGCAGCACCTGCGGCGTCTCCTCCCTGGCCGGCTGCTGCCAGGTCTGCGTGCTGACCTTCTGAGCCGTCACGGGCAGCGACACATTGCCCAGGTAGTTGCGGAACAATTTCTGCATGTGGTACGACGGCGAGCCGTAGCTGGACTGCACGTCGTAGCCGATCAGATCGCTCTTCCACTGCATGCCGCCCGGGCTGACGTTGACCAGCAGCGGCGCATAGCAGGACATCTCGACGACGTCGGCATTGCGCTCCATGCCGACCATGAAGGCGGCATCGGCCAGTGCGGAGTACAGGTTGGTGGTCGGCTCGCCTTCGCGCGCGGCCCACTCGCCGATGAAGACCTTCGGGCCGCTTCGCTCGTAGCCGTCGTAGCGCGCGGCGTCGTTCAACATCTCCATCACGTTGTAGTAGTAGTGCTCGTCGACCAGGTCGGGCACCCGGCTGCTCAGGTGCTGCTGCTGGCCCACCCAGTCCTTGCCGTTGACCGTGGAGATCAGCTTGAGCTGCGGGTACTTGGCCTTGATGGCGTCGTGGAACTGGGTGTAGCGAGCGTCGTAGTTCTTCTTCTTGTCGAAGCCGTCCTCGTTGCCGATCTCGACGTAGCGCAGCTTGAACGGCGCCGGATGGCCGTCCCTGGCGCGCTGCGCGCCCCATGTCGTGCTGACGTCACCGGTCACGTATTCGATCTCGTCGAGCGCTTCCTGCACGAAAGGCTGCAGCCCCGGGCCGCCGGGAATGTTCTCGCCCCAGAGCGAGTAACCGGCGAACACTGCCAGCAAGGGCTCGGCCTTCATGTCCTCGCACCACTCGAGAAATTCGAGCAGGCCCATGCCGTCGGACGAGCGGTAGCCCCAGGTGCCGCGATGGCCGGGCCGCTGCTCGATCGGGCCGATGGTTTCCTTCCACTTGAAGCGGGTCGCCACGGTCTCGCCCTCGAGGTAGTTCCCGCCCGGGAAGCGCAGGAAGCCCGGCTTCATGTCGACCAACTTCTGCATCAGGTCGACCCGGTTGCCGTTCGGCCGGTCGTGGTAGGTCGGCGGGAACAGCGAGACCTGGTTGAACCAGACGGTGCCCGGGCTTTCGGTGGAGATCACCAGCCGCGCGGCGGCGGTCGGCTGGACCTTGGCGGCGGTGGTCAGCGTCACGCTGTAGCGCTTCCACTCGCCGTCGATGCGGCCACCCTCAGCCTGCGCGTACACGGTCTTGCCGTCCTCGCTTTCGATGCTGACGGTCAGCGGCACCCCGCCGGCGCCGGCGGTCCTGGCGTAGAAGCTGGCGCGGTAGCGCGTGTTCGGCTTGACCGGAATACCCCAGTAGCCGTCGTTGGCGATGCCAACCCGGTGGCCTTTCGTGGCGCCCGCGGCGTCGAGCCGCAGGCTGGTGGTCAGGGCGGTGGCGGCGACCGGGTAGCGTTGGTCGAGCGCGATCGCGGCGCTGCCGCCGGCGTCCTGCACCACCGACCAGTGCACCGGCGTCTTGTTGTCGTCCTTGAAGACGCGGTTGCGCACCAGCTCGGCGTACAAGCCGCCATCGTAGGAGTAGTTGATTTCCTCGGTCATCAGGCCGTACAAGGTCGGGCTGACGGGAACGCCGGGCTTGGCGAGGTCGATCCTGAGGGTGGTCTGAGCCATCGCCAGTGGCGCGATCAGGGCGGCCAGCGACAGCAGGCCGCGGGCGCGCACGCGGCGTTGTGAGATCGGCATGGCCGCGATACGGAATGGGATGTTCGAGTTCATGGGCGAGATGGTCCGTTGTGTGGAACTGCGCTTGCGGGGCGCCTTTGTGTGTGATGTTCGCGGCGTCGACGCGGCAAACGCGGTGACCAGAAAGGAAGGCGCGGTGCTCGACAACATTGCGCGTGGCCCCATCAGCCATGCCGAGGATTCGCCTCAGCCGCCGCAGAGACAGCGATCGTCGTCGACGGCTGGACGCCAAGCTTGGCAGGACTCCGCGACCGGTGCTTCAGTTGGCGCCTGACGCCGGAATATTGGGGTAGGGAGCCGGGTTCGCCAGGTAGGCGTGAAACAGATTCGCGAACTGGCCGGCGTCAGTGGCGATGGAAGTCTGCAGAGATCCACCGGGACTGAAGACGATCCCGAATACGCCGCTACCCGTGTACTGCGTTGGATGCGTCAGCATGTAGTGGACGCGGTTGTCTCGATAGTGGTTCGGAGTTCCACCCGGGGTCGTCGAGGGCACGCCCATGGGCGTCTGCCAGAACAGGATGGGCAGGTTGGCCAGGTGGCTCCGCACGGTGCTCCAATCGTTGAGGCTCTGGTTGAAATTCGGTGTGGTGACGTTGTTCTCGTCCCAGTAGAACGGGCCGTTGCCGCGACCCGCACACTCGTCCACGGGCGTCGGGACTTCAAAGCAACCTGCATCACGATCGCTCGTCTGCGCCACGATGAAGTCAGCCTTGTCTGCACCGAGTTTTGCCATGAAGGTGCCGGTGGCGTTGGCATCCCCCGACCACAACGACGGAGGGAAGCCCATCCTCGCCTTGGGCGCGTACGTCCGCCCGAGCTTCAACAGGCAACCCACGACGCCGACGGCCGTATCCGGCTGACTGGCGCATTCCGTCACCGTGCTCACGCGCGCTGGCAACTTTGCCGGGTCGCCGCCGGGCGCGGTGCCCTGGGCGAAGCCCCAGAAGTCAGGCTCGAGGTTGACCAGGGCGGGCAGGCCGGTCGCGCCGATCTTCTGGTACATCAACTTGACTTGCGCCCAGTAGGCGGCCATGAACGGCGCGTCGTTGATGACGGTGACGTCGCCAGCCCGTAGGGAAGGCATCTGGAACAGGGTGAACATCGGCACGGCGCCCACGGCCGCGACGTCGCTCGAGAACTGCGTCACGAAGCCACCGTCCGGTGCGCCGTATTGCCACTGAGGCCACCCGTTATCGCCGGAAGAGTTGAACCCCGTGACCCCCACGAGATAGTGCTCCATGATGTCCGGAGAGATCTGCTGGGTCTTCATG
>JBJMWF010000209.1:0-13866 GCA_045810265.1 Vitreoscilla sp. | reverse complement strand
TGCGGGCCCTCACCGCCTGACGCCCGCTTTCCGTTCGCTGCCCCGCGCGCGACGGACGCCTCGAACCTTCCTGGTTCGCTCACCTGCACCCCGGCCCGCCGCCTGACCGGCCGCGCGCCCCGACGACTCCCGTGCCCACTCGCGCCTGACGCGCGAGCGCGCACGCGAGTCGGGAGATCCGTCCATGTTTGCCCAGCCCCTTGCCAGCGCCCGCCCGTCGTGCGCGCCGGCCTCGCCGTTCTCTCCACTGCGCCTGGTCGCCGCGCTCACGCTGGCCGTCGGCCTGCAGAGCGCGGCGCTTGCCTCGCCGGCCAGCGACATCGCCGACCTGAAGAAGGCGCTGGCCGCGATGAAGTCCGACTACGACAAGCGCCTGGGCGCACTCGAATCGCAGTTGCACGACACGCAGGCCGAGCTCGCCAAGGCCAAGGCCGCGAACGCCGGCGCGCCGGTCGCCGCCGCGTCCGTCCCCGCTCCCACAGCCGCCGTCGCCGAATCGCCGGCGTCCGTCGCCCCGATCGCGCCGCCGGCGACGCTGGCCGTCGATACCAGCGTCGCCGCGCCCACGGGCGAGGCCAGCGGCGGCGCCACGGCGTTCAACCCGCAGATCTCGCTGATCCTGTCGGGCCTGTACGCGCATACGTCGCAGGATCCCGGCCAGGCCCGCATCACCGGCTTCGCGCTGCCGCCGGGCGCCGAGATAGGCGTGGGCTCGCGCGGCTTCTCGCTGGCCGAGTCCGAGCTCGCGCTGGCCGCCAACATCGATCCCTGGCTGGCCGGCAACATCAACCTGTCCATCACCGGCGACGACACCATCTCCGCGGAGGAGGCGTTCATCACGACGACGGCGCTGCCCAACGGCTTCGTGCTGAAGGCCGGCCGCTTCTTCTCGGGCATCGGCTACCTCAACAGCCAGCACAGCCACACCTGGGATTTCGTCGACAACCCGATCGCCTACCAGGCCATGCTGGGCACGCAATACGCCGACGACGGCGTGCAGCTGCACTGGCTCGCTCCGACCGACCAGTACATGGAATTCGGCCTCGAAGCCGGCCGCGGCCGCAGCTTCCCCGGCGACAACGGCAGCCGCAACGCCGCCGGCATGGCCGCGTTCACGTTCCACACCGGTGGCGACATCGGCGACAGCACCTCGTGGCGTGCCGGCCTGTCCTACCTGCAGGCCTCGGCCAGCGGCCAGGCGCTGGAGGACGTCGGCACCGACGGCCTGGCGCTGACCGACCAGTTCAGCGGCCGCACGCACATGGTGATCGCCGACGGCGTGCTCAAGTGGGCACCGCACGGCAACGCCACGCACACCTACTTCAAGCTGCAGGGCGAGTTCATCCAGAGCCGCCGAAGCGGTGACCTGGCAGTCGAGGGCGCCGTACCGACGGGGCTGCACCAGACGCAGTCGGGCGGCTACATCCAGGGCGTGTACCAGTTCATGCCGATGTGGCGCGTCGGCCTGCGCACCGAGCGCCTGGACCCGGGCCACGCCGACTACGGCGCGAACGACTTCGCACTCCGCTCGACGAGTTACCACCCGACCAAGAACTCGATCATGGTGGACTTCAGCCAGAGCGAGTTCGCCCGCTTTCGCCTGCAGTTCGCGCAGGATCGCTCGCGCCAGGGCTTCGTCGACAACCAATTCCTGCTGCAGTACCAGACCGCGCTGGGCGCGCATGGTGCGCATGCGTACTGATCCACCGAATCCGAAGGAACGACTCGTCATGACACTCCACTTCAAGACCCCCATGCTGGCGGCGCTCGCGCTGTGCGCCGCATTCGCACTGCCCGCCCACGCCGCCGTCAAGGTGCTGGCCTGCGAGCCCGAATGGGGCGCGCTGGCGCAGGAGCTTGGCGGCGATCTCGTCGACGTCGGCGTCGCCACCAGCGCGATGCAGGACCCGCACCAGGTGCAGGCCAAGCCCAGCCTGATCTCGCGCGCCCGCAATGCCGACATGGTGGTGTGCACCGGCGCCGAACTCGAGATCGGCTGGCTGCCGGTGCTGCTGCAGCAGTCGGGCAATCCGAAGCTCCAGCCGGGCCAGCCCGGCAACTTCTCGGCGGCCGACTTCGTGCGCAAGCTCGACGTGCCCAGGCAGGTCGACCGCAACCAGGGCGACGTGCACCCGCAGGGCAACCCGCACATCCAGACGGACCCGCGCAACATCGCGCTGGTGGCCACCGCACTCGGCGCGCGCATGGCGCTGGTCGACCCGGCGCATGCGGCGCAGTACCAGCAGCGCACGGCCGCCTTCACGCAGAAGTGGCAGGCCAACCTGCAGCGTTGGGCCGCGCAGGCCAGGCCGCTGAAGGGCGTGGCGATCGCCGCGCACCACAAGGCCTACGCGTACATGGAAGACTGGCTGGGCCTGACCGAAGTCGCGGTGCTCGAGCCCAAGCCGGGCGTCGAGCCGAGCGCGTCGCACCTGGAGGAAGTGCTGGAGACGCTGAAGGCGCGTCCCGTCAAGATGGTCGTCTACTCGGCGTACCAGGATCCCAAGCCGGACGAATGGCTCAGCGAACACGCGCACATACCCGCCGTCAAGATCCCCTTCACGGTCGGCGGCACGGATGGCGCCAAGGACCTGACGAGCCTGTTCGACGACACCGTGGCGCGCCTGCTGGCCGCGCTCAAGTGAGAGGGCGTTCGCGATGAACTGGAACGCGCTCGAATGGGGCATCCTCGGTCCGGCGCTGGTCGCCGGCCTGCTGGTGCTGGTCACGCACGTGGCGCTGGGCGTGCGCGTGCTGGACAAGGGCATCGTCTTCATCGACCTGGCCATCGCGCAGATCGCCGGCCTGGGCGTGATCGGCGCGGACGCGCTGGGCCTGCCCGAAGGCGGCATCGCGGTGCAGGCAGCAGCGGTTGCGGCGGCCTTGGCCGGTGCCTTGCTGCTGACCTGGACCGAGAAGATGTGGCCCGAGATCCAGGAGGCCCTGATCGGCGTGATGTTCGTGCTGGCGTCCTGCGCGGGCATCCTGATGCTGTCCAACAACCCGCATGGCGGCGAGCACCTGAAGGACTTGCTGGTCGGCCAGATCCTGTGGGTCGGCAAGACGCAGATCCTGTGGCTGGGGCTGGTGACCGTCGTGCTCGGCCTGGCGATGGTCAGCGGCGTCGTCGAACGACTCGGGCGCTTCGGCTTCTATGCGACCTTCGCGATCGCGGTGACGGCATCGGTGCAGCTGGTGGGCGTCTATCTGGTGTTCACCAGCCTGATCGTGCCGGCGCTGGCCACTCGCGGCATGTCGGGCCGTCCGCGCTTGATCGCCGGCTATGGCGTGGGCGCTGTCGGCTATGCCGTCGGCCTGGCGCTGTCGGCGTTGCTCGATCTGCCCTCGGGGGCGGTGATCGTGTGGGCGTTGGCGGTGACGGCGGTCGTGTTCGCGACGTTCAAGGGAAGGTGGGCGAAGACGCAGTCGCGTCAGACAGTTCGCGCGCACGGCCGATAGGCCGCACCGCCCGCCCGTCATTCTGCGCCGAGCGAAGCGCAGTCCCAGAATCCACCGCGGCCGGGTCGCACCCTGGCGGGGGTGGATCCTGCGACTTCGCGCAGGATCCACCTCTCAGATGTGCTGGCTCGCCGCCGTCGTCACACCCAGCTTCTCGAACAGCGCCCGATCCTTCTCGACGTCCGGATTCCCGGTCGTCAGCAGCTTCTCGCCATAGAACACCGAGTTGGCGCCGGCCAGGAAGCACAGCGCCTGCACGGCCTCGCTCATCTGCTGGCGACCAGCCGAAAGGCGGACGCGAGCCAGCGGCATCGTGATGCGCGCCACCGCGATCGTGCGGACGAATTCCAGCGGGTCGAGCGGCTTTTCTTCGGCCATCGGCGTGCCTTCGACACGCACCAGCTCGTTGATCGGCACCGACTCCGGATACGGGTCGAGGTTGGCCAGTTGCGCCACCAGGCCGGCGCGCTCGCGGCGGCTCTCGCCCATGCCGACGATCCCGCCGCTGCACACGTTGATTCCGGCGCCGCGCACGTGGCCCAGGGTGTTCAGGCGGTCCTGGTAGTCACGCGTGGTGATGACGCGGCCGTAGGCTTCGGGGGCGGTGTCCAGGTTGTGGTTGTAGTAGTCCAGGCCGGCGTCCTTGAGCGACTTCGCCTGCGGCTCGGTCAGCATGCCCAGGGTGCAGCAAGCTTCCAGGCCCAGCGACTTGACCTCGCGCACGATGGCCGAGACGGCCTCGATGTCGCGATCCTTCGGCGCGCGCCAGGCTGCGCCCATGCAAAAGCGCGTCGCTCCATGTTCCTTGGCGGTGCGGGCGGCGGCCGCGACGGCCTCGACGTCCATCAGCTTGGTCGCGTCGACGCCGGTGTCGTAGTGCACCGACTGCGGGCAGTAGCCGCAGTCCTCCGGGCAGCCGCCGGTCTTGATCGACAGCAGCGTCGCCAGTTCGACCTGGTTGGGCGCGAAATGCTGGCGATGGACGGCTTGCGCCTGCAGGATCAGGTCGTTGAACGGCAGGTCGAACAGCGCTTGGACCGCATCGACGCTCCAGCGCTCGGTATGCGCGTGGCCGCAGGACGTGTCGACCGGCGCCGCGTCGCGGCGCTGGATGTGGATGGGGGAGACGGATGCGTTCATCCGTGAATTTTGCCCTACCCGATTGCCCCGGCGCCGCGCTCGGGTTCCGTCGCGTCGATCGGCCGCCTGGCGCGACGCCGCCAGGCATGCGTGCTAACGTGTCCGCCAGCCTGCGAGGCCGCGGCCAGCCAGGCAAGTCGATCAACTGGACGAAGCGACATGCAAAGCCGTCTTGCGCGGGCCGACGTGCCCGTGGAAATGACCTGGGACCTGGGCGACCTGTTCGCCTCGCCGGCGCACTGGGAGACCGAGTTCGCCGCACTGGACGCGGCACGCAGCGAGCTCGATCCGTTCCGCGCGCGCCTCGGCGACTCGGGCGCCACGCTGCGGCGCTGCCTGGACACCGCGGAGACACTGCAGGCGCGTTTCATGCGCCTGAGCACCTACGCCCACTTGCGCAACGCCCAGGACGGGACGAACCCCGACTTCCAGGCCGCCATGGCCCGTGTGAGCGCCCTCGGCGCGCGGCTCGCATCCAGCCTGGCCTTCGTCGATTCCGAGACACTGGGGTTGCCGGACGGCACCATCGAACGCTTCCTGCAGGAGGACGACCTGCTGGCGGGGCACCGGGTTCCGCTGGAGCGCCTGCTCGAAGCCCGGCCGCACCGCCTGGGCGCCGACACCGAAGCTGCGCTGGCCGCGCTCGGCGAGGTGCTGGGCGCGCCTTACATGATCTACGGGCGCTCGAAGTCCAGCGACATCCAGTTCGCGCCGTTCACCGATGCGCAGGGCCGCGAGCATCCCAACTCGTTCAACCTGTACGAGGGCACCTACGAATCGCATCCTGCGGTGGACGTTCGCCGCGGTGCCTGGAAATCGTTTGGCGCGGGCCTGAAGGCCTACAACAACACCTACGCCGCGACCTTCGCGACCGAGGTCAAGAAGAACGTCGTGATCGCCCGGCTGCGCAACTACCGCAGCACCGAGGACTACCTGCTGCAGTCGCACCAGGTGCCGCAGGCGCTCTACGCCGACATCCTGCAGGTGATCCGGACCGGGCTGGCCCCGCACATGCGGCGCTACGCACGCCTGCGTCGCCGCGTGCTCGGGCTGGATCGCATGCTGCACTGCGACCTCAAGGCGCCGCTCGACCCCGAGTTCGAGCCGCACATCCCGTACGAGCAGGCCTGCGCGACCATCCTGGCGTCGCTGGAGGGGATGGGCGCGGATTACGTCGAGTTCGCGCGCAAGGCGATGACCGGGCGCTGGGTCGATCGGGCGGACAACGTGGGCAAGTCCTCGGGTGCGTTCTGCGCCTCGCCCTACGGCGTGCACCCGTACATCCTGGTCACCTGGGCCAACACGACGCGCAACGTGTTCACGCTGGCGCACGAGCTGGGACACGCCGCGCATTTCGGGTTGGCGATGAAGCACCAGCGCTACGTCAACATGCGGCCGTCGATGCCCTTCGTCGAGGCGCCGTCCATCATGCACGAGATGCTGCTGGCGCGGCACATCCTGGCCGCCTGCGACGATCCGCGCACGCGCCGCGGCGTGATCATGCAGTTGCTGGGAACCTATCACCACAACTTCGTCACCCACCTGCTGGAGGCGGAGCTGCAGCACCGCGTCTACGCGACGGCCGAGGCCGGGCAGGCCGTCACGGCGACGCTGCTCAATCGCTGCAAGGGCGAGATCCTGCAGGAGTTCTGGGGCGACACCCTGGAGATCGACGACGGCGCGCGCATGACCTGGATGCGCCAGCCGCACTACTACATGGGCCTGTACGCGTACACGTATTCGGTCGGCCTGGTCGCCTCGACTGCGATGGCGGCGCAGGTGGCCGAGGAAGGGCCAGCCGCCGTGCAGCGCTGGCTGCAGGTGCTCAAGGCCGGCGGCACCCTCAAGCCGCTGGAGCTGATGCAGCTCGCCGGCATCGACATGAGCTCGCCCGCGCCGATCCACGGCGCCGTCGCCCACGTCGGCGCGCTGATCGACGAGCTGGAGCGCGCGTTTCCGGCCTGAACGCCGGCGCCAGGCTCAGAGCTCGATCTCGAGGTTGTCGATCAGGCGCGTCTTGCCCAGGCGGGCGGCGCCGAGCACGACCAGCGGGGTCTTGGCGGCGAGGTCGTCGTCCGTCGGTGGCAACAGGTCGGTACGGCGGCGGATCGTGATGTAGTCGGGCTGCCAGCCGCGCGCGGCCAGCGCGTCGACCTGCGCCTGCTCGATGGCGGCGATGTCGCGCGCGCCTTCGCGCAGCGCGGCCGCGCAGGCCAGCAGCGCGCGCGGCAGCGCGATGGACTGGGCGCGCTCCTCGGCGCTCAGGTAGCCATTGCGCGAGGACAGCGCCAGGCCGTCGTTGGCACGGATCGTCGGCGCGCCGATGACTTCGGTCGGCAGCGCGAACTGGCGCGCCATCGCCTTGAGCACCATCAGCTGCTGGTAGTCCTTCTGGCCGAACACCGCGACGGCCGGCTGCACGCACTGGAACAGCTTCATCACCACCGTGCAGACGCCGGTGAAGAAGCCGGGGCGGAACTCGCCTTCCAGCAGGTCGGCGATGGACGACGGCGGGGTCACCTTGAAGGTCTGCGGCTCGGGATAGAGCTCGCGCTCGCTGGGCGCGAACACGATGTCGCAGCCGGCCGCCTCGAGCAGCTCGCAGTCGCGCTCCAGGGTGCGCGGGTACTGGTCGAAGTCCTCGTGCGGCAGGAACTGCAGGCGGTTGACGAAGATCGTCGCGACCACCGGAAAGCCGTGCAGCGCGGCCTCGCGCACCAGGGCGAGATGCCCTTCGTGCAGGTTGCCCATGGTCGGCACGAGCGCCGTCTTGGTCGAGCCGGCGAGCACGGCGCGCAGGTCGGCTATGGTGTGGATGACTTGCATGCTGCCGCCTCGCGCTGTATCAGTAGGTGTGGACGTCGGCCTGCGGGAAGCTGCCGTCCTTGACCGCGGCCACGTAGCGCCCGATGGCGGCGGCAATCGAGCCGCCCTCGGCCATGAAGTTGCGCACGAAGCGCGGCTTGCGGCCGGAGCCCAGACCCAGCATGTCGTGCAGCACGAGCACCTGGCCGGACGTCCCGCCGCCGGCACCGATGCCGATGGTCATCAGCTCGGGATTCTCGTTGGTGATCTCGGTCGCGAGCGCGGCGGGCACCATCTCGAACACCATCATGGCGGCGCCGGCCTCGGCCAGTTCGCGCGCCTCGCGGCGCAGCACGGCGCCGCTGTCGCCGTCCTTGCCCTGCACGCGGTAGCCGCCGATGGCGTGCACGCGCTGCGGCGTCAACCCCAGGTGTGCACACACCGGGACGCCGCGCGCCACCAGGTGCGACACGATCTCGGCCGTCCAGCCGCCGCCCTCGAGCTTGACCATGCGCGCACCGGCGCGCATCAGGGTGACCGCGGCATCCAGCGCCGGCCCCTTGCCGTTCTCGTAGCTGCCGAATGGCATGTCGGCGATCAGCCACGCCGAAGGCTGCATCCGGGCCACGCATTCGGTGTGATACGCCATGTCGGCCAGCGTCACGGCCAGCGTGCTGGTGCGGCCCTGCAGCACATTGCCCAGCGAGTCGCCCACCAGCAGCGTGTCGACACCGGCCTCGTCCAGCGTCTGGGCGAAGGTGGCGTCGTAGCAGGTGAGCATGGCGATCTTCTCGCCGCGGGCACGCATTTCGCGCAACTTGGGCAAGGTGACGGCCGCGCGGGCGGTGGAAGCGGCAGGGCTGGAATGGGCGCTCATGGCGAGACCTTGGGACGTTGACGCTCACCGTCGTCCCGGCATGGGACGCCGACGCGGCGCGAGGCGGCATTGTGCCTATGTCCACAGGAACCGGCGCGGCGCGGCGCGCTTGTTGGGCGAATTTCCCTGAAAGCCGCTGGAAACGAGCGTCTCGCGGTGGGCCTGATCAAGAAGCTGACGCGCCTGGGTCTGCGCTGATCGCCTGGAAGCGCGCGGCGAGGAAATCGACCAGCGCACGCACCCGGTTCGGCACGAAACGGTTGCTGGGCAACAGGGCGTGCAACGGGTAGGGCTCGGTCTGCCAGTCGGTCAGCAGGGACACCAGCGCACCGCGCTCCAGGTCGCGGCGCTGGTCGATGCCAGATTTCAGGATCACCCCTGCACCGGCCAGCGCCCATTCGCGGGCCAGCGAGGCGTCGTCGACGCTGCGGTCGCCATCGACACGCACCTCCGTCCACTGGCCATCGCGGCAGAAGCGCCAGGCGCGGTGGCGACGGCCGCCGCGATCGAAGGTGATGCAGTTGTGGCGGAGCAAGTCCTGTGGCGTGCGGGGCGTGCCGTGCCGGCGCAGGTAGTCGGGGGCGGCGCTGCAGACCGGTCGCGCGGGGGCGAGCTGGCGCGCGACCAGGCGGGAATCGGCCAGTGCCCCGTAGCGGATGGCGACGTCGACCTCGTCGCGCAGCACGTCGAGCACGCGGTCGGCCACCGACAGCTGCAGCTGCAGTCCGGGATGCGCCTGCATGAACTCGTCGAACAGCGGCAGCAGCAGCGTGCGCGTCAGGTCGGACGGCGCGGCCACGCGCACGGTGCCCACCAGCGCACCGCGGTCAGCGTCGAGCTGCGACTCGCCCTCGGCCAGCAGCTCGAAGGCGCGCTGCGCGTAGTCCAGCAGGATCTGGCCCGGGGGCGTCAGGCGCATCGCCCGGGTGGAGCGCTCGAACAGGCGCGTCCCCAGCTGCGCCTCGAGGCGCTTGAGCGTGGCGCTGGCGGCGGCCGGGGTGATGCCCAGCGTGCGTGCGGCCGCAGTGAGCGTGCCGCCACGGGCGGTGTGGACCAAGACCTGCAGGTCGGCGAGATTCTCAATTTTCATTTGAAACTGATGGCTTTAGGAGGCATCTTATCAACCTGCCGTTACCGTCCTAAAGTCCGGTCATCGATCAACAGGAGTTGCCATGAAAGCCATCGGATACCACCACAACCTGCCCGTGGACCAGCCGGGCGCCCTCGAAGACCTCGAGCTTCCCGCGCCGCAGGCCGGCCTGCGCGACCTGCTGGTGCGCGTGAAGGCCGTCTCGGTCAACCCGGTCGACACCAAGGTGCGCAGGAACACCGCGCCGCCGGCCGGCCAGGCCAAGGTGCTGGGCTGGGATGCCGTCGGCATCGTCGAGGCCGTGGGTGCCGACGTCGCCGGCTTCCGACCGGGCGACCGCGTGTTCTATGCCGGCTCGATCACCCGGCCCGGCGCCAACAGCGAGCTGCATGTCGTCGACGAGCGCATCGCCGCACGCGCGCCGGCGTCGCTGGAAGACGGCCAGGCGGCCGCACTGCCGCTCACCGCCATCACCGCCTGGGAACTGCTGTTCGATCGCCTGCGCGTGCCGCAGGGTGGCGGCGCTGGGCAGTCGCTGATGATCGTCGGCGGCGCTGGCGGCGTGGGCTCCATCCTGATCCAGCTCGCGCGCCAGCTGACGCAGCTGAAGGTGATCGCGACCGCCTCGCGTCCCGAGACGCAGGCCTGGTGCATGGAGCTCGGCGCGCACGCCGTGATCGACCACGCGCAGCCGCTCGCCCAGGCCCTGCAGGCCGGTGGCCACGGCCAGGTCGACTACGTCGCCGCGCTGACGCACACCGACAAGCACTACGCCCAGATCATCGAGAGCCTGAAGCCGCAGGGCGCCATCGGCGTCATCGACGACATGGCGGGCCTGGACCCGATGGCGATGAAGCAGAAGGCGCTGTCGCTGCACTGGGAGCTGATGTTCACGCGGTCGATGTTCGGCACCGCTGACATGGCCGAACAGGGCAAGCTGCTGGCACAGGTCGCGGCGCTGGTCGACGCCGGCCGCATCCGGACCACCGCCGGCGCGCACTTCGGTGCCATCAACGCGGCCAACCTGCTCAAGGCGCACGCCTTCATCGAGAGCGGCAAGGCGCAGGGCAAGGTCGTGCTCGAAGGCTTCTGAACACCCATCCACCCACCACACATTCCGCCATGAACACCACCTTCCCCACGGCCTCCATCTCGCGCGAGTCGGCCGACGCGCTGATCGCCGCCGCCAGTGCCGCCACGCGCGACATCGGCCTGAAGGTGACCATCGCGGTCACCGACGCCGGCGGCCACCTGAGCGCCCTCGCGCGCGATGACGGCGCCCCCTTTCTCACCGTCAACGTGGCCATCGACAAGGCGTGGACAGCCGCGTCCTTCGGCTTGCCCACGCATGTCTGGAGCGACGTCATCGCCGATCCTCAGGTGGCGCAGCTCGCGCACCAGCCGCGCCTGGTCGCGGTTGGTGGCGGGGTGCCCATCGTCGTCGACGGGCGCGTCGTCGGCGGCATCGGCATCTCGGGCGGCAACGCCCGGCAGGATCGGGAGGCGGCCGAGATCGCGTTGAAGTCGCTGGGCTTCGAGGTCGCGGCCTGAGTTCCGGGTCTCGCGGCTCAGGCCGGCTTCTTCGACGGCCACAGCCGCACGATGAGCGCCAGCATCGCGCTGGCCGCGGACAACAGCATCACGCCGGGCCAGCCCCATTGCGCCAGCGCCAGGCTGCCGAGCGCGGCACCGCTGGACATGCCGATGAACATGCCCGTGAACAGCAGTGCGTTGAGGCGGCTGCGCGCGCCCGGGTCGATGCCGTAGACGATGCTCTGGTGCGAGATCAGCGTCGCCTGGGCGCCGAGATCGAAAGCCACGGCGCCGACGCCGATGACCCACAGCTGCGCCTGCAGCGGCAGCAGTCCGCCGGCAGCCATCATCAGAAACGACAGCGCGACCAGGCTGGTGCCGATGCGGGTGACGAGCTCGGGGCCGCGGCTGTCGGCGAGCCGTCCGGCGACGGGCGCGACCAGCGCGCCGGCCGCGCCAGCCAGGCCGAAGGCGCCGGCGGCGGCACTGCCCAGGTGCCAGTTCGACGAGTGCAGCATCACGGCCAGCGTCGACCAGAACGCGCTGAATCCGACGGCCAGCAGGCCTTGCGCGAGCGCGGCTCGCCGCAGCGCCCCGTGGCGCTTCCACAGGTGCGCCGACGAGGCCAGCAGCGCCGTGTAGTGCAGCTGCGTCGTCGGCCGAAAGCGCGGCAGCGCGCGCCATGCGACCGCCGCGAACCCGGCGATGCTGACCGCGGCGGCGACGAACATCGAACGCCAGCCGAAGTGCGAAGCGACGAAGCCGCTGACCACGCGCGACAGCAGGATGCCCATCAGCAGGCCCGTCATCACGGTGCCGACGATCTTGCCGCGCTGCGCTTCCGGCGCGAGCGTCGCGGCGGCGGGCACGATGTCCTGTGCCATCGTCGCCGCCAGGCCGATCGACAGGCTTGCGACCAGCAGCAATCCGAGCGAGGACGAGGCGCCGGCGGCCAGCAAGGCCACGATGAGCGCCGCCGCCTTCAGCAAGATGATGCGCCGCCGGTCGAAGCGGTCGCCCAGCGGCGCCAGCAAGAAGATGCCCGCGGCGTAGCCGAGCTGGGTGAGCGTTGGCACCAGACCGATCTCGCGCGCCGAGACGCCGATGTCGGCGCCCAGTTCGCCCAGCATCGGCTGGCTGTAGTAGAGCGCAGCCACCGACAGGCCGGCCCCCGTCGCCAGCAAGCCGACCAGCGGCAAGGTCAAGGCCGGGGCAGGCGGGGTATGCGTCGTGTGAATGGTGGTCATGGGGTCGATGCCTGTTGGATCGGGGAGTGGTTGCATTCTGTCGAGATGACGCATCGGCGGGTAGACGAGCCGGGCGAACAATTGCTATACGCTTGGCGCATGACCACAAGCCATTCCGCGATAGACCGCTTCGAGCTGATGGAGACTTTCGTGCGCATCGTCGATGCCGGCAGCCTCTCGGCAGCGGCCGCGCAACTGCGCACCACGCAGCCGACCGTCAGCCGGCGCCTTCAAGCGCTGGAACGGTCATTGGGCGTGCGCTTGCTGCGTCGGTCGACGCACTCGATGACCCTGACCGAGGACGGCCAGCGCTGCCTCGAGCGCGCGCGCGAGCTGCTCGCCAACTGGCATGCGTTCGAGGCCGACATGCGCGGCGCGGGCGACGAACCCGAGGGCACGCTGCGCGTCATCGCGCCGCATGCGTTCGGCCAGCAGCAACTCGTGGCGCCGCTGGCCGACTACCTGGCGCGCTACCCGCGGGTCAATGTCGAGTGGCTGTTGCACGACCGCCGGCCCGATTTCATCGCCGAGGGCATCGACTGCGCGATCCAGGTGGGCCAGATCGACGACCAGTCCGTCGTCGCGATCCGGCTGGCCGAGGTGCCTCGCATCGTCGTCGCGACCCCGGCGCTGGCCAAGGGCCTGGCGGCGGACCTGGCGCCGTCGGACCTGGCTGGGCTGCCTTGGCTGGCGCTGCGGCCGTACTACCGCACCGAGGTCTCGCTGTCGTCGCTGGCCGGTGGCCCCGACGCGCGGTTCGCGATCGCACCGCGCATGAGCACCGACAGTCTCTACGCACTGCGCTCGGCTGCGGTGATGGGTGTCGGCGCGGCGATCGCCTCGGCGTGGCTGGTGGCAGAGGACATCGCCCAAGGCAGGCTGGTGCACCTGGCGCCGCAGTGGCGCGCCGCGCCGCTGCCGGTCTACCTGGTCTATCCGAAGGCCCGCTTCCACCCGGCGCGGCTGCGACGGTTCCTCGAGGTGATCCGGGCCGGCACGATCGCGGCGTTCACGCCGCAGCAGCGCCCGGGCTGACGGTCCGTCGGCCGAAATTGCGCTTGGCGCCGCGGCCGGCGCGGCTCGTCGCAAGCCGGTTTGCGAAGCGTGCCGGGGCTCCTAGAGTTCACTCATCGGATCAGGAAACGCATCCGGACCAACCCACCAGACACCAGGAGCCCACCATGACCAAGACCACCGCCCAAGCCGCCGCCCTCGTCCTGTCCGTCCTCATGACCGCGGCGACCGTCGCCGGCATGAACGGCATCGCCACGAAGCAGTACGCCGCCGCGGACAGTCTGGCCATGGCGCCCTACGGCCAGGCGCATGTGGCCGTGCAGCACGTGACCGTGATCGGTCATCGCGCCAACGCGTGAGCCTGCAGCGCGCAGAAAGCGCGCCCTCCGCTCCTTCAAGGCTCGCTTCGCGAGGCCTTTTTTTTTCATTGTTCGCCGATCGGTGGGGCGCGGCGCCAACACAGGTCGTCGACACGCCGGATCGGTGCTGGAGGTGCCTGGCATCGCACCGAGTCGCCGCGACTGATGCCGCCATCGGAGGATCGGCTGGCGGCGACTCGGTGTGGTGCCTGACGCCGGGCCCGCGGGGGATCGGCGCCAGGCACGTTCTCGTCCGCGAAGAAGGAGTCTCGATCGCCGGCATCGCGACGCGGGCGAAAACATGCCAGGCACCTTGGGGCGAGGCACCTCGGCCTCAACGGT